>NZ_JAOCAT010000002.1:0-327337 GCF_029839485.1 Achromobacter sp. GD03932
CAGCTGCGCCCACATTTCCAGGTCGCGCTTGTCGGTCCAGATGCGCGGGTGGGTGTAGCCGGTGGCCTCGTCATAGGCGCGCGACACGTCGAACGGCATGCAGTGGTCGAAGATCACCCAGTCGCTGTAGCGCGGCTTCATGAAGTCGTAGACCTCGCGGTAGATGGTCTTCAGGTCCTTGCCTTCGGCCACGCCGCGGTTCACCGCGCCGTACAGGTCGGTCAGGAAGGCGCGCGTGCCGGCCAGGCCCTGACGCACTTCAGTGGCGTTCTTCAAGGCGGGGCCGCGTCCCGGCACCATCTTCTCGGCTTCGAAGCTCGACAGCGCGTCCAGCGTGCTGGGCCAGTCGCGGAAGTAGGCGTCGCCGCAGTAGGGGGTGGACTGGTATTCGACCAGGTCGCCGGCGAACAGGATCTTCTGCTCGGGCAGCCAGGCGATGGTGTCGCCCTTGGTGTGGCCGCGACCCACTTGCAGCAGCTTGACTTCCAGGTTGCCCAGGTTGACGGTCATTTCGCCCTTGAACGTCATCGTCGGCCAGACCAGGCCAGGCGGAATCGATTCGGCGTTACGGAACAGGCGGGGGAAACGGCCGATCTCGCTGGCCTTGTCCTGTTCGCCGCGTTCGGCGATCAGGTCGTAGGTGTCGCGGCTGGCCAGGATTTCCTGGGCGTTGTAGGCCGACGCGCCGAACACGCGCACGGCGTGATAGTGCGACAGCAGGATGTACTTGATGGGCTTGTCCGTGACTTCGCGGATGCGGCGGATCACGTCTTGCGCCATGACCGGGGTGGCCTGGGTGTCGACCACCATGACGGCCTCGTCGCCGATGATCACGCCCGTGTTGGGGTCGCCTTCGGCCGTGTAGGCATAGGCGTTGTCGGACAGTTTTTCGAACGAGACGACCTTGTCGTCCAGGTCGGCGTGCGAGGCGAATTGCTTGCTCATGGAGGCTCCTTCCACTTTTATAGGAATAGGGTGTGTGGAAGGAATATAGCCCGGCGTTAGTTTTCGTGCAATACGTTTGCTATAAACAAATGGTCTTGTTTTTACAGGGATTTCCCGCGGATTTCAGCGGTGTCGGCGGTCAATTCCTTTGGCATTTCGGGCAATAGTAGGTGGCACGCTGCCCTTGGACGATGCGCCGTATCGGGGTGGCGCAGACCCGGCAGGGCTGACCCTCGCGTTCGTAGACGGCGGCGTGGATCTCGAAGTAGGCGCCCGGCTCGCCGGTGGCCCCGACATAGTCGCGCAGCGTGCTGCCGCCCGAGGTCAGGGCATCGGCCAGGGTGGCGCGCACCATCTCGGCCAGGCGTTCGCAGCGGGCCGGCGACAGCTTGTTGGCCGGCGTCTTGGGATTGATGCGGGCGCGGAACAGGCTTTCCGACGCATAGATATTGCCCACGCCCACCACCGCCATGCCGGCAAGCAGCACCTGCTTGATGGCGGCGCCGTGGTTCTTGAAGTGGCGGTGCAGCCAGGCGCCGTCGAAGCGCGGGTCGAAGGGTTCGATGCCCAGCTTGGCCAGCAGGGGATGGGCCTCTATGGGGCCGTCGGATTCGGGGTGCCACAGCACCGCGCCGAAGCGCCGCGGGTCGTGCAGGCGCAGTACCGCTTGCTCGAAGACCCATTCGACATGGTCGTGCTTGCGCAGGAATTCGCCGGGCGCGACGCTGCGCAGCGACCCCGACATGCCCAGATGCACGATCTGGGTGCCGTGTTCGAACCGCAGCAGCAGGTACTTGCCGCGGCGCGCGCATTCCAGCACGGCGCGGCCAGCGACCTGCGCAGGCAGATCCTGCGGGATCGGCCAGCGCATGCGGGATTCATGGATGACCAGCCGCGTCAGCGTCCGGCCGGTGATGACGGCGTCGATTCCCCGACGCGTGGTTTCGACTTCAGGCAGTTCCGGCATGAGCCAGTGTAAGATCATTAATTGCGTGTACGAAGATTGTGCCATCAACCGGACGGGCCGCGTGAAGTCGTCTTTCAAACCTATAAATATCGGGATCGCCGCGCTAGCGCTTGCGCTGGCAGCAATATTGACCCCGCCGGCCCAGGCCGCCGACAGCCGGACGCGCGATGCGACCGGGCCCAGGATGGCGCCCCAGAGCCGCCACCCTGAAACCGAAGTCATCCGGCTGCGCCCCGGGCAGTTGCCCTATGTCTCGCTGACCGCGGACATCTTTTATCGCGTGCTCGCGTCCGAGATCGCCGCGCAGCGCGGTATGTACGGTTCCGCGGCGACCACCATGCTGGGCCTGGCGCGGGATACCGGTGATCCACGCCTGGCCCGCCGCGCCCTGGAATTCCAGTTGGCCGGCGGCAACCTGCCGGGCGCGTTGGACGCGGCCCGGGTCTGGGCGCGCCTGTCTCCCAATGACGTCGAGGCCAGTTCCACCGAGCTGGCGCTGGCCGCGGCCAACGGCCAGACCAAGGGTCTGTCGCAGGCCTTGCGCAACCGCATCGATTCCTCGCGCGACAAGCCGGCCGCCATCGGCCAGGCGCTGGCCGTGCTGAGCCGGTTGAACGACCGCCGCCTGGCCTTGCGCATCCTGGATGAATCGTTGAGTGACAACGTGCGCAAGCTGCCGGCCGCGCACTTGGCGTTGGCGGATGTGGCTTCCGCCTCTGGCGACTACACCCGCGCCGCGCAGGAGTCCCGAGCGGCCCTGGCGGCGGATCCCAAGTCGGAGCCCGCGGCTCTGCGCGTGCTGGAATACGGCTACAAGGTGGACCCGCAGCGCGCGCAGACCGAGGCGCGCGCCTACATCGCCCGCAACCCCAACTCCCGCAAGGTGCGCCTGATGCTGGCCGGCCAGTTGGCCGACAGCGGCGACTACAACGGCGCGTTGTCTGAATTGCAGGCCATGTCGCGCCGTTCCCCGGAAGATTTCGACCTCCTGTTCATGCAGGCGCAGCTGGCCTACAAGGCCGGGCAACTGCCGCAGGCCAAGAACCTGCTGCAGCAGTACCTGGACGTGCAGCAGCAGCGCCAGCGCGCTACCGTGCCGGGGGCGACCGACGCCGGCGCCGCCGCGGCCGATGCCCATGTGCTGCTGGCCCGCATCGCCGAAGACCAGGGGCAATACGACGACGCCATTGCCGAATTGGGCCGCATCGACGATCCGACGTTGCGCTACTCGGTGCGCATGCGCCAGGCTGCCTTGCGCGCCAAGAGCGGCCGCGTGGACGACGCGCTCGCCATGATCGACGCCGCCGGGCCCCAGGACGAGGAAGAGCGCACGCTGGGCGTGCTGACCAAGGCCCAGATCCTGCGCGATGCCGACCGCGTGCAGCAGGCGGTGTCGGTGTTGGAAGCAGCCGATCAGGCGCTCCCCGACACGGTCGAGATCAAATACGAACTGGCCATGCTGTACGAGCGCCAGAATCGCCTGGCCGATCTGGAACGCATGCTGCGGCAGGTCATCGCGCTGGACCCGGATCATGCGCATGCCTATAACGCGCTGGGCTACACCCTGGCCGACCACAACCAGCGCCTGCCCGAGGCCCTGGATCTGATCACGCAAGCGCTGGAGCTTGCGCCCAACGATCCGTTCATCCTCGACAGCATGGGCTGGGTCAAGTACCGCATGGGCGATTCGGCGGCCGCCGCCGACTACCTGCGGCGCGCCTACAGCGTGCGTCCGGAAGCCGACATTGCCGCCCACTTGGCTGAAGTCCTCTGGACCCAGGGCAAGCGCGACCAGGCCGTCGAATTGCTGCGCGCCGCGGTGTCCAAGGATCCCAAGAACAAGACCGTTCAGGACGTTGCCAAGCGCCTGGGGATCAGCCTGTGACCGCAGTGTTTCAACGTGCGCTCGGCGCCGCCGCGCCGCTGCGCTGGTTCCTGATGGCGATGCTGGCGGCGACGCTGGCCGCCTGCACCACGCCCAAGCCGATTGAAGGCGCCAGCGCCGATGCGTTCTCGCGCATCGGCCGCTTCGCCATCACCGTCAACGAGGAAAGCGGCAAGCAGAACGCCGTGCAGGGCGGCTTCTCGTGGTCGGACGATGGCCGCCACTATGTGCTGGACTTGACCAATCCCCTGGGCTCGACCGAGGCGCGGGTGGAAGGACGGCCCGGCGCGGCCAGTCTGACCAAGGCCGACGGCACCCGTCTGGTCGCCGACAACCCCGATGCCCTGGCTGCGGAAGCGCTGGGCAGCAGCATGCCCGTGTCCGGGCTGCGCGACTGGCTGCGCGGCAAGCTGGCTGCGACGCCCGAGGCGACCGAAGTGTCGCGCGACGAACTGGGTCGCCCGGCGGCTTTCGAGCAGGGCGGCTGGCGCGCGCGGCTCTCGCGCTACGACACGCTAGGCCCCCAATTGCTGGTGCTGGAACGCCTGGAGCCGGGCCGGCGCATCATGCTGCGCCTGGTCGTCAATCAGCCTTGAATAGCGGGCCGTCGTGGCCCGGAATCAGCGGTCGCCCGGTAAAATCGGGCGACCGCTTTTTTTTGTTCGTTCAGCCGTGACTCTCTACGACGTACCCGCTCCCGCCAAGCTCAATCTGTTCCTGCACGTCGTAGGCCGGCGCGCCGACGGTTATCACCTGCTGCAGACCGCCTTCCGCTTTATCGACCTGTGCGACACCTTGCATTTCGATGTGCGCGCCGATGGCGTCATCAGCCGCGCCCAGGAACTGCCGGGCGTGCCGGAAGAACTGGACCTGACCCTGCGCGCCGCGCATGCGCTCAAGCGGGCCACGGGCACGAAGCAGGGCGTGCAGATCGGCCTGGAAAAGCGCATACCGCAAGGCGGAGGGCTGGGCGGAGGCTCGAGCGATGCCGCCTCGGTGCTGATAGCGCTGAACAGGTTGTGGGGCACCGGGCTGTCGCGGCGCGAACTCATGGCGCTTGCGCTGCCGCTGGGCGCCGATGTACCCGTATTCGTCTTCGGCCAGTCCGCATTTGCCCAGGGCGTCGGCGAAGACCTGACGGCGGTGACGCTGCCGGATTGCGCGTATCTGGTGGCGCAGCCGGACGCCAGCGTGCCCACGCCACAAATATTTTCCGCACCCGATTTGACAAGGGATTCTTCTTCCATCACAATAGCGGTCTTTCTTGCTTCGCCTAATTCCCGCTTCGGCAGGAATGATTTGGAGCCGGTGGTCTACCGTCTTTACCCAGAAGTGCTTGGGGCATCGCGGTGGCTTGCTGAGCAGGGAGTCCTTCATGGAAACCCAGTTCGCATGTCGGGATCTGGTGCGTGTTTATTCGCCGAATTTTCCGAACTCTCCGAAGCCGTTTTGGCAGAAGCAGAAATATCCGCTATAATGCGCGGCGCTGATAAAACATTCAGCCAAACGCATCCACGGTTTCGGTTAGTGCAGGCATGTACTGGGTTAACTGAACATCCGTTGCGGAATTGGATTGCAAGATAGTTGGGGAGTCGCCAAGCTGGTTAAGGCACCGGATTTTGATTCCGGCATGCGAAGGTTCGAATCCTTCCTCCCCAGCCAACCGAATACATAAAAAAGCTGTTGAACACGCCTGTAAGACACTGGCCCGGGTTCAGCAGCTTTTTTATTTTCCGGGTCCGCTGGTGCATCACCTCGCATCACCTCGTTAGTGTCTTAAAACGACCATCGCATCATCCATCATGGCAAACGATAGCTTCATGATTTTCACGGGCACCGCCAACACTCGGCTGGCCGTGGACGTAGTCAACCACCTCGATATGTCCCTGGGCAAGATGACCGTCGGTCGCTTCTCGGACGGCGAAGTGATGGTCGAGATCAACGAGAATGTGCGCGGCAAGGACGTGTTCGTCCTGCAGCCCACCTGTGCTCCCACCAACGACAACCTGATGGAAATCATGGTGATGGTCGATGCCCTGCGCCGCGCTTCCGCTGGCCGCATCACCGCCGCCATTCCCTATTTCGGCTATGCCCGCCAGGACCGCCGCCCGCGCTCGGCGCGCGTGGCCATCTCGGCGAAGGTCGTGGCCAACATGCTGCAAGTGGCTGGCGTCGACCGCGTCCTGACGATGGACCTGCACGCTGACCAGATCCAGGGTTTCTTCGATATCCCCGTGGACAACATCTACGCGGGTCCGATCCTGCTGGGCGACATCTGGCGCCGCAATTTCTCGAACCTGGTCGTCGTGTCCCCGGACATCGGCGGCGTGGTGCGGGCCCGCGCGCTGGCCAAGCAGCTGGAAGCCGATCTGGCCATCATCGACAAGCGCCGTCCGCGCGCCAACGTGTCGGAAGTGATGAACATCATCGGTGAAGTCGACGGCCGCACCTGCATCATCATGGACGACATGGTCGACACCGCCGGCACGCTGTGCAAGGCGGCGCAGGCCTTGAAGGACCGCGGCGCCGGCGCCGTTTACGCCTATTGCACGCACCCCGTGCTGTCGGGCGGCGCCATCGACCGCATCGAAGCGTCGGAACTGGACGAACTGGTCGTCACCGACACCATTCCGCTCTCCGAGCAAGGCCAGGCCAGCGGCAAAATCCGCCAGTTGTCGTGCGCCGCGCTGCTGGGCGAGACCATCCTGCGTATCTCGAACGCGGAATCGGTCAGCTCGCTGTTCGTCGATTAAGACGCGGCGTCCCCTCGGACGGGTAGTCCGGATACAGAGTTTTGCGCCTTGCTGGTCGCGGCAAGGTGCAACCAACACGGCGCGCATTTCGCGTGCCGTGCATTAATCGGCGAAGCCTCTTCGCCATTTATTGTTTTTGGAGTTTTCCATGAAATTCAATGCCACTGCGCGTAGCGTCCAGGGTTCGAGTGCGAGCCGCCGCCTGCGCCGCGCGGGCCGCGTTCCCGCCATCGTTTATGGCGGTACGGCTGCCCCCCTGAACATCGAACTCGACCACAACGAGATCTACCACGCCCTGCGCAAGGAAGAATTCCACGCGTCGATCCTGCAAATGGCGCTGGAAGGCGCAGCCAAGGAAGAGCAAGTCCTGCTGCGTTCGGTTCAATGGCACGCCTACAAGCCGCAAGTCCTGCACGTGGACTTCCAGCGCGTGGACGCCAACCAGGCCCTGCACACCAAGGTCCCGTTCCACTTCATCAACGCTGAAGTCTCGCCGGCCGTGAAGCTGGGCGGCGCCATCATCAGCCACGTCCTGACCGAACTGGAAATCACCTGCCTGCCGGCAGCGCTGCCCCAGTTCATCGAAGTGGACCTGAAGGATCTGCTGCCTGGCGCTTCGGTCCACCTGGCCGACATCAAGCTGCCCAAGGGCGTGACGTACGTGCCCCACGGCGGTGACGCCAACCCGCTGTTGGCCGCCACGGCCGTGGTCAAGGGCGGCGCTGCCGCCGACGAAGGCGCTGCCGAAGCTCCGGCCGCCTAAGTTCCGCCGGAAAGCCTGCGGGCTTTCCCCGGCTGGTACCCGAAACCCTGCGTGTGCATTTGCATGCGCAGGGTTTTTTGGTTTAAACACCCCCATCATGTCTACTCCTATACGCCTCATCGTCGGACTGGGTAATCCCGGCCCCGACTACGAAACGACCCGGCATAACGCCGGCTTCTGGCTGGCCGACCATCTGGCGGACGACTTGCGCGCTTCTTTTGCGCTGGAGAAGTCCTTTTTCGGCATGGTGGCCAAGTCCCGCCTGGGCGCCGACAACGTGCTGCTGTTAAAGCCCAATACCTACATGAATCGTTCCGGCCAGGCGGTCGGCGCGTTGGCCCGCTTCTATAAGCTGACGCCGGAGCAGGTGCTGGTGCTGCACGACGAACTGGACTTGATGCCGGGGCAGGTGAAATTGAAACAGGGCGGCGGCCACGCTGGCCACAATGGCTTGAAGGACATCCAGGCGGCCTTGGGCAGCCCCAACTTCTGGCGCCTGCGCATCGGCATCGGCCATCCCCGCACGCTGGGCCTGGCCCAGCAGGTGGCGGACTTCGTGCTGCATCCCCCGCGCCGCGAGGAACAGAAAGAGATCGAAGCGGTCATCGACCGGTGCCGCGCCGTGGTGCCAGCCATGCTGGCTGGCGATTTCCCGCTGGCGACACGCCAACTCCATAGCGGCAACGAGGCCTGATGACGGACCAGCGGCAATCGGCTTCAGTGTCTGGCGGAAAGCTGCGCTTTCGCAGCGAAGTCGCGGATTTCTGGCGCTTCATCCGCCATCCGCATCCGGCTTCGCGCCTGCCGGGGCGTGCTGCCGCGAGCGGCCTCGTGGCCGACTGGTGGCCGGGCATGGGGCCGGGTCGACTGCTGGCCTGGGCCGCGCTGCTGTGGGCCGTGAACCTGTTTGCATTGGGGCCTGTAGCCGTGGCTGCGGCCGGGCTGGGCGGCGTCACGCACCGGCTCGATCCCGCCAACATCCCCTGGCTGACCGCGGTGATCTGGGCGCCGTTGGTCGAAGAAATGTTGTTCCGTTATGGTCTGCGCCGCCCCAAGCAGACACTGTGGCTGATTCCGGCGATGGTGCCCGTGGTGCTATGGGGCCCCAAGGTCTGGACCGCTCTGCTGCTGGCCGCATTTGTCATCCTGGCATGCTGGGGCGCGCGTCAGCGCGCCGAACCGCTGCAAGGCTGGGATACGACCTGGCGGCGCTACTACTTGAAGCACTACGGCCTGGTGTTCCACCTGGTCGCGCTGACCTTCGCGGCGGTGCACCTGACCAACTTCGTCTACAGCAAGACGCCTTACTGGCTGTTGCCCCTGCTGGTGCTGCCGCAATGGCTCACGGGCCTAGTGCTGGGCTGGATGCGCGTGCGCCGCGGCATCGGCGCCGCCATATTGCTGCATTCCGCTTTCAATGCCGGCCCCATTTTGATGATCTGGATCATCATGCGCTGGGTTCCCGCCGCCGCAGCCTAACCGGGGCCGCAACGGCGGTCCGGCCGGCGGGGCTTGAGCGCCCAGCCGGGGTAAACTAGAACGTTAACGATCAATACCGTACTTACACAGGATTCCCATGGCTCTGCAATGCGGCATCGTCGGCCTGCCCAACGTAGGCAAATCGACCCTCTTCAACGCTCTGACCCGCGCCGGCATCGCCGCCGAAAACTATCCGTTCTGCACCATCGAACCCAACGTCGGTGTGGTCGAAGTGCCGGATCAGCGTCTGCAGAAGCTGGCTGAAATCGTCAAACCCGAACGCATCCTGTCCGCCACCGTCGAATTCGTCGACATCGCTGGCCTGGTGGCCGGCGCGAGCAAGGGCGAAGGCCTGGGCAACCAGTTCCTCTCGCACATCCGCGAAACCGACGCCATCGTCAACGTGGTGCGCTGCTTCGAAGATCCCAACGTGATCCACGTGGCCGGCAAGGTCGATCCCATCGCCGACATCGAAGTCATCGAAACCGAACTGGCCCTGGCCGACCTGCAGACCGCTGAAAAGGCGCTGCAACGCCACCAGAAGACGGCGCGCTCGGGCGACAAGGAATCGCAGCGCATCGTGGCCGTGCTGGAAAAGTGCGTGGCCCAGCTGAACGAAGCCAAGCCGATCCGCGCGCTGGACCTGTCCACCGAGGAAAAGGCCGACATCGCCCAGCTCTGCTTCATCACCGCCAAGCGCGCGATGTACGTGGGCAACGTGGCCGACGACGGCTTCACCAACAATCCGCTGCTCGACCGCCTGACCGAATTCGCCGCCGCGCGCAATGCGCCGGTGGTCGCCATCTGCGCCGCCATCGAATCCGAAATCGTCGACCTCGATGACGCCGACCGCCAGGCCTTCCTGTCGGATATGGGCATGGAAGAGCCCGGCCTGAACCGCCTGATCCGCGCCGCCTTCAAGCTGCTGGGCCTGCAGACCTACTTCACCGCCGGCGTGAAGGAAGTGCGCGCCTGGACCGTGCCGATCGGCGCCACCGCGCCCCAGGCCGCCGGCGTCATCCACACCGACTTCGAACGCGGCTTCATCCGCGCCCAGACCATTTCCTACGACGACTACATCACTTACAAGGGTGAGCAGGGCGCCAAGGAAGCGGGCAAGATGCGCGCGGAAGGCAAGGAATACATTGTGCAGGATGGGGACGTGATGAACTTCTTGTTCAACGTCTAAGCGAAACCGCACATTCCGAGAAGCGCCCCAAAGATTGGACCCTGGTCCGATCTTTGGGGTGTTTTTCATGGTGAGGCGTCAAGAGCAATGCGCGCCGCTTCAGGAAGGGCTTTGCGAGAACGGCATGAGGGACGAGAAATGATCGGTCGCGGCGAATAGGCTGGCTATTCGCCGCAAATCATGCGGTGAATAGCGGGATGACTGGCAGCGACCGGGTTGGACCGCATCAGCAGATGGTGTGATCGCACAGACGCAGGTTTTCAAGCGGCACCCAGCCCGCCTCTTCACCAATAAGCCTGACCACCCACACCCATCCATTCAATTCGCGTTCTCCGCGCAGTATTTCGCCTTGCGCGACATCCAGTTCCTTGTTGGTGAAATCCTCCAGCATTGTCGCGCTGCCGTCGGCGTGGCGGTCCAGGAATTGCGCCGGCACGAAGCCGGCTTGTTGGTCTGTTGGCGTGCACAGATACCAGTCGGGCCAGCCCTCGGGGCCATCGTACCGTTCGCCGACGGCGACGCGATCGCCCTTGCGCACCAGCATGGGTTCGGGGAACTCGCTGGTGTGGGCCTGGACGACGAGGTAGCGGCGGTCGGGATTCATGGGCATTGTCGGGTCCGTATTGCTGCGGGTACGGACGGAACTATGCCATGCGCTCCAGCAGCCGCGGCACCGCCGAGGCCAGCAACGCGACTCCGGAAGCCGTCAGCAGGCCCAGCACGATCTGCCGGAAGCGCGCCTCGCTGATGCCTATGTAAAGCTT
The DNA here is from genome assembly GCF_029839485.1 of Achromobacter sp. GD03932. NCBI lineage: Bacteria > Pseudomonadati > Pseudomonadota > Betaproteobacteria > Burkholderiales > Alcaligenaceae > Achromobacter > Achromobacter sp. GD03932. Next base: position 10,746 of record NZ_JAOCAT010000002.1, read on the forward strand.
GGCGCCCAGCAGCACCGGCACCAGCATGGCGGCGGCGACGATGGCGAACATGGGCAACATGGCGCGCGTGACGATGCCGCTGGCCAAGTACGTGCCCATGGTCACCAGCAGCATGGACAGGTTGAAGTTCTGGATGATGGCGCGTTGCGCGTCTTTGTCGAATCCGCGCAGGGTGCACCACAAGGTGGGCAGCGTGCCCGTGAAGCCGCCGATGCCGCCCAGCACGCCGCCAGCCATGCCGACGGCCGCGTCGGCGGCGCGCCCGCCTGCGGAGATCTTCGGGAGATTCTTGGCCAGCAACATGGCGGGGCACCAGATCACGAGCAGGAGGCCGAGTATGGTCTTGAACCAATCCATGTCCAGGCGCGGCAGCAACGCCACGCCCAGCGGAATGCCGAACAGGCCGCCGATCACGAAGGGCAGCAAGCGTCGCAGATCGAAGCCGCGGCGCACGGTGATGGCGGCGAGGATCTGTCCGACCAGGGCGCCGAATACCGCGAGCGTCGCAGCCAGGCGCGGGTCCAACACCCAGGCCCAGAACGACATCGCCACCAGGCCGAAGGCAAAGCCTGACAGACCTTGCACGAAGCCCGCGATGACCGCGCCCAGGGTCACCACCAAATACACGGAATCCATTGCCGCCTCTTTGTTTTTATGTCGGGAAACGGCTTGTATTCTGGATGATCCTGATGGCTCGCGAATCGCGTTTTGCTATGGGCCGATACCGCGCTTCTTATGGAGGCGCAGTGGGTTCTAGTTCGGCGTCTTATCTGCCGCCCGCAGGAAGTTCGCCTCCAGCACGCTCAGCACGCGATTCAACGTATCGATATCCGCGGCCGACAACCCCTTGAGCGATTCTTCGAAGAAGGCCGCCCGCTTGGGCAAGGCTTCGTCCACCACGGCCTGGCCGGCCGGCGTGAGGCTGGCGTTGGTCAGACGGTTGTCCTGCGGATCCACGGCGCGCGCGATCCAGCCCAGCTTCTGCATGGCCTGCAGCTGCCGTGTGAGCGATGCGGGATCGAGCCGGCAGCGTTCGGCCAGATGCTTCTGCGAACATTGGCCGCACTCATGCAGCGCCAGCAGGATGCGCCAGCGGGGCAGGGCGTGGCCAACCGTGCTGCTGAACGCGCTCTGCATGCCGCGGTAGGCCTGTCCCATGTGCTGGATGACCTGCAAGCCTTGTTGTTGTTTGGGCAAAAGCTATTCTCCGACGCCGGCCGGCTCTGGTTTGGAGGGGCGGATCAACTGGACCGGCGGCACGCGCCGCACGCACCAGAGCGCGAACACCGCAACCGCCAGGGCAATGAGCTGCCCTTCGTGGATGGCGCCGACGAGCGCGACGCGCGCGATCTCGATCAGCGAGGTTCCGTCCTGGCCTTGATGCGCCAATTGTGCCAGGAACTGCGTCTGGGCCGCGGGATTGACCAGCATCTGGGGATCGTTCAGCTCGGGCAGCCAGCGCGCGGAAGCGCCGCGCAGCGTGGATTCGACGCCGCTGAAATAGCTGTGGCTGACCATGGTGCCGACGATCGCCGTGCCCAGCATGCCGCCTATCATGCGCAGGGACTGCAGCAGCGCGGTGGCGATGCCCAGGTGGCTGCGGCCGGCGGTCTGCTGCGCGAAGACCGTCAGGTTGGGCATGATGAAGCCCATGCCCAGCCCGGCCATCAGCATGTATGCGGCGATGAGCGCATGTGACGTATAGCTATGGGTGGTAACAATGCCCAGACACGAGAGCGCCATCAGGATGAAACCCGCGTACAGCATGCGGTTGGGATTGCGGATGCGGGTGATGATGCGGCCGTTGACGATGCTGCCCACGGTGATGAAAACCACCATCGGCGTGATCAGCAGTCCGGCGTCCTGGGGCGACAGCCCGAAGCCGCCCTGTAGCAGCAGCGGCGCGTAGAACAGCAGCGAGTACATGGTCACGCCCACCAGCAGGGCCAGCGTGAAGAGCATGGCCAAGCCGCGATTGCGGAACATATCCAGGGGCAGTAGCGGGTGCGGGCAGCGCCGTTCCCACCAGAACAGCAGGGCGAAGGCCGCCGCGCTGCCCACACCCAGCAGCATGATGGATGCGCTCAGTCCTTCCTTGGGCAGCAGCTCGACCAGTAGCTGCAGGCTGCCCAGCGCCAGCGCGATGAGCAGCGCGCCCTGCCAGTCCAGCCGCACGCGGCCGGTCGTGTGGTTGCGCAGGTGCGGCAGATGGCGTCCGACGAACCAGAGGCCGAGTATGCCGATGGGCAGGTTGACGTAGAACACCGAGCGCCAGCCGTAGTGCTCGGTCAGCGCGCCGCCCAGGGTCGGGCCGATGGCATTGGCGATGCCGAAGGCGGAACTGAGCATGACCTGCCAGCGCAACCGCACGTGGGGATCGGGAAACAGGTCGGGGATGGATGCGAACGCCGTGCCTACCAGCATGCCGCCGCCTATGCCTTGCAGCGCCCGCGCCAGGACCAGCGTGAACATGCTGTCGGCCGCGCCGCATAGCGCCGAGGCCAGGGTGAACAGCACGATGGCCGCCACCACGAATGGTTTGCGCCCGTAGTAGTCGCCCAGGCGGCCGAAGATGGGCACGGTGATGACGGAGGTAAGCAGGTAAGACGTCGCTACCCATGCATACAGTTCGAAGCCCTTGAGTTCGGCCACAATGGTCGGAAGCGCGGTGCCGACCACGGTCTGATCGATGGCGACCATCATCATGACGAAGCACATGCCCAGCATGGCAAGCAAGGTTTGGCGGAAAGGAAGCACCTGGCCGGGCGAGTGGGGGGTGCCTGTAGCGGGGGCGGACATTGTTGGATCTATCAATGATTGATGTATCAATCATTCTAGCCCTACAATCCGCGAGACAGAAAGTTGTCAGGTCCGAGGCCGGATTTCGACGCGCGGCATTGATGCCGATAGTGTTGATTTTGTGTTGCCTCGCCCTGCCATCTGCGCGAAGCCGGCCCGATTTGTTACGATAGCGCTATCTGTACGCTGGCTCGGCTGGCGTCTTCATCAAGCCTTCCTTGGCAGATCCCATTTTTGGCGCCGCAGCCCCAGGCTCGGCAAGAGAGCGGGCACGCCCTGAAAGGCCGTGGCTAAATGGGCCTGGCGGTTTTTCCGCAGCTAAAGCACCTTCCGCGCGCCTGGCGCCGCGGACGGCATTCAAGGATTTCCAGTCGAGGTACCGACGGGGCAGCAATGAAAACGTGGTTCAAGCGCATTTTGATAGGCCTGGTAGTGTTGGTTGTCGTGGCCGTCGTTGGCCTGGCCATCTTCTTGCTGACATTCGACCCCAACGCGTACAAGTACAAGCTGGAAGAGCTTGTCCAGCAACGCTACCAACGCACGCTGACGATCGACGGCGAGATCGAGCTGTCACTCTTCCCGCGCATCGGGCTGTCGGTGCAGGGCGTGTCGCTGTCCGAGCCGAACAGCTCCGAGACATTCGCCTCCATCGATAGCACCAGGCTGGCGGTCGCCGTGTGGCCGCTGCTGTCCAACAGCTTTGTCGTCGACCATGTGGCCATCACCGGTTTCAAGGCCCGTGTGGTGCGGGACAAGCAGGGTCATTTCAATTTCAGCAATCTCGTGGGCGGCACCGCTCCGATCACGGCGGCGCCGGCCAATCCGGCTGAAGCCTTGGCGGGCGCGGCGCAGAGCGCGGTGCAGGCCATCGCCAACGGCAACCTGCCGCAGCCGCGCAACAACATGCAGATCGACATCGCCGGGCTTGACCTGAAGGACGGCCAGGTGCAGTTGCAGGACGAGATCTCGGGCATGGCGGTGGCGGTCACCAAGATCAACGCCAACACCGGCCGCGTCACCTTCAATCAGCCGTTCGATGTGCGCATGACCGCGCGCGTCGAAGGGGGCGATCCACGCGTGGACGCCAATCTGACCGGTCAGGCCCTGCTGACGCTGGACCCGTCCGCCAAGCGCTACGCCGCGCAGAAGCTGGACCTGCGCATGGACGGCAAGCTGCCGGGCGCCGAGGCCAAGAGCCTGGCCATGCGCGGCAACCTGGCCTTCAACGGCCAGAAGTCGGCACTGGATATTGCCGGTCTGGAAATCGTCTTCCAGGGCGACGTCACGGATCCCGCCGCGCGCGCGACCAATGTGGATGCCAGCGTGGCCATCCCCAAGTTGGCGATCGACCCGCACAAGAGCCAGCTGCAGATCGAAAAGCTTGCCATCCGCGCCAAGGGCGGCATGGCCGACGGTCCCTTCGAATTCGCCGTGGACGCGCCCGCGCTCAACATCTCTCCGGCTTCGGCCACGGGAGAGGCGCTGACCGGCCGTGTGCGCATCAGCGGCCTGGACGCGAGCTTCGGCCTGAACGGCATCAGCGGCAATGCCGGCGAACTGGAAATCAAGGAAGCCAAGCTGGACAGCACGTCCAAGAACGGCGAACGGATCGTCAAGCTGAACTTCGCTTCGCCGCTGTCCTTGAACCTGCTGCAGCGCAGCGGCGGCTTGTCCGGCCTGCGCGGCGACGTCAACATTACCGATCCGGGACTGCCCAAGGGCAGCCTGCAGATTCCCGTGATCGGCAGCGCGACCGTGGATCTGCTGAAGGATCAGGCCACCAGCAAAATCAACGCCGTGCTGGAAGGCGGCAAGTTCGATCTGAGCGCGGACATCACCAAGCTGAGCGATGCGCCGAAGGTGAATTTTGCGCTGGTGGTGGACACGCTCGATCTGGACAAGCTGGTGCCTCCCGCGGCGGCAACGCCTGCGCAGCCGGCGCCCAAGCAGCCTGCGGAAGCCAAGAAGGAAGATGGCAAGCCGGCTCAGCCGGCTCCTGCGCCCGCCAAGCCTGCCGACGATACGATCGACCTGTCGGCGCTGATCGGCCCCAGCGTCAACGGCACGATCAAGGTCGGCAAGCTGGTCGTGCGCGGCCTGAAGGCCGATGACGTCGGCGCCGCGGTCAAGCTGGACAAGGGCAAGCTGGATATCTCCAGCCTGACGGCGGGCCTGTACGGCGGCAAGCTGGCGGGCACGCTGTCGGTGGATGCCGCGCAGGGTAACCAGCTGGCCACCAAGATGTCGCTGGCCGGCATTGCCATCGAACCGTTCCTGATGGACCTGGCGCGCCAGAACGTGCTGAGCGGCACGGGCAGCCTGGCGCTGGATTTGAAGACGGCGGGCGCCAACGCCTATGCCATGAAGAGCGGTCTGGGCGGCACGATGCAATTGCGCCTGCGCGATGGCGCGGTCAAGGGCATCAACCTGACGCAGACGCTGCGCGAACTGAAGGCCGCCTTCAAGCCTGAGTCGCAGAACGAAACCGTCGCCTCCGACACCAGCAAGCAGACGGAATTCTCCGAGATGGACGCCGATTTGGCCTTCGCCAAGGGCGTGGCCGCGGTCAAGCGCCTGAACGTGGTGTCACCGCTGTTGCGCGTGACGCAGGGCGACCCGGCCACCATAGACTTCGTCAAGAGCGAACTGGACCTGGTGGCGCGCGCCCGCGTCGTCAATCCGGCTGCCGATCCGGAAGGCAAGGAGCTGATAGACCTGAAGGACGTCACCATCCCCGTGCACGTCAAGGGGCCGTTCGACAAGCCGACCTACACTGTGCTCTGGAAGGACGCCATAGGCGGCATACTCCAGCGCAGCCTGGAAAACAAGCTGCGCGAAGCGGTGACGGGCAAGGGCAAGGGCGGCGCGGCCGTCGACAAGGCTTTGAAGGGATTGCTGGGCAAATGAACGCCGAGAACTTCCAACCCGTGGCCGAGTGCGGCTTGACCGCGCAGGCCGAGGCCGCGGGCTATCACCGGCAATGGCTGGTCGCCAACGATTCCGGGCAGTGGCTGAACCGCGCCCTGTGTCCGCGGCTGGCCGAGGTCTCGGTCGAGTTGCGGTTGGGCTACCTGGTGCTGAAGGCGCCAGGCATGCTGCGCATGGACATTCCGCTGGACGTCATCGAAGACGACGACAGCGTGCGCTACAGCATGAAGGTGGGCGAGCAGGTAGTCGATGTGATCGACGAAGGGGAGCTGGCCGCGGCCTGGATTTCCAACTTCGTGCAGGTGCCTTGCCGCATCATGAAGGTACACCCCGACACGCCCGTGGCCGCTTGGCCGGCCTGAAGGGGCCGGGCGCAAGGGCCGCTCAGGCCTTTGCGCCAGAGCGTCTGAATTCGAACGCCACGTGGGCCAGCAGGCCTGCCAGCAGGCCCCAGAAGGCCGATCCGATACCCCAGAAACTGAAGCCCGATGCCGTGGCCAGCAGCGTGATGAGCGCGGCTTCGCGGCGTTGCGGGTTGGCCATGGCTGCAGCCATGCCGCCCATGATGGTGCCCAGCAGCGCCAGCCCGGCCAGCGCGGCCAGCAAGGCGGCGGGCAAGGCCTGGAAGAACACGGCCACGGCGCCGGCCACGACGCTCAGCACGACATAGCCCAGGCCGTAGGTGGCGGCGGCGATGTAGCGCTTGGACGGGTCCGCATGCGCTTCGGGACCGGTGCAGATGGCCGCGCTGATGGCGCCCATCGTGACGCTGTGCGCGCCGAAGGGCGCAGCCAGCAGGCCCAGCAGGCCGGTGGCCGCCACCAGGCGCGAAGCGGGCGGCTGGTAGCCGGCCGCTTGCAGGATGGCCAGGCCGGGAAGGTTTTGCGAGGCCATCGCGACCACGAAAAGCGGAATGCCCAGGCTGACCGCGGCCTGCGCGCTGAAGGCGGGCGTGGTCCAGACAAATTCGGTGAGGCGCCAGTCCAGCAGGTCCAGCTGGATCAGGTTCAGGCCGAAGGCGATGGCGATGGCCACCAGCATGACCACCAGCACCGCATAGCGCGGCGCCCAGCGCCGGCACAGCAGATAGGCGGCGCACATCGCCAGCACCAGCGCCGGCTGCTGCTTGATGTTGCTGAAGACGCCCATGCCGAAATTGAGCAGCACGCCCGCCAGCATGGCCGCGGCGATTTCGCCGGGGATGCGGCGCAGGATGGGATCGATCCAGCCGAACAGGCCGCAGGCCAGCGTCAGCGCGGCGGCCAGGATGAAGGCGCCGATGGCTTCATTGAACGGAACCCCGGCCAGCGCGGTGACCAGCAGGGCCGCGCCGGGGGTGGACCAGGCCATGACGATGGGCAGGCCCGTGCGCAGGCTGTACAAGGCGCCGCCCAGGCCGAACGCCAGGCTGAGCGAGCCGATCCAGGAGCCGATGTGTGCGGAATCCAGGCCCGCGGTGTGGCCAGCCTGCACCATCAGCACGGCGGTGCCGCCGAAGCTGACCAGCACGGCGACCAGGCCGGCGGCGATGGCCGATGCGGACAGGTCGCGGCGGGCGTGGTGGGGGGAAGGAGGGAGGTTGATGCTGGACTGCGCGGCGTCGCTCATGCGGCACCGGTCAGCCGACGGTACTTGGCCATGAGCTGTTCCTGGCCTTCATTCCATTGCGGGTGCAGCTCGATGCACTCCACGGGGCACACGACCTTGCATTGAGGCTCGTCGTGATGGCCCACGCATTCGGTGCACCGGTCGGGGTCGATGACGTAATAGTCCTCGCCCATGGAGATTGCTTCGTTCGGGCACTGGGGCTCGCAAACGTCGCAATTGATGCATTCTTCGGTGATGGTCAGGGCCATGGCGGGCTGCGGTATGGGGCGGGTAGGGCTGAGCGCATTGTACCGCCGCCGTCCGCCCCGGGCTGCGCAGCGCAAGAAGGGCGCTTTGCGCGCCCTTCGAGGGTGGAGCAATACCTGCCCGGCGGGGCTCAGCCCGGCCAGGACTGTTCGCGGCGTTCCTTGGCTTTTTCCTGGAGCCAGCGCTCGACCGACGGAAACACGAACTTGCTCACGTCGCCGCCCAGCTGTGCGATTTCGCGCACGATGGTGCCGGAGATGAACTGGTACTGGTCCGAGGGCGTCATGAACAGCGTTTCGACGTCGGGCAGCAGGTGGCGGTTCATGCCGGCCATCTGGAATTCGTACTCGAAGTCGGACACGGCGCGCAGGCCGCGCACGATCACGCGTCCGTCCTGGTCGCGCACGAAGTCCTTGAGCAGGCCGCCGAAGCTTTGCACTTCCACGTTGGGATAGTGGCCCAGCACTTCGCGCGCGATTTCCACGCGCTCGTCGATGCTGAAGAAGGGCTTCTTGTTGCGGCTAATCGCGATCCCCACCACGACTTTGTCGAAAAGCGTGGCGGCACGGCGGACCAGGTCCTCGTGGCCTCTGGTCAGCGGGTCGAAAGTGCCGGGATATACAGCGGTGATCATAGGAGCTCCGTACCGTTATAAGTGGTGTACACCATCCTCCGAAGCTCGGATTATTGACCTATTTGCGCAATGCAGCAAATTCCAGCAGGTGGTAGTGGACCGCGCCTGCCTTGTCCTGCCGCAAGATCGTGAATCCTTCGGGGGCTTCGATGGGATTTTCCGCCTCTACGTAGACTAGCCCATGCTCGGTCAGAATGCCCGGCAGAATCGGCCACAGGCGCGGCAGCCAGCCTTGGCCGAAGGGCGGATCCAGCAGGATCAGGTCAAATCGGGACGCATCCATGCGTTCAGCGACCTGCATGGCGTCGCCTACATGGATGCGTATCATGTCGGCTTTGAGCTTGTCGCGCAGTGTCCGCAGCGCGGACGCAGCGGTCTTATCCCGCTCGACCATCTGCACATGCGCCACGCCGCGCGAGGCCGCCTCGAAGCCCAGGGCGCCGCTGCCGGCGAACAGATCCAGCACCTGCTTGTCGGCGAACTCGCCGCCCCACAGGTGATTGAGCCAGTTGAACAGCGTCTCGCGCACCCGGTCGGGCGTGGGGCGCAGCGTCTCCACGTCGGGCACGGCAATGGGGGTGCGTCTGTATTGGCCCCCGACGATACGAATATACTTGTTACCCATGTTTAGCCGCTTCTTCAAGAAAAAATCCCCTCCGCCCGCCGCGCCGGTCCAACCCGCGCCGCCGCCGGAGGCCGCAGACGCCGTAGCCGCGCCTGCCGAGCCCGCCGCCGTCCCGGTCACTCCCGCGCCGCCGGCGCCCGTGGCCGCCGAACCGCGCCGCGAACCCAGCATCGAACAGGCCGCCGTCGCACCGGCTGCAACGCCGGTTGTTGCGCCAGTTGCTGCGCCGCACGAGGCTCCAGCAGTAACGCCCGCGCCGGTTGCACCCGCAGCGTTTACGCCGCCACCCGCTCAGGCAGCGTCACCGGCACCTGTTCCGGCGCCAGCGCCAGCGCCAGCGCCTGCGCCGGTAGCGGCTCCCGCGCCTGTCGCGGTTTCTGCGCCAGTGGCGGCAACGCCTGCCCCGGCCGCCGCGCCTGCGCCGGTTGCGGCTCCGGCCATGCCCGCCGCTGAAGCCCCCAAGAAGGCTTCCTGGCTGTCCCGCCTGAAGCAAGGCCTGTCGCGTACGGGCCAGAGCATCGGCGGCATCTTCATCGGCGTGAAGGTCGACGAGAACCTGTTCGAGGAACTCGAATCGGCGCTCATTATGGCCGATGCGGGCCTGGAGGCTACCGAAAAGCTCCTGACCGCGCTGCGCGCGCGAGTCAAGAAAGAACGCATCGAAGACCCTGCCAAGGTCAAGGCGGCGCTGCGCCAGTTGCTGGCCGACCACCTGCGTCCGCTGGAGCGCGCCTTCGATCTGAAGCGCACGCAACCCCTGGTCGTCATGATCGCCGGCGTCAACGGCGCCGGCAAGACCACTTCCATCGGCAAGCTGGCCCACACCTTCCAGCGCCAGGGGGCCAGTGTGCTGCTGGCCGCGGGCGACACCTTCCGCGCCGCCGCGCGCGAGCAGCTCATCGAATGGGGTAGCCGCAACAACGTGACGGTGATCTCGCAGGACGGCGGCGATCCGGCAGCTGTCGCTTTCGATGCCGTCAATGCCGGTCGCGCGCGCGGCATGGGCGTGGTGATGGTGGATACCGCAGGTCGCCTGCCCACGCAGCTGCACCTGATGGAAGAGCTGAAGAAGATCCGCCGCGTCATCGGCAAGGCGGATGCCGCCGCGCCGCACGAGGTGCTGCTGGTGGTGGACGGCAATACCGGCCAGAACGCCTTGGCGCAGATCCGCGCCTTCGATGCCGCCATCAATCTGACCGGCCTGGTCGTGACCAAGCTGGACGGCACCGCCAAGGGCGGCACGTTGGCCGCCGTGGCCGCGGGTAGCCAGGGCGTGCGCCCGATCCCGGTGTACTGGATCGGCGTGGGCGAAAGCCTGGAAGACCTGCAGCCCTTCGTGGCCGACGAATTTGCCGGGGCTTTGCTGGCGGATTGAGGCCCGGGGACCCGGCGCGCATGCGCCGGAAACAACAAAGGGACGGCGCATGCCGTCCCTTTTGCATTCAAGCCCGCATCACTTCCAGAACGGCTTGCTGGCGGCCAGGTCGTCGAACGCTTTCTGCGCGTCGTCCGCCAGTTCTTCTAGGCGCGCGCTGATCCAGCCCAGGGCGAACCAGGCTTGCGGGTGGGTGGCGGTACACGACTCGTAGTAGTCCTTGGCCACCGCCAGGTCGTTGATTTCGCCCAGCACGTCCTGCACGCGCGACAGAAGCTTGCGATAGCCGCGCAGCTTGCCGGCGGGCAGCAGCGATTCGGCGAACGCCAGGCTATAGCGCAGGCGCTTGCCGCGCTTGCGCAGTTCGTGGCGCGAGGGGATGTCCAGCGTCGCGAACTGTGTACCCTGGTCGGCCACCTTGCTATGCCAGCGGTGCAGGCGCCGCGCGAGCTGCTTGTGCAGGCGTTGCGGATCGGGCTCGGGCGCCAGCATCGGAATGATGGTGGGTCTGACGCTGGGGCCGGCCACGCCGCCCTCCAGCTTGATGGCGGGTTCGGGCGCGGCGTCGCTGGGCGTGCCGTTGGCGATGGCCTGGCTGTCCACGGCGGGCAGGGCTGGCGGCACGTCCAGGCTCCATTCCAGCAGGTCCAGCATCCAGGCCTGGAAGGCCTTGCCGCCGGCGATGCTGCGCGCGTCCTGTTCCGGGGGCGCGGCTTCCATGGGGATCACAGGCATGCCCGCGCGCGTCAGCGCGGGCGCCACGGTTTCGTTCAGCACGTCCTGGTCGCGGTTGGCGCCGAAGGCGGCGAAGTGCGTGCGCACGCCTTGCAGCAGAGCGTCGGGAATCGGCGCGATCCAGCCGTCGAACAGCTTCCAGGCTGAACGCAGGCGGCGCACCCCCACGCGCAACTGATGCACGTGTTCGGAGTTGCCGGCGCGGTAGACGCCCTCGGTGTCGACCTCGGCCAGCACGGCGGCGTTGCGCGCGATCTGGTCCAGGCATTCCGCGGCGATGCGCGCCATGGCCTGGGGCGCGGTCATGTCTTCGCGCAGCTTGACCGAAGCGGCGCCGCGCGGCGCCCAGAATTGCGCAATGGCTTGCGCGCGGCGGGCTTCGAGATCATCGTCGGGAATCGCGTCGGCATCGGCCAGGCGCTGCGCCAGCTGGGCCAGCGCGTCGCCGCGTTCGGATTTGCTGCGCGGATCCAGCACCAGGCTGTGGCGCCGCTGCCAGCCGCGAGCCGCCGCGAAGATGGCGGCGGGACGGCCCGACACCAATTCGAATTCCAGCTCGGAGATGGGCAGCTCCAACGCGCCGGCGCGCAGGATGCCGGTGTCGTAGGCCAGCTCCACCGTGCCGTAGCGCGTGCGGACCTTGCGCAGCAGCCGCTGCACGTCGGTTTCATAGCGCAGGCCCAGTTCGCCCTTGACGGCGGCCAGCGCGGCCTCGACCTCGGTGCCGGCATACACCGACAGGTCCAGCACCGGACCCGGCCGTGGGTGGTTGAGTTCGATGCGCGTGATGGCGTTGATGCCAGGCATCTTCAGCGTCTGCACCCAGTCGCGGCCTTCCTGGCGTAGCCGGATGGCGATGCGCGCACGCGCAAGCTCGCGTTCCGGCGTATCGAAATACATGGCGTGCAGGCGGATGCGGGTCGCCTCAAGCTGCTTGATCTCTCGCTGCACCGCCTGGCGCGAAGCCGCGGGCACGTGCAGTTTCAATTCCTGTTCCGACATGGCGGCGGGCGTCCAACGGCAAAAGCTGAGATCTTAATCAAACGGGGAGGGCGATTTGATGACCGGTCATATTTATTTCACATGGAGCATAGACGCGTTTGCGGCGCATCAACAACTGGGGCGAAGGGCGCGCGGATCCTGGGCCGGAGCAGCGGACTGGCGCATTGGCGGCCGCGTGTGCTTGAGCGGATGTGCACTCTGAAATTACCCAGTTTCAGTGATATGCATGGTTACGGATCGCTTTTCTAATTGTAATCGGCGGGTTACGCGGCCCGCGCCATCCGATTCCACACGCGTCCGCATGGCGTCAGCCCGAGCGGGCCACGATTACAGAAGAGCGCCATGAACCGTACGTATCGCATTGTCTTCAACCGTAGCGCGGGCTTGTGGCAAGTTGTAAGCGAGCACGTCCGTGGGCAAGGCAAGGGCGGCCGCCATGCAAGCAGATCCGCGCGCAGACGCCTGCCCTTCATGGCGATGCTGCTGGCGGCCCTGGGCGCGGCCGGCCAAGCGCAGGCGGGGCCGATGGTCACCTTTACCGGCGATACTACTTTCGCACCCTACTCAGGTCCAAATTTGGTGGCCTTCGCCCCGCTATATGTGGGCATATCCGGTGTAGGAACATTGACCGCCGCCGACGGCGGCCAGGTGACGATATCGCCGGGCTACACGGTGATTCTGGCCGACTCGGCCTCGGCTCAAGGCACGATCAACATCGGCGCGGCTCCTGGCGCTGCACCCGTGGGCGCGGGTTTCCTGGCGACGTCGCTACTCGAGTTCGGCGCGGGCACGGGTACGCTGAACTTCAACACCAACAGTTTTCACGACTTCGGCGCGGCGCTGGTCAGCAGGGATGCAGGCACGCATCAGCTCAATCACTACGCTGGCTCCACGCGGCTGTCAGGTAATAGTTCAGGCTTCGTCGGCAAGACCACCGTCACGGGTGGGAGCCTGCAGATTCTTAACATTCTGGGCACCACCGAAGGACGTATCGATGCCGGGCAAGCTCCCGGCGCCACGGCCCGGGTCAGCGTGTTCAGCCCCGGTTCGACCTGGGCGCTGACGGACAACCTTTTTGTCGGCGGCGCCGGACTCGGAGAGCTGAGCATCTCCAGTACCGGTACGGTCTCGAACCAGTTTGCAACGGTGGCTGCTCAGCAGAACGGAGCGGCGAAAGTGACGGTTTCCGATGTCGGGTCGCTCTGGAGCAATCGCGCAACGCTGCTGGTTGGCACCGAAGGCGGGATGGGCAGCGTTTCGATTCTGGCGGGTGGGTATGTGACCAGCGTCGATGGCGTCGTCGGGCGCGAGGAGGACGGCAGCGGCGTCTTCCTGGTGTCGGGACGCGGCTCGGCCTGGACCAATAGCGGCGAGCTCAGGGTGGGCGATGTGTACGGTCGGGGCATTCTGAGTATCGAGGCGGGGGGCTTCGTCTCGAACAAAGACAGCTATGTGGGCAGCGTGAATGGCAACGGCAGCGTCGTTGTCCGTGGCGCCGGCTCCATCTGGGACAACAGCGGCGCGATGATCCTGGGGTTCGGTACGGGATTGGGGGCAGGCACCCTGACGATCGCGCAAGGCGGCGCTGTCAACGTCGGCGCGAACGGTGGGGGGACCGTTTCGCTGGCGCAGGACCGGTTTTTTATCTTTCCCACCACCGGCACGATCAATATCGGCGCGGCGGCTGGGCAGCCGGCCGTAGGCGCCGGCACGCTCAACGCCAGCGCGATCCAGTTCGGCGCCGGTATTGCCACCGTGAACTTCAACCATACCGAGCCCGCGTACACGTTTTCGACGCGGCTGTTGAGCACAGGCGCCGGCACACATAGTCTGAACCAGATCGCCGGTACCACGTTGCTGACGGGCGCGAATGGCTCATTCCGGGGCAGGACCACGGTGTCGGGCGGCAAGCTGGTGGTGCTGGGCCAGTTGGGAGGTTCGGCCGCCGTCACGGGCGGGGTCTTGCAGTATGGAGACGGCGCCACGGGCGCGGCCAACACCCTGAGCGGCAGCCTGAATGTCTCAGGCGCCGGCAGCACGCTGGCGGTGCATCGGGGCGCCACGCTGGCGGTCACGGGCGACGTGGAAATGGCCGATGGCACCGTGCTGGACTTGATGGCCGGCACGGGCAGCCCGTTGTTGCAGGCAAACAAGGTCACGCTGGGCGATGGCGTGGTGTTCAGGCTGAGCGGCATCGCCGACAAGAGCGGGCTCAGTACCGTGTTGATCGAGGCGCCCACGGGCGGTATCGACGGTGATTTCGGCGCCGTCAGCGTGGGCGGCTTTACCGGAGAGGTCGACTATCTCACCGTCAACACGCGCAAGTCCGCGGACAACAAGCAGTACCTCGCCACCTACGGTCTGAGCTGGACCGCCAACAACAACCTGGCCCATGGCACTTTCACGCTGGCCGATGCGTCGAACCGGTTCACGCTGGGGGTGCCGCTTTCCGACCAGGCCGCCAATGCCGCCGCCGGTTGGGACGGCAAGAGCTTGACCAAGGCCGGCGCTGGCACGCTGGTGCTGCAAGGCGCCAACACTTACAGCGGCGGCACGGCCATCGTAGGCGGCACGTTGCAGGTCGATCGCGATGCCAACCTGGGCGCTGCCGCCGGGGGGCTGCGTTTCGGCGAGGGTACGCTGGCGACCACCGCCAGCTTCGACACCGCGCGCGCCGTCACGCTGGCGCAGAGCGGACGTTTCGACGTGGCGGCGGACACCACGCTGGGCTTGACCGGCGCGGTGTCGGGCGCGGGGGCCCTGGTCAAGAGCGGCGCGGGCACGATGGTCTTGAGCGGCAGCAATAGCCACGGCGGGGGGACGACGATTGCCAGCGGCACGCTGCAGATCGACCGCGATGCCAACCTGGGGGCAACGGCCGGCGGCCTGGCCTTCGGCGACGGCACGCTCGCGGCCACGGCCACTTTCGACATCGCGCGCACGGTCGCCTTGGCGCAGTCGGGGCGATTCGACGTGACCACGGGCGCCACGCTGGGCCTGACCGGCGCGGTCTCGGGCGCAGGCGCGCTGGCCAAGAGCGGCGGCGGTACGCTGGTTCTCAGCGGCAACAACAGCTATAGCGGCGGCACTACGATCGCCGCAGGCACCTTGCAGGTCGCAAGCGATGCGAACCTGGGAGCAGCGTCTGGCGGTGTGGCCTTCAGCGGCGGCACGCTGGCGGCATCGGCGTCCTTCGATACCGCGCGCGCCATGACGCTGACCCAGGCCGGACGCTTCGAGGTGGCTGGCGGCGCGACGCTGGGGCTGGTCGGCGCAGTCTCGGGCAATGCCGACCTGATCAAGACCGGCGCCGGCACGCTGCGGCTGGACAACGCGGGCAACGCCTATGGCAACACCCAGATCCAGGAGGGCGCGCTGATCGGCAATGCCGGGTCGATCCGGGGCAATGTCGATAACAACGGCACCCTGGTGTTCGACCAAGGCGCGAATGCAACGTTCGGCGGCGCCATCTCCGGCGGCGGCGCGCTGGTCAAGAACGGCGCCGGCACGCTGGGGCTGACCGGCGACAGCTCGGGCTTTACCGGCAGCACCACGGTGCTGGGCGGCCGGCTGGCCTTGAACGGCAAGCTGGGCGGCGCGCTCACCATCGGCCAGGGCGGCGTGCTCGGAGGCCGGGGGACCATAGGCTCGGGCGCCGGCTCGGTGGTGACGGTGGCGGCCGGCGGCACGCTGGCGCCGGGCAATTC
Source organism: Achromobacter sp. GD03932 (assembly GCF_029839485.1). Classification (NCBI taxonomy): domain Bacteria; kingdom Pseudomonadati; phylum Pseudomonadota; class Betaproteobacteria; order Burkholderiales; family Alcaligenaceae; genus Achromobacter; species Achromobacter sp. GD03932. The sequence continues at coordinate 26,405 of NZ_JAOCAT010000002.1, forward strand.
CATCGGCACGCTGACTGTCGATGGCAATCTTGTCATCGAGAATGGCGCGCGCTACGCCGTGGAAACCAATCCGCAGGGCGCCGATGCCGATCTCATCCATGTCACCGGCAATGCCACGATCAATGGCGGCTCCGTCGCGCATATCGGCATCGGCGGCGGCTACGGGCTGCGTTCCGTCTACACGATATTGGCGGCTGATGGCACCTTGTCCGGCCGCTTCGACACGGTGACCTCCGACTATGCCTTCCTGACGCCGAAACTTGGCTATGACTACGGCGCCGGCCGCGTCTCGCTGGAATTGACGCGCAACGGCACCGCAATGGCTTCGGCCGCCAACACGCGCAACCAGAACGCCGCAGCGGGCGCCATCGACAGCATCGGCATGGCGGCGGGCAATGGGCTATACGATGCGATCGCCGTGCTGCCGGACGACAAGGGCCTGTTGCGCTCGAGCTTCGACCAGCTATCCGGCGAAATCCATGCATCGGCCAAGACCGTGCTGCTGGAGGACAGCCGCTACGTGCGCGACGCCGCCAACGAGCGCCTGCGTTCGGCCGCAGGCGCGGTCGGCGCTTCGGCGGCGCCGGTGCTGGCGTCCGCCGGGGGCGGCGCCCGCCTGGCTCCGGCAACGGCGATGGGGCCAGCCAGCTGGATACAGGGGCTGGGTTCCTGGCGCCAGACCGATGGCGACGGCAATGCCGTCCAGGTCAAGAGTTCGACCGGTGGCTTTCTGCTGGGCGCGGATGCGCCAGTGTCCGACGCTTGGCGGCTGGGCCTGATGGCGGGCTACACCCGCACGGATTTCGACGTGCGCGACCGCGCGTCTTCGGGCGACAGCGACAACTACCATCTCGGCGCCTACGGTGGCGGCCAGTGGGGCGCACTGGGCCTGCGCGGCGGGCTGGCCTATAGCTGGCACGACATCGCCACTCGGCGCTCGGTTTCCATGCCGGGTTACTCAGACCGCCTCAAGGCCAATTACGATGGCCGCACGGTCCAGGCTTTTGCCGACCTCAGCTATCGCATCGACACTAGCGTCGCCGCGTTCGAGCCGTTCGCCAACCTGGCTTACGTCAATCTCAAGACCGACGGCTACAACGAGAGCGGCGGCGCAGCGGCGCTGCGCGCAAGCAGCCAGACCACCGAGACCACCTACACGACGCTCGGCTCGCGGGTCATGTCCGGGTTCGAGCTGGGCGGCGCGCAAGCCACGGCCCGGGGATCGCTGGGCTGGCGCTACGCCTTCGGTGACTTGAAGCCCACAGCGACCCAGGCATTCTCCGCTGGCGATGCCTTTACCGTGGCCGGCGTGCCCATCGCCAAGAACAGCGCCGTGCTGGAGGCGGGGCTGGATGTGCAGGTGTCGCGCAAGGTGTCGTTCGATCTGTCATACCAAGGGCAGCTCGCAAGCGGGGCGCAGGACCACGGCGTCAGGGCCGGGGTGAGCGTGCGGTTCTGATCCGTCGGCGCAAAAAAAAAACCGCCCGTTGTCCGGGCGGAGCAAAGGAACGCTGTAGGGATCCGCGGACGCGTCAGAGAATGCGTTTGCGGACCTGGGTGATGATGATTTCGGCCACCACGACCACGGCGAAGATGGCGGCCAGCACCAGGGCCACGCGGTCCCACTGGAACAGGTTCAGCGCGGTGTCCAGCGCCATGCCGATGCCGCCGGCGCCCACCAGCCCGAGCACGGCCGATTCGCGCACATTGATGTCCCAGCGCAGCAGCACGATGGACCAGAAGGCGGGGCGGATCTGCGGCCAGTAGGCATACCAGATCACCGATGCCTTGCTGGCGCCGGTGGCGGTGACGGCCTCGATCGGGCCGCGCTGCGCTTCCTCGATGGCTTCGCCGACCAGCTTGCCGACGAAGCCGATGGAACGGAACGCAATGGCCAGCGTGCCGGCCAGCGCGCCCGGCCCGAAGATGGCGATGAACAGCAGCGCCCACACCAGCGAGTTGACCGAACGGCTGGACACCAGGATCAACCTGGCCAGCATGTTGACGGTTTTGCTGGGCGTGAGATTGTTGGCTGCGAGCAAGCCCACCGGCACCGCCATCACCACGGACAGGATGGTGCCCAGCGTGGCGATGTGCAGCGTTTCGATCAGCGCGCCGTGCACGCCTTCCGGGTAGTAGGCCCAGTCTATCGGCCACATGCGCCGGAACAGGTCGGCCATCTGCTCGGGCGCGTCGTACAGGAACTCCGGGATGATCTCGACGCCGCGGATCGCCTGCACGATGGCCGCGACCACCAGCAGGTAGAGCGCAAAGCGCAACAGGCGCTGGCCCATGCTGTAGCGCTGCCAGACACGCGGCGAACCCGCCGGATTGAAGGTGGCGGCGTGGGCGTTCATTCGTCCACCTCCGCGCGGCGCTTGACCGGCGTTGCGCTGCCCCCGAGGCCGCGCGCACCCGCGAAGCGGCCTTGCAGGATGCGGTCGAAACCCAGGTTGTCCAGGAACACGGCGCGCACGAAGCCCGCCAGGATTTCGCCCAGCATGATGATGGCGATCAGGGTCAGCAGGATGGCGCTGACGAAGTCATAGTCAAAGCGCTGGAACGCCGAGAACAGCGTGCCGCCCACGCCGCCCGCGCCGACGATCCCCACCATGGTGGAGTTGCGCAGGTTGGAGTCGAACTGGTAGGTGGCAAAGCCGATGAAGCGGGCGAACACCTGCGGCAGCACGCCGAAGATGATCACGTTGGCGAACGAGGCGCCGGTGGCGCGCACGGCTTCCACCTGCTTCAACGAAATCTCTTCGATGGCTTCGGTGAACAGCTTGCCGATGAAGCCGACCGAGGCCACCGTCAGCGCCAGAATGCCGGCCAGCGCGCCGAAGCCCACCGCCTTGACGAACAGGATGGCGACGATGACCGGGTGCAGCGCGCGGCACAGGGCCACGATGGCGCGGGCGGGCCAGGATACCCAGGTGGGCATCATGTTGCGCGCGCCCAGCAAGCCGATGGGCAGGGCGATGATGATGCCCAGGACCGAGGCCAGTACCGCGATCTCCAGGCTTTCCGCGATGCCCTTCCACAAGGTGGCGGGCTTTTCGAAGTTGGGCGGAAACATGCGCGCAAGAAAGGTGGACGCGTGGCCCATGCCGGTTTCAAAGCGCGCCCAGCTGAAGTCCAGCTGCGCGCCCGCGTACAGCGTGTAGGCCAGCAGCAACAGCACGCCGGCCTTGGCGCGCCCGGACATGGCGAAGGGGCGGGCGCCCTTGGGTTGGATCATTCCAGCCAAGACTCGCCTCCGTAGATGGTCTTGAGCATGGCGGCGTCCAGCCCCTGGCCGTCGCCGTCATAGACCACGTGGCCGCCGGACATGCCGACGATGCGGGTGGCATAGCGGCGGGCGAGTTCGACGTCGTGGATGTTGACGATGACGGGAATTCCGGTGGCGCTGCCCTGCTCGGACAGCAGCTCCATGATCTCGACGGAGGTCTTGGGATCCAGCGAGGAGGTGGGCTCGTCGGCCAGCAGCAGCTGCGGGCGCTGCATCAGCGCGCGGGCAATGCCCACGCGCTGGCGCTGGCCGCCCGACAACGCATCGGCGCGCTGGTCGGCGAAACCCGCCAGGCCCACGGTGTCCAGCAGCTTGTAGGCATGCTGGATGTCCTCGGGCTCGAAGCGGCGCATCCATGCCTTGACGGCGGAGGTGTAGCCCAGCCGTCCGGTCAGTAGGTTTTCCATGACCGTCAGGCGTTCGACCAGGTTGTATTCCTGGAACACCATGCCGATGCGGCGGCGCGCGCGGCGCAGCGACGCGCCGCGCACGCGGGCCAGGTCCACGGACCCGTCCTTCGACTGCAGCACGATCTCGCCCTTGGTGGGTTCGATCAGCCGGTTGATGCAACGCAGTAGCGTGCTTTTACCGGTGCCCGAGGGGCCGATGATGGCGGTCAGCCCCTGTCCCGCGATCTGCAGGTCGATGCCGTTGAGTACCGGCCGGCCGGCCCGGTATTCCTTCACCAGGCCGGAAATGCGTAGCGACGTCGTCATACGGAATTACTTCTTGCTCTTGGCGGATTCGCGGTCGTAGGCAGCGCGGTTGAAACTTTCGCCGCCCGATTCGGCGACCTGGCGCACGATGGCCCAGTCCTTCTCGTAGGTCACCGGATAGAAGCGGTCGGCGCCGTCGAAGGCCTTGGACATTTCCGCCGGGAAGCGGTAGTCGTAGAAGCACTTGAGCATCTGGTCGCGGAACTTGGGCTCCAGGTCATGCGCGTAGGCGAACGACGAGGTCGGGAACTTCTCGCTCTTGTAGATCACGCGGAAGTCGGCTTCCTTGACCTGGCCGCGCTCGACCATGCGCTTGAACACGTCCGAGGCCACGGCCGCGGCGTCGTAGTCGCCGGAGTTCACGCCCATGACAGACTGGTCGTGCTTGCCGGAGAAGATGACCTTGTAGTCCTTGTCGGGGGTCAGGCCTTCCTTGGGGAACAGCGCCACCGGCGCCATGTGGCCAGAGTTCGAGGACGGCGCGGTGTGCGCGAGCTTCTTGCCCTTGAGGTCGGTCAGCTTCTGGTAGGGGCTGTCCTTCTTGACGATGACGATCAGGTTGTAGCCCTGGAAGCCGTCGGCATAGCCCTTGACCGCGAACGGCACTGCGCCCGCGATGTTCACGGCGAAGGCGGTGGGGCCGGTCGAGAAGCCGCCCACGTGCAGGCGGCCCGAGCGCATGGCCTCGATTTCCGCGGCGTTGCTTTGCACCTGATAGAACACCACGCGCTTGCCCGTGCATTCGGACAGGTGCTTGGTGAAGGGCTTGAAGATGTCTTCGTAGACCGCCGGGTCTTCCACCGGGGTGTAGGTGAACACCAGGGTGGACGGGGTCTTCAGCTTGGCCGGATCGGTGGGCGTGTCGGCCACCAGGTCCTTGTTGGCGTCGCAGTACATCTGGTCCAGGTCGCCGCGGTTGGGGCAGGCGTCGGCGGCTTGCGCGGCGGACGCGCCCAGGGCGAAGGCGGCCAGCGTAGCCGCTTGAAGCAGGCGCAGAGCTTGCATCTTGTGTCTCCTCTTTCTTTGTTTGTGTGACATGTCACTTAATTCAACCTGAATTCAAACATGGAAGAGGAGGGGACGCACTCGGGAAAGTCCCTGTGTTTCTTTTCGGCTTTTGTTCGCTTTGTTCGATTTATGTTCGTTTTTGCGCGAATTTCATCCGGTCAACTCCGGTGCCCGAGCTTGCGCGAGATTTCCTGCGCGCAGGCCAGCAGCGGCCGGGCGATGGCGCCGTCCCATGCCACGTCGAACAGCCCGGTGGGACCCAGGCTGGTCAGGGCCAGGACGATGTTGCCGGTGTTGTCGAAAACCGGGACCGACAGCGCGTCCACGCCCGGCAGCGGGTTGCCCAGCGCGCGCGCCATGCCGTGCACGCGGATGTCCGCCAGCTGTGCCTCGATATTGGCGCGGGAGGCCTTGCGCGGGGGCGGCGTGCTGGCGATGACGGCGGTGTCGCCTTCCTCGCGCGCGATGTAGTGTTCGCTGACCTTGGGCGGCAGCCAGGCCGCGAACACCAGGCCGGTGGCCGTGTGCAGCATGGACATCACCGTGCCTTTGCGCATGTTCACGTGGACCGGGTAGCTGGCCTCGGTCATGTGGATCATGGTGGGGCCGTGCGAGCCGAGCACGGCAATGCCCAGGGTGTGGCCGATCTCCGATTGCAGCTTGGCGATCTCGGGCATGGCGACGCGCACCGGGTCCAGGCGTTGCAGGCTGACCAGCCCCATCTGCAGGGCGAAGGGGCCGAGCTCGTACTGGCCGGTGATGGCGTCCTGCTGCACCAGGCCGACCCGGATGAAGCTGACCAGGTAGGGGTGCGCCTTGGCCGAGGTCATGCCGGCGCCCGCGGCCAGGTCGCGCAGGGTCAGGGGCTTGCCGGCGTCGACCAGGGCGGCCAGCAGCGGCACGCCCACCTCGATCGACTGGATGCTGCGGCGGCCGTCGTTGGCGGCCGGGGAGGAAGCGGAAGGGGATGTCGCCACGGTGTGCGGACCTCAGGCCGGCTGTGCTTGGGTGGACCGCGCGGCGAGCAGCCGGTCGGCCATTTCGACGAAGCCCGCGCCGCCATGGTGGGCGGCGACGAAGGCGGGGCGGTGGGTCAGGCGGTGCAGCTGGGCCTGGATGTTGGCCACGCCGACCGAAATCGGAAAGTAGGCGAACATGGGCTCGTCGTTGGGCGAGTCGCCGATGAACAGGGTGCTGTCCAGGGCGCCGGCCACGTCCGCGCCGAACTCGCGCTGGAACATGGTGCGCGTCATGGTGAGCTTGTCGTAGTCGCCGAACCAGCCGTTGACGTGGATGGAGCTGACCTTGGCCTGGGCGCCGGCTTCCTCGAAGATCTGGACGATCCGGCTGATGGCGGAATCGGGCAGGGCAGGCACGTCCTCGCAGAAATCGATGGCCAGGTCGGCCACGCGGTAGTCCTGGTCGCTGGCCACGGCGGCGCCGGGCACTTCGGCCAGGACGCGGTCGCGGATGGCGTCCAGCTTCCTGCGGCTGGCCTGGCGCGAGGCGGCGTCGGTCCAGTAGTGGGTGGTCATGCGGCGGGCCTGGCGGTCGTAGGCGTAATAGAAGGCGCCGTTTTCGCCGACCACGGCGCGCACCGGCCACATGCGGGCGATGTGATCGCACCAGCCGGCCGGGCGGCCGGTGATGGGCACGACCTGGATGCCGGCCTGTTCCAGGCGTTCCAGCGCCGCATAGGCGTCCGCCGGCAGGCGGCCTTCGGTGGTCAGCGTGTCGTCGATGTCGGTCAGCACGACGCGGACGGCCGCCGCGACGGTCAAAGGCATGGCCGCAAGGGCTTGCATGTGGGGTTTCCTTGGCTCGGTTTTTAAGGGGTGGTCTCCGGGCGAAAGTTTACCGGACACCCCCGGCTGGCGGGGCTGGCAGGGCCGGATAGGGGTTCCGCCTCCAGGAGCGGTAAAATCCGGGCTTTCCCGCCTGGTTTACGTGCCCGCCATGTCCGTCCAGTTGTCCCCTTTGCCCGGCTCCGAGCCGGAATCCTTCGGCATCGCTACGGTTGCCGAGATCATCGCCGAGCTGCGCGCCGGCCGCATCGTCATCCTGGTTGACGAGGAAGACCGTGAAAACGAGGGCGACCTGGTCATGGCCGCCGAATTCGTCACGCCCGAAGCGATCAACTTCATGGTGACGCACGGCCGCGGCCTGGTCTGCCTGACCTTGACCGAAGAGCGCTGCCGCCAGCTCGATCTGCCCCTGATGGCGGCCCGCAACGGGACGCGCTACGGCACCAACTTCACCCAGTCGATCGAGGCCGCCGAAGGCGTCGAGACCGGCATTTCGGCCGCCGACCGCGCCCGCACCATCCAGGTGGCGGTGGCGCGCGATGCCAAGCCAGCTGACCTGGTCCAGCCCGGCCACATCTTCCCGGTGCGCGCCGTGCCCGGCGGCGTGCTGGTGCGCGCCGGCCACACCGAGGCGGGCTGCGACCTGACCGCCATGGCCGGCCTGACGCCCGCCGCCGTGATCTGCGAAATCCTCAAGCCCGACGGCACCATGGCGCGCCTGCCGGACCTGGTGCAGTTCGCCCGCGAACACGGCCTGAAGATCGGCACCATCGCCGACCTGATCCAGTACCGCAGCGAACACGAATCCATCGTCAAGCGGGTGGGCAAGCGCACGATGCAGACCGCCTGGGGCGAATTCGAGGCCGTGGCCTATGAAGACGCCGCCACCGGCTCCGCCCATTTGGCGCTGGTGCATGGTAACGTGACTCCCGACGCCGAGACGCTGGTGCGCGTGCACGAGCCGGCCTCCGTGCTGGACGTGTTGGACACCGGCGCCAGCCCGCACAGTTGGGGCGTGGCGCAGGCCTTGCAGGCCATCGCGGCCGCACCCGCCGGGGTGTTGGTGCTGATGAACTGCCAGTCGTCCACGGAACACCTGTTTGGTCAGATCGCTGGCTGGAACGATCCTAAGGCCCAGGCCAACCCCGCCAACGCCGACCGCTACGGCCTGCGTACCTACGGGATTGGCGCCCAGATTCTGCGTGACCTGCACGTGGGCCAGATGAAGCTGCTGGCCCGCCCGCGCAAGATGCCCAGCATGGCGGGCTTCTCGCTCACCATTACGGGTTACGATTGCGACCCTCCGAATACTCCCGCAACACACTGAAGGCCGACCTATGAACCCTTACATCCTTACCCCCGACCTGAACGGCGAAGGGCTGCACATCGGCATCGTACGCGCCCGCTTCAACGAGGAAATCGGCCAGGCCGAACTCGAAGCGTGCCTGAAGGAACTGGCCGAACTGGGCGTGGACGAGCGCGACGTCATGGTCGCCACCGTTCCGGGCGCCCTGGAACTGGGCGTGGCCCTGTCCCACATGGCCGAAACGTTTGAATTCGACGCCCTGATCGCGCTGGGCGCGGTCATCCGCGGCGAGACCTATCACTTTGAAGTGGTCAGCAATGAAATGGCCACGGCAATCACCCGTATTTCCCTGGAAACCGGTATCCCCGTCGCCAACGGCGTGCTGACCGTCGATACCGACGAGCAGGCGCAGGCGCGCGCGGCCGGCAAGGGCCGCGATTGCGCCCAGGTGGCCGTTGAAATGGCCAACCTGGTGGCGGCCCTGGAGCCCGAGGAAGAAGACGAAGACGACGAAGACGAGGACGAAGATTTTGACGACGAAGAAGACGACGACCAGCGCTGATAGCGCGGCGCAGGCCCGCGCCAACGCGCGCAGCGCGCGCCGCCGTGCACGCGAATTCGCCCTGCAGGGCGTGTACGCGTGGCTGCTGCGCGGCGGCGAGGGTACGCAGGACGCCGGCGAGATCGACGCCCATCTGCGCGACACCGAGGATTTTTCCGAGGCCGACGCGCAGTGGTTCAAGACCTTGCTGCATGGCGTGCTGCGCGAAGCGCCCGCGCTGCGCCAGCGTTTCACGCCCTACGTCGACCGTCCGTTGGCCGAACTGTCGCCTGTCGAGCATGGCATCCTGCTGATCGGCAGCTTCGAACTGATCCATCATGTCGAAGTGCCGTACAAGGTCGCCATCAATGAAGCTGTCGAACTGGCCAAATCGTTCGGCGGCACCGACGGTTTCAAGTTCGTCAACGGCGTGCTCGACAAGCTGGCGGCCGACGTGCGCGCCCACGAAGTCAATAAGAGGTAATTCCCCCCCCGAAGCGCTGCGCGCTTCCCCCCCAGGGGGGCGCCGCTGCGGACCGGCGGAGCCGGATCCGCGCGGCCCGGATTTGGGGAGCACCTGTTTCTTGCGAGGGGTGTCGCGGGTGGCTCCTCTGGTTGTGCGGGGCGCGCCGCATGATTTGTGGGGGCGGCAAGCCCCCGTGGGTTTCAATGCCGGCCTGCCGTGCCGGACTGCGGAGTTGCCTTGGCGTCCGAATTTGATTTGATCGCGCGCTATTTCACCCGCGCGGCTCCTGCCGGCCTGCTGGGCGTGGGCGATGATTGCGCCCTGTTCCCGGTCCCTCCCGGCGAACAGGTGGCCACCAGCACGGACCTGCTGCTGGAAGGCCGCCATTTCTTTCCCGATGTGGATCCGAAGTCGCTGGGGCACAAGGCCCTGGCGGTAAACCTGTCCGACCTGGCCGCCATGGGCGCGCGCCCCATCGGTTGCGTGCTGGGCCTGGCCTTGCCGCGGCTGGACGAGCCCTGGCTGGCGGCGTTTGCCGAAGGCTTCCACGCACTGGCCGCCGCCCATGGCTGCCCGCTGATCGGCGGCGACACGACGCGCAGCGCGCATGACCTTGCCATCAGCGTCACCGTGTTCGGCGGCGTGCCTGCCGGGCGGGCATTGCGCCGGGATGGCGCCCAGGCTGGCGACGACATCTGGGTATCCGGAGAGCTGGGGGCGGCCGACGTGGCCTACCGCCTGCTGGACGGGCAGTACCCTGCCGATGCGGCGCTGCTCGCGGCGACGCGCGGCGCGCTGGAATGGCCTGAGCCTCAGGTAGCGCTGGGTCTGGCCTTGCGTGGCATCGCCCATGCCGCCATCGACATTTCCGACGGACTGCTGCAGGACCTGGGCCATATCCTGGCTGCCAGCCGCGTGGGCGCCACGCTGCATTACGCCGCGATGCCCGTGTCACCCGCCCTGACTGGCCTGCAAGAAGCGCCGCTGCGCCGCGCGGTGCTGGGGGGCGGCGACGTCTACCAGCTATGCTTTACCGCGCCCGCCTCCCGGCGCGAGGCCGTGCTTGCGGCGGCGGCTGCGGCCGGCGCGCGCGTGACGCGCGTGGGGCAGATCCAGGCGCAGCCGGGCTTGTCCGTGCTGGACGGCCAGGGCCAGCCCCTGAAGGACCTGCCGGCCGGTTTCGATCATTTTCCCGCGGCCTGATCCGCCGCGTCCCAACCCGCATACCCATGCCGTCCACCGACAACCGTCCTACCTCCATGCGCGACCGCGCCCGGACTGCCTACCCGCCCTTGTCCTGGGTCTGCCGCGATCCGGGCCGGCTCATCGCGTTCGGCTTCGGCAGCGGCCTGATCCGGCCGGCCTCGGGTACCTGGGGCACGCTGCTGGCTTGGGCAATCTGGGTCGCCGCGGCACCCGCCGCGTCGGACTGGGCGATCGGCGCATTCCTGGCGCTGGCATTTTTGTACGGCTGCTGGGCCTGCCATCGCGTCGGCCGTGAACTCCAGCAGTCGGATCATGTCGGAATGGTCTGGGACGAGATGGTGGCGTTCTGGCTGGTGCTCTGGCTGACGCCCGCGGGCTGGTTGCCGCAGGCGCTGGCGTTCGTGCTGTTCCGCACGTTCGACATCGTCAAGCCGCCTCCCATCAAGTTCTTCGACGCTCACATCAAGGGCGGTTTCGGCGTGATGTGGGACGATATCGTGGCGGCCGGATATGCCCTGCTGATCATGGCGCTGGTCGTGCGCACAGGAGTCTTGGGATGAACGGACAACAAGAAAGCACCCGGCCCAATCTGTCGGCCGAACAGTTGGCGCAAGCCACCTCGCTGGCGCTGGCCGAACGGCTGGGCGAAACGCTGCGGCGCAAGGGCTGGATGCTGGGCACGGCGGAATCCTGCACCGGCGGCCTGTTGGCCGGGGCGATGACGGCGGTGGCCGGTTCCAGCGACTGGTTCGAGCGCGGCTTCGTGACCTACAGCAACGAAGCCAAGGTTGCTGAACTGGACGTGTCGCCCGATGCCTTGCATCACTTTGGCGCCGTCAGCGAACCGGTGGCGCTGGAGATGGCCAACGGCGTGCTGCTGGCGTCCCCCGCCGCGCATGTGGCGGTGTCCACGACCGGCATCGCCGGGCCGGGCGGCGCGACGCCGGGCAAGCCGGTGGGCATGGTGTGCTTTGGCTTTGCGCAGCGTTCGGGCGAAGGCATCAGCAGCCGCGCCGTCACACACGTGTTCCCGGGCGACCGCGCGCAAGTGCGCCAGGCGGCGGTGGACTACGCGCTGCGCGGGCTGCTGGAATTGTTGGGAGCGCCGGTCAACCGGCGCTGAAGGACTGGGCTTGCGCGGTCGGGGGCGCGAGGCCCCCGTGCCGGATCAGCGCACCGCGTTGATCGCGTCGCGCAGGCCCTTGGCCGCCGTGCCGGCGGCCTCGCGCCAGTCGTCGCCGCCGCTGGCGTAGATGATGGCGCGGGACGAGTTGATCATCATGCCGCTGCGGGCCGCGTTGGCGCCCGCGTTCACGGTGGCGGTGATGTCGCCGCCCTGGGCGCCGATGCCCGGCACCAGCAGGGGCACCGCGTCGCCGATGCGTGCGCGCACCGCGGCCAGCTCATTCGGGAAGGTCGCGCCCACCACCAGGCCGCACTGGCCGTTGGCATTCCATTTGTCGGCGACCAGGCCCGCGACGTGCAGGTACAGCGGCTCGCCATTGTCCATCTTCAGGAATTGCAGGTCCGAACCGCCGGGGTTGGAGGTGCGGCACAGCACGATCACGCCGCGGTCGCGCCACGCCAGATAGGGCTCGACCGAGTCCAGGCCCATGTAGGGGCTGACCGTCAGCGCGTGCGCCTGGTAGCGCTCGTAGGCTTCGCGGGCGTAGTTTTCGGCGGTGGAGCCGATGTCGCCGCGCTTGGCGTCCAGCACGATGGGCAGGTCGGGATGCTTTTCGCGGATGTGCTGGCACAGCGCTTCCAGCTGGTCTTCGGCGCGGTGCGCGGCGAAGTAGGCGATCTGCGGCTTGAAGCTGCAGGCATAGGGCGCGGTGGCGTCCACGATGTCGCGGCAGAACTGGAAGATGGCGTCCGGCTTGTCCTGCAGTTCGCGGGGGAAGCGCTGCGGATCGGGATCCAGCCCGACTTGCAGGAGCGAGTTGCTGGTGGTCCAGGCGTGTTCGAGTTTTTGCAGGAAATTCATGGGAGTTCAGTGCAGTTTGACCCGCGGGCGCGTGCGCCGCATGAGCAGGCGGGCCAGGGCAAGGGAGGCGGTACGCGAGATGCCGAGCACCGCTTTGTGGTGCATCAGGTGCAGGCTCATGTACATCAGGCGTGCCAGTGTACCGCTTACGAACAGTCCTCGTCCGGCGAGCTTGCCCATCAGGCTGCCGACGCCGGCGTCCTGGCCCAGCGACACCAGCGAACCGTGGTCCTCGTAGACGTAGGGCGCGGTGGGCTCGGGCGTATGGCGCAGGCGCGCGGTGAGCTTCTTGGCCAGGTAGTCGGCCTGCTGATGCGCGGCCTGGGCGCGGGCCGGCACGCTGCGGCCGTCGCGCCACGGCGCGGCGCAGCAGTCGCCCAGCGCCAGGATGTGCGGATCGGCGGTTTCCAGCCGTTCATTGACTTCCAGTTGGCCCACCTTGTTCAGCGGCAGGTCCAGGTCGGCCAACAGGGCCGGGCCCTGGATGCCCGCCGCCCACATGCATAGCTGGGCCGGGAATTCGCGGCCGTCGGCCGTCTTGACGCTGTCGGCGGTGACTTCCGAGACCCGGCAGGACGCTTCCACCCGGATGCCCAGTTCCGTCAGGCGGTTGGTGGCCGCGACCGAGATTTTCTCGGGCAGGGCCGACAGGATGCGCGGGGCGCCTTCCACCAGGGTGATGGCCAGATCGCGTTCGGCGCGGAAATTCGGCAGGCCGTAGGCGCTGACCACGTGGCTGGCCTCGACCAGCTCCACCGCCAGCTCGACGCCCGTGGCGCCGCCGCCCACGATCACCAGATCCAGCCGGGCCGAAGGATTGCGCACCTTGGCCTGGTCCACCAGGGCCATGGCCTTGAGCATGGTCAGGCGGAACTGCTCCGCGTTCTCGGTGGAGTCCAGCGTGACCGCGTGTTCCGCCGCGCCAGGGGTATTGAAGAAATTGGACGTGCTGCCCAGGGCCAGCACCAGCGTGTCGTAGGCCAGTTCGCGGCGCGGCAGGACTTCCTGGCCTTGCGCGTCGTTCACGGCGTCCACCGTGATCCGGCGCTGCTCGCGGTCTATGTGTTCGAGGCGGCCCTGCGCGAACGAAAACCCGTTCATGTGGGCCAGCATCAGATAGGACAGGCCTTCCTGGTGGATGTCCAGCGTGCCGGCGGCCGCTTCGTGCAGCGAAGGCTTCCAGATATGGAAGGGGCGGCTGTCGACCAGCGTGATGTGCTGCCGGCCATGCACGCGGCCCAGCTTGGCTGCCAATTCCAGGCCGCCGGCGCCGCCGCCGACGATGACAATGCGCTCAGAGGAGTCGGGCGTCGATCTAGGCATCATGGCTTCCAGTATAAATAGCGGCGCATCTCCCAGGAGATGACTAGCCGTGTCAATGCATGACGAATCGGCTGATGGCCACGCCGACCCAGACCGTGCCGGCGAAGATCAGCAGCAGCATCACGGCGGCGCTGCCCAGGTCCTTGGCCCGCCCCAGGAGCGGGTGCGATTCGACGGAAAGCGCGTCGGCCAGCGCCTCGATGGCGGAGTTCAGCAGCTCCGCCGCCAGCACCATGATCACCGTGCCCACCAGGAAAAACACTTCAACCGTGGTGCGGCCGAGGAAGAACGCGGCCGGGATCATCAGGACGGCCAGCGCCAGCTCCTGGCGGAAAGCCGCCTCGTACTTGATGGCCGCCTGCAGGCCCTGCAGGGAGTAGCGCAGCGCATTCAGGATGCGGCGCAGGCCGCCGGTGCTCTTGTAGGGCGAATGATGCGGATTCTGTGACATGGGTACGGAAAATGGGCTGGGTGTGGCGGCTTTTTAACAGATATGCATTGCCCGCGAAGCCATCGCGCGCATCTTTGGGCAAACCCTAATTGTGACGCATCCGGGACCGGCGCAAGATTTGGTCAATTGGTAAGGCCACTTTACCTTTTGGCCTGACTTGTCCACCGGTACACCCGCAGTCCATGCCCATCCAGACCATCGAACCCCGCCGCCTGTATCGCCAGATCGCCGACCAGCTTCGCCTGCTGATCGAGTCGGGTGAGTTTCCGGCCGGCGCGCGCTTGCCGCCCGAGCGCGATCTCGCGCTCAAGCTCGGCGTATCGCGCCCTTCGGTGCGCGAGGCGCTGATCGCGCTGGAGGTCGAAGGCTGGGTGGAAGTCCGCATGGGTTCGGGCGTCTATGTGCAAAGCCTGGCGGGCGGGCCGCGCGCCAGCCTGACCGCCGAAAGCCCGCTGGAAACCATACGCGCCCGCCAGGTGATCGAAGGCGAACTGGCCGCACAGGCCGCGTTGCGTAATACGCCCGCGCTGGTGGATGGGTTGGCCGAAGCCGTTGGCACCATGGAAGACGAGGCGCTGGCCGGCAATGTGCCGATCCGCGGAGACCGGCTGTTTCATCTGCGTGTCGCCGAAATGGCGAACAACGCCGTGCTGGTGCGCGTGGTGAGCGAACTGTTCGACGAGCGCCACAATCCGCTGTCCGTGAAACTGGGCGACTACTTCGAGAATCCTTCCAGCTGGGAGGCCGCCATCGCCGAACATCGCAAGGTGATCGACGCCATCCGCGCCGGCGACGACCGCGGCGCGCGCGCCGCCATGCACCACCATCTGGCCTGCTCGCATGACCGCCTTACCGCAAGCTGGCCCGGCGCGGACGCGTCCGGCCTGCCGTTGGACAGCCGGGAGCAGGCGGAACCATGAGCGCCTTTCGGCCGTCCGCAATGCCAAGGAGCAAGTCGTCATGACGCTGGCCTGTCGCATCCACGGGGCGCGCGATTTGCGCCTGGAACCGGACGAAGTCGCGCCGCTGGCGCCGCACGAAGTGGAGCTGAGGCTGGGCGCCGCGGGCATCTGCGGATCCGATCTGCACTATTTCCTGCATGGCCGCGTGGGCGCCTTCGTCATCCGCGAACCCTTGATTCCCGGCCATGAGGCTTCCGGGGTGGTGCTGCGCACGGGCGATGCCGTGAAGTCGGTAGCGCCGGGCATGAAGGTCGCCATCAATCCTTCCCACCCTTGCGGGGGCTGCGATTACTGCCGTGCCGGCCGCGACAATCTGTGCCACAACATGCGCTTTCTCGGCAGCGCCAGCATCTATCCGCACGTGCAAGGCATGTTCCGCGAGCGCTTCGTGATGGGCGAACGCCAACTCACGCCGGTGCCGGAAGCGGACGTCACGCTGGGCGAGATCGCCTGTGCCGAGCCGCTGTCCATCGGACTGCATGGCGTCAACCGGGCCGGTCCGATGATGGGCAAGCGCGTGCTGGTCACGGGTGGCGGCACCATAGGCTGCATGACCGTGCTGGCCGCCAGGCTGGCGGGCGCGGCCCACGTGACGGTGGCGGACGTGGCCGACCGGCCGCTGGACATGGCCCGTCAGGTCGGCGCCGACGAGGCCGTACGCAGCGACCAGCTCGCGCCCGCCGACCTGGCCGATATCGCCGACATCAGCATCGAGGCCGCCGGCAGCCCTGCGGCGCTGGCGACCTGCCTGACGGCGACGCGGCGCGGCGGCCGCATTGTGCAAGTGGGAACGCTGCCCGCCGAGGGCATCGCGTTTCCGGCCAACAACATCATGGCGCGGGAGCTCGACTACGTCGGCGCGTTCCGCGCGGGCGTGGAGTTCGATTGGGCCGTCTCCTATCTGCGTACGCGCAAGGTGGACGTGCGGCCCCTGATGAGCGCGCAGTTGCCGTTGTCGCAGGCAGTCGAGGCCTTCGAGCTGGCGGCGGATCGCAGTCGCAGTACCAAGGTGCAACTTGTAGTTGAAGCGTGACCCGCTGGCGGCTCACCATGGGCCGCCACGCCGGGCATTCAAAAAACAACGAGGAGACGACATGAACCTAGGCAACGCCGTCAAGGCGCTGGTCGCCGCCCTGGCGCTCGCCGCCAGCGGCAGCGCAATGGCGCAGACCAAGCTCAAGTGGGCCCACGTGTACGAAACATCCGAACCCTTCCATACCGCCTCCGTCTGGGCGGCGCAGGAAATCGGCAAGCGCACCAACGGCCGCTACCAGATCGACGTATACCCGGCCTCGCAGCTGGGCAAGGAAAACGACATCAACCAGGGCCTGACCCTGGGCACGGTGGACATGATCATCTCGGGCTCCAGCTTCGCGGCCAAGAGCTTTCCCCGCATCGGCGTCACCTACTATCCCTACATCTTCCGCAATCCCGAGCACCTGATCGCCTACACCAAGAGCGATATCTACAAGGAACTCACGCGCGGCTACGACGAGAAAAGCGGCAACCACATCGTCGCCACCACCTACTACGGCACGCGCCAGACCACGTCCAACCGGCCCTTCACCAAGTGTTCCGAAATGAAAGGCCTGAAGATCCGCGTGCCTGACGTGGCCGCCTATCTGGCCATGCCGCGCGCCTGCGGCGCCAATACCGCGCCGATCGCCTTCGCCGAGGTCTACCTGGCTTTGCAGAACGGGACCGTGGAGGCGCAGGAGAACCCGCTCACCACCATCGAGGCCAAGAAGTTCTACGAAGTGCAGAAGAACATCATCCTCACGGGCCATATCGTCGATCACCTGAACACCGTGATCTCGGGCAAGCTGTGGAAGAGCCTGTCCGACGAGGACAAGAAGATCTTCGCCGAAGTGGCGCAGCAGGCGGCCGAGAAGGCTTCCGCCGAGGTCGCCGAAAGCGAGAAGAAGATGGTCGAAGTGTTCCGCAAGCGCGGCCTGAACGTGGCGGAGGTGAACGTCCAGGACTTCCGCGACACCGTGCTGGAGAAAGTGCCGTTCAAGCAGTACGGCTACGAAAAATCGGATTGGGAACGGATCCAGGCCGTGAAGTAAACGCGCCCGGGGCCGCCCGGGCGGCCCCGCATCGACCCGTCCGATTCCGCACAAGGGGAACGCCATGCATTCCGATGCCAAGGCCGCCGTGATGGCGGCCGCCAGCAGCAACCCTGTCCATCCCGCGGGGCACCAGCCGCCCGCCACGGCGCAGGAGATCGTCCAGAGTTTCGAGGAAGCCGACCGCCACGAGGTCAGCCTGGCGGGCTACCAGCCCGAGGACTGGATCTGCCTGGGCATATTCTGGGTCATGGCGCTGCTGGTCTTCCTGCAGTTCTTTTCGCGCTATGTGCTTAACGACTCCTACGCCTGGACCGAGGAACTGGCCGTCTATTGCCTGATCGGCGTAGTGTTCATCGGCTCGTCCATGTGCGTGCGCGCCTGCCGCCACATCCAGGTGGACTTCCTGTACCGCTACCTGCCGCGCCCCGTCGGCCGCGCGCTGGCCACCATCATCGACCTGCTGCGCACGGCGTTCTTCGGCTATGCCGTGTGGCTCACCTACCGCTACATCGTACTGGTGGGCGACGAGCCCATGACCACGCTGTTCTGGAACAAGGCCTATGTCTACTGGATGGCGCTGGCGGGATTCGTCCTGATGTTCCTGCGCTCGGTGCAGGTGTCGGTCTGTAACTGGCGCCAGGGCTACTCCATCCTGGAAAACCCCGCGGCCTACGAGTCGCAGGACTAGCCGGGGCAGCCCCGGAATCCGACAACGACAACCGGAAGCGAGACATGGGCATACTGATCGGAACCTTTCTGCTGTTGATGATCTTCGGCCTGCCGGTGGCGGTGGCCATGGCGGGCGCATCGCTGCTGTTCGTGCTGATTTCGGGCAGCGTGCCCGACGTGGTGGTGGCGCAGCGCATGATCGCGGGGGTGGAGTCCTTTCCTCTGCTGGCCGTGCCGTTCTTCATCCTGGCCGGCAACCTGATGAACATCGCCGGTATTACCGGCCGCATCTACAACTTCGCCGTGGCGCTGGTGGGCTGGATGCGCGGCGGCCTGGGGCAGGTGAACATCATCGGTTCGGTGGTGTTCGCCGGCATGTCGGGCACCGCCATCGCCGACGCCGCGGGCCTGGGCACCATCGAAATCAAGGCCATGAAGGACCATGGCTACGAGACCGAGTTCGCGGTGGGCGTGACGGCTGCCTCGGCCACGCTGGGCCCCATCATCCCGCCGTCGCTGCCCTTCGTCATCTACGGCATGATGGCCAACGTGTCGATCGGCTCGCTGTTCCTGGCCGGCCTGATTCCCGGCGCGGTCCTGACCGTGCTGATGATGCTGACCGTGGCCTATTACGCGCGCCGCAACAACTGGGGCGGCGACGTGTCCTTCGACTGGAAGCGGCTGGGCGCCGCCGGGCTGGAAGTCGGCATCGTGCTGGCCTTCCCGCTGGCGATCTGGCTGATGACCGAGGCCGGCGTGTCGGCCAACCTGGCCGCAGGCATCGCCTTTGCCGTGTTGCTGGCGCTGGACTGGCGCTACAACTTCTCGGCGGTGATGGCGCTGATGGCCCCCGTCATCCTGATCGGCGGCATGACGTTGGGCTGGTTCACGCCCACCGAGGCCGCCGTGGCTGCGGTGATCTGGGCGCTGTTCCTGGGCTTGGTGCGCTATCGCTCCATGACCTTGCGGACCCTGGCCAAAGCGACTTTCGACACCATCGAGACCACGGCCTCGGTGCTGTTCATCGTCACCGCCGCCTCGGTGTTCGCGTGGCTGCTGACCACCACCCAGGCGGCCCAGGCGCTGACCGACGGCATTCTCAGCGTGACGCAGAACAAGTGGGTGTTCCTGCTGATGGCCAACGTCCTGATCCTGATCGTGGGCTGCTTCATCGACACCATTGCCGCCATCACCATCCTGGTGCCGATCCTGCTGCCCATCGTGCTCAAGCTGGGCATCGATCCGATCCATTTCGGCCTGATCATGACGCTGAACCTGATGATCGGCCTGCTGCATCCGCCCATGGGCATGGTGCTGTTCGTGCTGGCGCGCGTGTCCAAGCTGTCGGTGGAACGGACCACGGTTGCGATCCTGCCGTGGCTGGTGCCGCTGTTCGTGGCGCTGATCGCCATTACCTATATCCCTCAGATCACGCTCTGGCTGCCCGGCGTCATGGGCATGGCCAAGTAAAAAGGAAGACGTCATGACTGGAAGGCTGCAAGGCAAGACCGCCATCGTCACCGCCGCAGGGCAAGGCATCGGCCGCGCCGTGGCCGAGGCCTACGTCCGCGAAGGCGCCGACGTGCTGGCGCTGGACATCAACGGCGGCGCGCTGGAGACGCTGGCGGGATGCCGGCGCGGCACGCTGGACGTGACCGACGCCGCCGCCATCGGCGCGCTGGCCGCCGAGGCCGGACCGGTGGACGTGCTGTTCAACGGCGCCGGTTTCGTGCATGCCGGGACCATCCTGGACTGCGACGAAAAAGCCTGGGACTTCTCGTTCGAACTGAACGTGAAATCCATGTACCGCATGATCCGCGCCTGCCTGCCCGGCATGCTGGCGCGCGGCGGCGGCTCCATCGTCAACATGGCCTCGGTGGCGTCCAGCATCAAGGGTGCGCCCAACCGCTGCGTCTATGGCGCCACCAAGGCGGCGGTGATCGGGCTGACCAAGTCCGTGGCGGCGGATTACGTCGGGCAGGGCATACGCTGCAACGCCATCTGCCCGGGCACGGTGGAATCGCCTTCGCTGCGCCAGCGCATCGAGGCGCAGGCCAGCGCCGGCGGGCAGACGCTGGCCGCGGTGGAGGCCGCTTTCGTCGCCCGCCAACCCATGGGCCGCATCGGCAGCGCGGAGGAAATCGCCCTGCTGGCGGTGTACCTTGCCAGCGACGAGTCCGCCTTCACCACCGGCACGGCCCAGGTCATCGACGGCGGCTGGTCCAACTGAACATTCACTACACATGAGGAACATGCGATGAAACTGTTGCGCTATGGTGCGAAGGGCGCGGAGAAGCCCGGAATGCTGGACGCCCGCGGGCAGGTGCGGGACCTGTCGGCGGTCCTGCCGGACATAGGCGCCGCCACGCTCACGCGCGCGGGCCTTGCGCCGCTGCGCGCGCTGGACCCGGCCAGCCTGCCGCTGGTGGATCGCCCGGGCCGCCTGGCGCCGCCCTGGAGCGGCATGGGCAAGTTCATCTGCATCGGCCTGAACTACGCCGACCACGCAGCGGAGTCGGGCCTGCCAGTGCCGGCCGAGCCCGTGGTGTTCATGAAACCGACCTCGGCCGTGGTCGGCTGCAACGATCCGGTGGTGCTGCCGCAAGAGTCCGTCAAGACCGACTGGGAAGTGGAACTGGGCGTGGTGATCGGCGAGCGGGCCCGCTACGTCAGCGAGGCCGACGCCATGAACCACGTGGCCGGCTATTGCGTGGTGAACGACGTGTCTGAACGTGAATACCAGATCGAGCGCGGCGGCACCTGGGACAAGGGCAAGGGCTGCGACACCTTCGGCCCGGTCGGCCCGTGGCTGGTCACCGCCGACGAGATCGCCGACCCGCAGGCGCTGGACATGTGGCTGGACGTCAATGGCAAACGCTATCAGAACGGCAGCACGCGCACCATGGTGTTCGGCGTGGCGCAGCTGGTGTCCTACGTCAGCCGCTTCATGACCCTGTACCCGGGCGACTTGATCAGCACCGGCACGCCGCCGGGCGTGGGCATGGGCCAGAAACCGACGCCCGCGTACTTGAAGGCCGGCGACGAGATGCGACTGGGCATTGCCGGCCTGGGCGAGCAGCGGCAGCGCGTCCACGCCTGGGACCCTGCGCTGATCGACGGTTAGCGGCGCGAGAACGCCAGGAGGCATTCATGTCTGAAACCGATACCGCGGTCATACGCATCCACCCGGCGGACAATGTGGTGATCGCCAGGCGCCAGCTGGCCGGCGGCACGCGCCTGGCCGGCGAAGACGTCGTCGTGCGCGGCCTGGTGCCGCCAGGGCACAAGGTGGCGACCTGCGCCATCGCCGCAGGCGAGCCGGTGCGGCGCTACAACCAGATCATCGGCGTGGCGCGCTGCGACATCGCGCCTGGCGCGCATGTCCATACGCATAACCTGGAGTTCTCCGACTTCGAGCGCGATTACGCCGTGGGCGCCGACGCGCGCGCCACCGACTACGTCGACGCGCCCGCGCAGTTCGACGGCATCGTGCGCGCCGACGGTCGCGTTGCCACGCGCAACTACATCGGCATCCTCACCAGCGTGAACTGTTCGGCTACCGCCGCGCGCGCCATTGCCGACCATTTCCGCCGCGACATCCATCCGGAAGCGCTGGCCGCCTATCCCAACGTGGACGGGGTGGTGGCGCTGACGCATGGCGCCGGCTGCGCCACGGGCAGCGAGGGCGAGCCCCTGCGCCTTTTGCGCCGCACGCTGGGCGGCTACGCCAGGCATCCCAATTTCGCGGGCCTGCTGGTGCTGGGCCTGGGTTGCGAAACCAACCAGATCGGCGGCCTGATGGAGCAGGAAGGACTGCGCGAGAGCGGCTTGCTGCATACCTTCAACATCCAGGAGACCGGCGGCACGCGCAAGACCGTGGAGCATGGCATCGAACTGGTGCGCGCCATGCTGGCGCAGGCCGACCGCGTCCAGCGCCAGCCCGTGCCTGCAAGCCTGCTGACCGTGGGCCTGCAATGCGGCGGGTCCGACGGCTATTCGGGCATCAGCGCCAACCCGGCGCTGGGCGCCGCGGTGGACCTGCTGGTACGCCATGGCGGCAGCGCCATCCTGTCGGAGACGCCGGAGATCTACGGCGGCGAGCACCTGCTGACCCGGCGCGCCGCCACGCCCGAAGTCGCGGCCAAGCTGCTCGCCAGGCTGCGCTGGTGGGAGGAGTACTGCGCCCGCAACGACGCGGAAATGGACAACAACCCCTCGGCCGGCAACAAGGCCGGCGGGCTGACCACCATCCTGGAAAAGTCCCTGGGCGCCATCGCCAAGAGCGGCACGACCCGCCTGGCCGACGTGTATGAATACGCCGAAACCGTGCGCGCGCGCGGGCTGGTGTTCATGGATACGCCGGGCTACGACCCGGTGTCCGCCACCGGCCAGGTTGCGGGCGGGGCCAACCTGATCTGTTTCACCACCGGCCGCGGCTCGGCCTATGGCTGTGCGCCCGCGCCGTCCTTGAAGCTGTCGACCAACACGGCGCTGTGGCAGCGGCAGTCCGACGATATCGACATCAATTGCGGCGAAGTGGTTGACGGCGCGCAAAGCGTGGCCGGGATGGGTGAGCGCATATTCCGTCTGATGCTGGAAACGGCCTCGGGCCGGCGCACGCGCAGCGAGGAACATGGCTACGGCCAGAACGAGTTCGTGCCCTGGCAACTGGGCGCGGTGATGTAGGCGCCCGGCGCCGTCCGGGAGTTTCCAGCATTCCACGGTACCATCCATGAAGATTACCCAAGCGCGTGTCATCGTTTGCAGCCCCGGCCGCAACTTCGTCACCTTGAAGATCGAAACCGATGAAGGCCTGTACGGCATCGGCGATGCCACGCTCAACGGCCGCGAACTGGCCGTGGCGGCCTACCTGACCGAGCACGTGATTCCCTGCCTGATCGGCCGCGATCCGCAGCAGATCGAGGATATCTGGCAGTACCTGTACCGCGGCGCATATTGGCGGCGCGGTCCGGTCACCATGTCCGCCATCGCTGCCGTGGACACGGCCTTGTGGGACATCAAGGCCAAGGCCGCCAACATGCCGCTGTACCAGCTGCTGGGCGGCAAGAGCCGCTCGGGTGTCATGGTCTACGGCCACGCCAATGGCCGCGACATCGACGAAACCGTGGACGAGGTGCTGCGCTACCGCGAAATGGGCTACCTGGCCATCCGCGCGCAAAGCGGGGTGCCGGGCCTGAACTCGGTCTACGGGGTGGGGCGCGGCCGCATGTTCTACGAACCCGCCGACGGCTCGCTGCCGTCAGAACATGACTGGTCCACGGAAAAATACCTGGACCACGCGCCGCGCCTGTTCCAGCGGGTGCGCGATGCGGTGGGCTGGGATACCCACCTGCTGCATGATGTGCATCACCGGCTCACGCCCATCGAGGCCGGCCGCCTGGGCAAGTCGCTGGAGCCTTACCGCCTGTTCTGGATGGAGGACGCAACGCCCGCGGAAAACCAGGAAGCCTTCCGCCTGATCCGCCAGCACACGGTCACGCCGATCGCGGTGGGCGAAGTCTTCAACACCATCTGGGATTGCAAGGACCTGATCGAGAACCAGCTGATCGACTACATCCGCGCCACGGTGGTGCATGCGGGCGGCATCACGCATCTGCGCCGCATCGCCGATCTGGCCGCGCTCTATCAGGTGCGGACCGGCTGCCATGGCGCCACCGACCTGTCGCCGGCCTGCATGGGCGCGGCGCTGCACTTCGACCTGTGGGTGCCGAATTTCGGCATCCAGGAGTACATGCGGCACACGGACGAAACGGACGCGGTGTTTCCCCATGCTTACAGCTTCAACCAAGGCATGCTATACCCTGGCGACGCGCCGGGCCATGGTGTCGACATCGACGAAAAGCTCGCCGCCAGATATCCCTACCAACGCGCCTACCTGCCGGTCAACCGGCAGGCGCATGACGGCGCACTATGGCACTGGTAATCCATGCTCGAACGCTTGAACTCGGAGTCCCTGGCGCATCTGCCCGAGGATGTGGAATCTCCCGCCTATGACCGCAGCCGGGTCACGCCCGGCATCGTGCATCTGGGCATAGGCGCTTTCCACCGCGCCCATCAGGCGGCGGTGACGGACCTGGCCATGGCCGCCAGCGGGGACCTGAGTTGGGGCATCGTGGGCGTTTCGCTGCGCAGCCCGGCCACGC
Organism: Achromobacter sp. GD03932; assembly: GCF_029839485.1. Taxonomy (NCBI): domain Bacteria; kingdom Pseudomonadati; phylum Pseudomonadota; class Betaproteobacteria; order Burkholderiales; family Alcaligenaceae; genus Achromobacter; species Achromobacter sp. GD03932. Next base: position 50,370 of record NZ_JAOCAT010000002.1, read on the forward strand.
GCGACGCGCTGACGCCGCAGGACGGCCTGTACACCCTGGCGCTGCGCGACGCCGACGCGGACGGGCAGTTGCGGGAACAGCTGCGGGTGATCGGGTCGGTGCTGCGGGTGGTGGTGGCCGAGGAAGATCCCCAGGCGGTGCTGGAGCGCATTGCCTCCGCCCAGACCCGCATCGTCAGCCTGACCGTCACCGAGAAGGGCTACAGCCACGAACCGTCCACCGGCCACTTGTGTTGGGACGACCCGGACATCGTGCACGACCTCGCGCATCCGGTCAGGCCGCGCAGCACCATCGGCATGCTGGTGTACGGCCTGGCGCTGCGGCGCGAACGTAGCCTGCCTCCCGTCACGCTGCTGTCTTGCGACAACCTGCACGCCAACGGCGACACGCTGCGCAGCCTGGTGCTGGCGTTCGCATTGCGGGTCGACGTGGGCCTGACCGCATGGATCGACAACCACTGCACCTTTCCGAACTCCATGGTGGACCGCATCGTGCCGGGCACGCAGGACGAAGACCGCGCGCGCGTGGCGCAGCGCCTGGGATTCGAGGACGCCTGGCCGGTGGTGGGAGAACCCTTCCTGAACTGGGTCATCGAGGACAAGTTCGCCGCCGGCCGGCCCGCCTGGGACGCGGCCGGCGCGAGCTTCGTACGCAACGCCGCGCCCTACGAGCGCCTCAAGCTGCGCATGGTCAACGCGCCGCATTCCGCATTCGCGTACCTGGGTTCGATGCTGGGCCTGCGCACCAATAGCGAGGCCGCCGCCACGCCGGTGTTGCGCCGCTACGTCGACGACATGATGCGGCTGGAACTCGCGCCCACGCTGCGCGGCGTTCCGGAGTCGGGGTTGGATGAATATCGCCAGCGCTTCCTGGCGCGCGTGTCCAATCCCGCGCTGCCGCACCTCACCCGGCAGGTCGCGATGGATGGTTCGCAGAAGGTGCCGCAGCGCCTGCTCGCCGCCATCCGCGACCGCAAACAGCGGGGCGACGATTTCAACCGGCTGGCGATGTCCGTGGCCGCCTGGCTGCATTACTTGCGCGGATACGACGAGCAGGGCAACGCCTATGCCATCCAGGATCCGCTGGCAGGCGCGCTTGCCAAATTGCTGGCGCGCGCCGAGGTCGCCGCAACGGCTTCGGCTCCCTCCCAGGCAGCGCATCGGCGCGCCACGGTGATGGCGGGATTCCGGCCTGTTTTCGGCGACCTGGGCAGCAAGCCCGTCTTTGTCGAGGCGTTGGCCCTGCAGCTGGAACGTCTGCGGACGCTCGGCGTGCTGGGCGCGCTGGAGGCGCTGGAGCGGGACGCGGCCCAGCAAGACTCCGCGCAGCCCGTGCCGGCCGCTTGACCGCTGGCGGCGCGCCGCCGGCATCCACAAGGAGCACAGCATGGCAAGGCGGGAATGCGTGGACGCGGCGCAGTGGCAGCAATGGGGCGAGGCGTGCTTGAGGCGTCTGGATTTCAACGAAGACGATGCCCGCTGCCTGGCATCCAGCCTGGCGCAGACCAGTTTGTGGGGCATTGATTCCCATGGCATTGCGCGGCTGCCGCACTATCTGAACCGCGTCGTCCATGGCTCGATCCTGGCGCGGCCGCAAATCCGTATCGAACAGAGCGGGCCGGCCACCGCGCAGGTGCATGGCGGCAGGGGCCACGGCATCGTGGTGGCGCACCGCGCCAGCCAGACGGCCATGGCGCTGGCGCGCGAGGCGGGCGTGGGCGCGGTCGGCGTCAGCGATTCGTCGCATTGCGGGGCCATCGGCCTGTACACGCGCGCAGCCGCCCGGCAAGGGCTGATCGGCATGGCCTACACGCATTCCGACGCCATTGCCGCGCCGTTCGGCGGCCGGCAACCGTATTTCGGCACCAATCCCATTTCCTTCGCTTTCCCCAGGCAGGATGGCGAGCCCCTGTGCCTGGACATGGCGACGACTTCAATCCCGTGGAACCGGGTCATGAACGCGCGTCGCGACGGCGCCGAACTGCCCGCTGGCGTGGCGCTGGATGCCGAGGGGCGGAACGTGACCGACGCGGAGCGTGTCCGCGCCTTGTCGCCGCTGGGCGGTGACTACGGCCACAAGGGCTACGGTCTGGCGATGATGGTCGAACTCTTGTGCGGGCCGCTCAACGGCAATCCCCATGGACCGCACCTCGGTCCCATGTACGAGCAGCTGGATCGTCCGCGCGAACTCGGGGCGTTCTTCATCGTCATCGATCCCGGCCGGTTTGCGGGCGGCGCGGCGTTGGCCGCCGTGGCGGCGGGCATGGCGGCCGAACTGGCGGGACAGCCCGGATCGCCACGCATGCCGGGCGATCCGGAACTGGCCTCGCAGGCGCAGCGCCAGGCCGCGGGGATTCCGGTGCCGCCGGCCTTGAAGGCTGAAATGGCCGAATGGAGCGCCAGGTTGGGGCTTGCTCCGCCGCCGTTCACGCCGGCGGAGGCCCAGGCCTGATCGCAGCCGTCCCGCTACGCAAGAAGCGTCAGGGGACCAGACCGAAGAATTCCATCGTGTTGCGGCTCAGAATCTTCTGCTGCACTTCCGGCGGCAGGCCGGCGTGCGTCACCAGCTTGCCCACTTCCTGCTCGCCCAGCGGATAGGGATAGTCGGAACCCAGCAGCACCCGGTCTTCGCCCATCACGTCGATCAGCAGGCGCAGCGCACGCGGGTCGAACACCGCGCTGTCGGTGTAGAAGCGGTCGGTGTAGGAAGAGGGCAGCTGCGGACAGTCCTGGCGGATGATGTCGCGATGGCGCCAGGCATTGTCCACGCGGCCCAGCAGGAAGGCGAAGCTGCCGCCGCCGTGCGCGAAACAGAGCTTCAGGCTGCGCGGGATGCGTTCGAACGCGCCGGACAGGATCAGCGACAGGATGCCCAGCTGGGTTTCGGCGGGCATGGCGACCAGCCACGGCAGCATCCATTTCTTCATGCGGCCGTCGGTCATCATGTCCCAGGGATGCACCAGCACCGGGATGTGGTTGTTGGCGCAGTGGATCAGGAACTGCACCAGGGTCTCGTCGTCCAGGTCGCGCGGGCCGACGTGGTTGCCGATCTGCACGCCCAGGTGGCCGGCGGCGCGGGCGCGCGACGCTTCCTTGCAGGCCAGCTCCAGATCCTGCAGCGGCACTTGCGCCAGCGCCTTCAGGCGCGCCGGCGCATGGGCGCAATGCTCCAGCGCCAGGTCGTTCATGCGGGCGGCCCAGTCGGCCGCTGCCTGGGCGGGATAGGAATAGCCGAACATGATGGGCGTCGCGCACAGGATCTGCAGGTCCACGCCGTTGCGGTCCATCTGCTGCAGGCGCAGGGCCGGGTCCCACAAGGTGGCGTCCACCGGGCGGAACGGGCGCTCGCCCGCCATGATCTGGCCGGTCGAGCCGCCGCCGTCCAGACGCAGCCAGGGCGCGTTGACGGGGTCCAGCGCCGCCGCTTCCTGCCGGGTGATCGGCGGGAAGAAGTGCGCGTGCATATCGATTTTCTGGGTCATGTGCGATAGAAAAAAGTCGGTCGGGCGTGCGGCGGCGTGCCACGAGATCGGGCTGGCTGAAATGGCCTCTAGGCCGGAGCCGCCTGCGTGGACGGCGCATGCCCCTTGCCCGGATGGATCTCGCCGCAACCGGGACAGGTGCGTTTCTCGGTGCTGGAATAAAAGGCCTGGAACAGCGGTGGCAGGTCGGTCACGATGCTCTTGAGCTGCACCTCCACGCGGTGCACCAGGCTGCGGCATTGCGGGCAATACCACTCGAAGCCGTCCAGCAGGCCTTCCGGGCGCTGGCGTTCGATGACCAGGCAGGCGCTGTCGGTCTCCGGACGTTGCGGCGAATGCCGCACGTGCGGCGGCAGCAGGAAGATGTCGCCTTCCTTCAGGTCCACGCGTTCGGGCTTGCCGTCCACCCACAGCGACAGCCAGGCGTTGCCGCGCAGCTGGTAGAAGAACTCTTCCAGCGGGTCGTCGTGGTAGTCGGTGCGGTGGTTCGGGCCGCCGACCACGGTGACGATGAAGTCGGCGTCCTGCCAGATCTGCTGGTTGCCGACCGGCGGCTTGAGCAGATGCGCGTGGTCGTCTATCCAGCGCTGGAAATTCAACGGCGGGCCATAGGCAGGCATGCGGATCTCCGGAAGTCTGGGGGCGGACCGGGGCTGCCCCATAGCCCGCAGTCTAGGCGGGACCTTGCGGGCCTGCACAATAGAAATTACGCCGCTGGGTATGCGGCTTGTCTATGGCGGGATAACCCTTATCCACCTGTCAGCCGACGGTTTCAGCGCGCTGCGCCGCGATCTGCTTCAGATGGTCCACCAGGCGCTGGCAGGCCGGCGTCAGCGGGCGGTCCGCACGCACCGAGTAACCCACGTCGCCGAATGCGCCGAAGGCGTTGGTGGGCAGGCGGGCCAGCATGCCCGTCGCAAGGAACGGCGCCGCCGCGTCATAAGGCAGCAGCGCCAGCGCGTCGCTGTGCATGAGCACGCCGATGTTGGTCAGGAGCGATAGCGATTCGACATGCCTGGCCGGCAGGCGCAGGCCGGCGTCCAGGAAGCTGCGCTCGATCGAGGCGCGCAGCGGCGAGCTGGAGGCGGGCAGGATCCAGATGTGATCGGTCAGCGCGGCCAGCGGCGCGGGCGGCGCGCCGGCCAGGGGATGGGCGGCGCGCGCCACCAGGCACAGCTCTTCCCGGTACAGCTTGTGGTGGTCCACCGCCACGCCGGAGATCGATGCCATGTCGGCGCCGGGCAAGCGGCCAACCACGATGTCCAGATCGCCCGTGGCCAGCGCTGGCAGCAGCTGGGAGGTCGGCCCTTCGCGCACGCTGACCTGGATGCCGGGGTGCGCAGTCATCAGGCGCGCAATCGCCTCGGGCAACAGCTTGGCCGACGCGGCGATGAGCGTGCCCACCACCACATGGCCGCTGGCCCCGCCCAGCACCGCATCGATGTCGTCGGCCATGTAGCGGATCTCGGCCATCATGGCCTGGACCCGGCGGCCCAGCACCACGGCCAGCTCCGTCGGCGTCACGCCGCGGTTGGAGCGGTCGAACAAGGACGCGCCGAAGAAGGTCTCCAGTTCGTGGATGGCCTTGGTGACGGTGGGCTGGGTCAGATGCAATTCGCTGGCGGCGCGCGACAGTGAACGGCACGCCAGCACGCGCTCGAACACCTGCAACTGGTGCAGCTTCAGCTTGCGGCTGAGCGCGTTGGGCGTAATGCGGAAGTCCGACATGCGCCGCTAGCGCGCCTGCGGCTTGTAGGCCACCGCCTTGATCTCGATCAGCAGCTGCGGATGCGGCAGCTGATGCACGGCGACGGTGGTGCGGGCCGGGCCGTCGGAGTCGAAGTACTCGCCATACACCTGGTTGTAGCCGCCGAAATCGTTCATGTTGACGAGGAAGGTGCTGATCTCGACCACGTCGGCCAGCGTCGCATCGGCCGTTGCCAGGATGTCGCGGATGTTTTCGATGACGGCGCGCGTCTGCGCCCGGATGTCCAGCGTGGCGGTGCCCATCGCATCGACCTCGGCGCCCGCGATGCGGTTGTCGGGCAGGCGCGAGCTGGTGCCGGAGACATACAGGAAATCGCCGGCGCGCTTGATGTGCGGATACTTGCCGCGCGGCGTGGCCTTACCTGCGACGACGGTGGCGCTGACGCCGGGCTGGGGTGGGTTCATCGCATCTTCCTTTGCGTGGGGTGGGTCAGAGCTTAATGCAGACATTGGTCGGTTCGGTATAGAAATGCAGCGAATGGCGGCCGCCTTCGCGGCCGATGCCCGAGAGGCCGCTGCCGCCGAACGGCGTGCGCAGGTCGCGCAGGAACCAGCAGTTGACCCAGGCCAGGCCAACCTTCATGGCCTGCGCCACGCGGTGGCCGCGCGTGAGATTCTGCGTCCAGACGGCCGCGGCCAGGCCGTAGCGCGTGTCGTTGGCCAGGCGGATGGCTTCTTCTTCTGTGTCGAAGGGCGCCACGTGGCAGACCGGGCCGAAGACTTCCTCCTTGATGCAGCGGGCGGTCTCGGGCAGGCCGGTCCAGATCGTGGGCTGCACGTAGGCGCCTTCATCGCGCGCGTCGCCGAATACCGGCACGCCGCCGCCGGCCACCACCGTCGCGCCTTCCTCGCGCGCCAGGGCGAAGTACGACAGCACCTTGTCGCGATGCTCGCGCGACACCAGCGGTCCCATCTCGGTGGCCGGATCCATCGGCCAGCCGATGCGCAAGGCGTCGGCGCGCGCCGCCAGCGCGGCGACGAAGCGCTCGTAGATCGGGCGTTCTACGTAGACGCGCTCGGTGCACAGGCAGACCTGGCCGCAATTGGCGAACACCGATTGCGTCACGCCGTCCACCGCGGCGTCGAAATCCGCATCGGCGAACACCAGCGCCGCGTTCTTGCCGCCCAGCTCGAAGGACACCGGCTTTACGCCCGGCGCCACGGCCCGCATGATGGCTGCGCCCGTGGCGGATTCGCCGGTGAAGGTAATGCCGTCGATATCCGGATGCGTGGTCATGAATTCGCCCGCCGAGTCCGGGCCGAAACCATGCGCCAGATTCAGCACGCCGGCCGGCAGCCCGGCTTCATGCGCGACCTCGGCCAGCAGCGTGGCCGTGGAAGGCGTGACTTCGGACGGCTTCATGATCACCGTATTGCCGAACGCCAGCGCCGGAGCCACCTTCCAGGTCAGCAACAGCAGCGGCAGGTTCCAGGGTGAAATCACGCCCACCACGCCCAGCGGCTTGCGGTAGGCGTAGTTCAGCGCCTGGCGGCCATCCGGCGTGTCCGTCATGTAGCTTTCCATGTCCAGCGTGCGAGCCAGTTCCGCGAAGGCGCGGAAATTGGCCGCGCCGCGCGGAATGTCGATCTTGCCGGCCCAGCCCACCGGCTTGCCGGTGTCGCCGATCTCGGCCTGCAGGAAATCGTCGAAGCGTCGCGCGATGCCGTCGGCCAGCGCCAGCAGATGGTCGGTGCGCTCGGCTACCGGCAGTCCCGCCCAGGCGGGCAGGGCGCGGTGCGCCGCCGCCACCGCGCGGTCGACCTGATCGCGGCTGGCTTCGTGGACCTGGGCGATCAGGCGCCCGTCCACCGGGCTGTGCTTGTCGAAGGTGGACGCGCCGTCTTCAAAGCGGCCGTCGATGTAGTTGCGCAATTGTCGGATCGTCATGTCCAGGGCCAGGTCGGGATGCAAAATAAATACGTATACGTACTATATTTTGGATCATAGACAGCGCCCCGTCTCAAGTCAATGCGATTCCGAAGCCGTCAGGGTCTGCCATTCTTCCTTGCCGATGCGGCTGACATGCTCCGTCCGGTAGTCGTTCATGAACTGATTGAACTTGTTCTCCTCGGTGTGATGGTGCTTGAAGCCGCACTTTTCCTGGGCTTTGCGCGATTTTTCGTTGTCGGCGAAATAGCCGCACCATAGCGCGTTGAAGTTCAACGTTTCAAACGCGTGGCGCATCAGTGCCCTGACGGCTTCAGGAATCAACCCCTGGCCCCAGAACGGTACGCCGATCCAATACGCGATTTCGGCTTCGTCGTCGGCAATGTCGAAATTGCTGTCCTTCCCCATGAGCAACGCCACCAGGCCTATGGCGGTGTTGTCTTCCTTCTTTGTCAAGGCATAGGCCAGTGGCCGCGAAAAAACCGTCTGGATGATCTCCCGGCTATGTTCGACGCTTGTATGAGCAGGCCAGCCCGCGGCGGGGCCGATCCGTTCGTCGCATGCATACTCAAACAGGCTCGGCGCGTCATCGGTGTGCCAGGGCCGCAAGATGAGGCGTTCGGTGCGCAGCATGATTTCCCTTCCTTTCAGCAATGAAAACAGCAGCTGCAATTCTAGGATCCGCGGGTGCAACTGATAATAGACAGAGTTGAGTAGATTAGGTAATTTTGAAAACAAAATTGCGGAAATTCATGGGTGAAGATTTAATATTTCAGCGTAAATGAAAACACTCTCTCAACTCTCGGATACAGGCATCGAAGACCTGGCCATCGGCCTCAATAGCTTTGACGCACAGGTGGGTCACCCCTTGGCGTTGGCGTATGTGGTGGTGTTGATCTGCCGCGAGGGCAGCGCCGAGTGGGAAGTGAACTTCAAGCCGCACCGGATGAAGAAAAACGATCTGCTGGTCTTGGCGGAAGATTCCATCGCGCTCATCAAACGCAAGTCGGATGACTATTCATGCGCCTGCTATTTGATGAACCGGTCCATCGCTGCGGAGATTGCGCACGCCCTACCCAACAGCCTGTTTTCCTTCTTGAGCCGTTCGCCGTTCTTCGCTGCCGAAAAGCTGTCGCCGCAGTATTCAAAGGCCTGGGAAGGCCAGGCGGCGCTGATTCATGAGCAGTGCGTCACCTATCAGCGGACCATGATCGTCAACCATGTCCAGAACCTGTTCTTGTGGATCTGTGAAAAGACAGACGGCCTTGGGGCCGGCATGAGGAATGACTTCAGCAGATCGGAAGCGGTCTGCTGGAAATTCTGGGAACTGATCTCGCAGCACTGCGTGCAACAGCGCGGCGTGGCATTCTATGCAGGGCTGCTGCACATCACTCCGTACTACCTGTCGCAGTTGAGCAAGAGATTCTTCAACGACGCGCCCAAAACGCTGATCGACAGGCAGGTCGTGCTGGAGATAAAAAAGCGCCTTACCCAGCCCAGGAAATCCGTGCAGCAGATTGCGGAGGAGCTGCATTTCGCTGACGCCTCCTATTTGGGCAAGTTCTTCAAGCGCCATACCGGCGTGGGCTTGACCGACTACCGGAAAGGCAGGACATGATGAAGTCTGAAAGGGGCGTGAGCTATCTTATGGCATTGCGGCGCCATGTCATGACCGCTGACACCCATTCCTTGGAAGCCCGATGACTGCTGCATCCCGACGTATCCCCGCCAAGCAGGCCGCAGCCCAGGCCCTGCAGGCATTCGACCTGACCCAGGTTGCATCGCATCTGCTGCGCCGGGCCCACTTCCGCGCCGAAGCCCTGTTTGCCCAGGCCTTTCCCGACGAAGACCTGACCCCGCGCCAGAAGGCGTTGTTGATCACCGTCTACCAGAATCCGGGCGCGACCCAGAACCGCATCGCCGAACTTATCGCGCTGGACCGCAATTCCTTCGCTGAAATGATCGCGCGTATGACCAAAAAGGGCTACGTGCGCCGCAAGCGTTCGGCCCAGGACGGGCGTGCCTATGCGCTGGAGATCACGGAAGAGGGCATTGCCCTGTTGGCGCGCATCCTGCCGCAGGATGCCGCCGTGGAGGCGGAGGTGCTGGCGCCCATCCCAGAGGATCTGCGGCCGGTCTTCTTGAAATGCCTGCGCCTGATGGCGGGCTTGGAGCCGCAGGACGACGCCGCCTGAGAGCGTCGGGTTCAGGCGTCCGCTGCGGGTGTCGATTCCGCCGCGGGCGCGCTTTTCCGGCCGAAGCGCAGCGCGAACTGGCGCGTGAATACCGCGCCGAAGAAAAAGATCTGCGCCGAATAGTAGATCCACAGCAACAGCGCGATCAGCGATCCCGCCGCTCCATAGGCGGACACCGCCGCGCCCCGGCTGAGATAGACGCCGATGCCCCACTTGCCCACCAGGAACAGCGCCGCCGTCACGATGGCGCCCGGAATCACGTCTGGCCACGAGATCTTCGCGCTGGGCAGCAGCTTGTAGATGACCGCGAACAGCGCCACCACGATGGAGAAGGAAAACAGGCTGGAGATCCACTCCGCCACCAGGGCGAAGGACGAAGCCGTCCATAGATCGCCGTAATAGCCGCGCGCGGCCCCGAGAGCGGCGTTCACCGTCAGCGATATCAAGAGGAACAGCGCCAGCACCAGCACCAGGCCGAACGACAGCATGCGGCTGCGGACCATGCTGTGCAGCCCGCTTTTCTGGTTCGCGGAGACTTCCCACAATTCGTCCAGGCTGGCCTTCAGTTCCGCGAAGGCCGTGGTGGCGCTGAAGATCAGCACGAAAATCGAGATCAGCGCGGCGATCCAGCCCTTGCCCGATTCATGGGCGCTGGCCAGCACCGTCTGGATGACTTCCGCGCCGCGCTCGCCGGTCAGGTCGCGCAGCTGCGAGAACAGCTCCGAGCGCACCGCATCTTCGCCGAAAAACGCGCCCGCCACCGCGATCACCAGGATCAGCATGGGCGCCAGCGAAAACACCATGTACAGCGCCAGCGCCGCGCCCTTGCTGGACGCGCGATGGGTGGACCACTGTTTGGCCGAGTCCATCAACAGCCCGCCGATTTCGGACGGACGCAGGGCGCGCAACAGGGTCGGGGGCAAACGCATGGGACTCGGCTCGTTCTGGGAGAGCCTTCATTGTAGGGACGCATGCGCTGCGGCGAAACCCGCAGATTGTGCGCAAACGTGTTCTTTGGCGAGGCCGCGTTGCGGAAAAAGAAAAACCCCCGGGGCGAAGGACCGGGGGTTTTTCGGGATACTGCATTCCCCGGCCGGAGCCGGGGAGGCCTTGCAAGGATGGCGGGACTTAGAAGTCCATGCCGCCCATGCCGCCCATGCCGCCGGGCATGGCCGGAGCAGCGGGCTTGTCTTCGGCCAGTTCGACCACGGCAGCTTCGGCGGTCAGCAGCAGGCTGGCGACGGAAGCGGCGTTCTGCAGGGCGGTGCGGGTCACCTTGGTGGGATCCAGCACGCCTTGCTCGACCAGGTCGGTGTACTCGCCGGTCGCGGCGTTGTAGCCGTAGTTGCCCTTGCCGTTCAGCACGGTGTTGACGACCACGCTGGCTTCTTCGCCGGCGTTGGTGACGATGGTGCGCAGCGGCTCTTCCACAGCACGCAGGATCAGCTTGATGCCGGCGTTCTGGTCAGGCGTGTCGCCCTTCAGGTCAGCGATGGCTTGCTTGGCGCGCAGCAGAGCAACGCCGCCGCCAGCCACAACGCCTTCTTCCACTGCAGCGCGGGTGGCGTGCAGGGCGTCTTCGACGCGAGCCTTCTTTTCCTTCATTTCGACTTCGGTGGCAGCGCCAACGCGAATCACGGCAACGCCGCCGGCCAGCTTGGCCACGCGTTCTTGCAGCTTTTCACGGTCGTAGTCGGACGTGGCTTCTTCGATCTGGACGCGGATTTGCTTGACGCGAGCTTCGATCGACTTGCTGTCGCCAGCGCCGTCGATGATGGTCGTGTTTTCCTTGCCCACTTCGATGCGCTTGGCTTGGCCCAGTTCAGCCAGGCCGGCCTTTTCCAGCGACATGCCGGTTTCTTCGGAGATCACCGTGCCGCCCGTCAGGATGGCGATGTCTTCCAGCATGGCCTTGCGGCGGTCGCCGAAGCCAGGAGCCTTGACGGCGGTCGTCTTCAGGATGCCGCGGATGTTGTTCACAACCAGGGTGGCCAGGGCTTCGCCTTCGACGTCTTCAGCGATGATCAGCAGCGGACGGCTCGACTTGGCAACTTGTTCCAGCACGGGCAGCAGGTCGCGGATGTTGCTGATCTTCTTGTCGAAAATCAGGACAAACGGATCTTCCAGAGCGGCAACTTGCTTGTCCGGGTTGTTGATGAAGTAGGGCGACAGGTAGCCGCGGTCGAATTGCATGCCTTCGACGACGTCCAGCTCGTTTTCCAGCGACTTGCCGTCTTCGACGGTGATGACGCCTTCCTTGCCGACCTTGTCCATCGCGTCAGCGATGATCTGGCCGATGGAGGTGTCGCTGTTGGCGGAGATCGAGCCGACCTGGGCGATTTCCTTGCTGGTCGTGACCGGCTTGGATTGCTTCTTCAGTTCGGCGACGGCGGCGGCGACAGCCTTGTCGATGCCGCGCTTCAGGTCGATCGGGTTGAAACCGGCGGCAACGTACTTCAGGCCTTCCATGACGATGGCCTGGGCCAGCACGGTGGCGGTGGTGGTGCCGTCACCGGCGTTGTCGGAGGTCTTGGAGGCAACGTCCTTGACCAGCTGGGCGCCGATGTTCTCGAACTTGTCCTTCAGTTCGATTTCCTTGGCGACGGACACGCCGTCCTTGGTCACGGTCGGGGCGCCGAACGAGCGCTCCAGCACGACGTTGCGACCCTTGGGGCCCAGGGTGGTCTTGACAGCATTGGCGAGAACATTCACGCCGCGGACGATGCGCACGCGGGCGTCGTCACCGAACAGTACTTGCTTGGCAGCCATTTCTTAGCTTCCTTCGAAAATTCGTTTGAGGCGGGGTTTACTGGACCACGGCGAGGATTTCGTCCTCGCGGATGACGAGCAGCTCTTCGCCGTCAACCTTCACGGACTGGCCGGCGTACTTGCCGAACAGCACCTTGTCGCCAGCCTTCAGGTCGACCGGCAGGATCTTGCCGTCTTCGGTCTTCTTGCCGGGGCCGACGGCCACGACTTCACCCTGATCGGGCTTTTCAGCGGCGCTGTCGGGGATAACGATGCCCGATGCAGTCTTGCGCTCGTTTTCGAGGCGTTTGACGATCACGCGATCGCCCAGGGGACGCAAGGCCATGAGGAACTCCTGTTGCAAAAAAGAGAAGGAAATGATCGGTTAGGCCCGGGAACGCTTGTTAGCACTCACCGGTGTCGAGTGCTAATTATAGGGATGATGTTCTAGGGTTCAAGGGGGGAGGGCGGGGCTGTTACATATTTGCGGGTAGCGAAGGCGTAAGGCGTCAGGTTCATTGAGCTTGCCAACTTCGGCCATCCCAGTGCGCTGCGATATCAGCCATAATCAATTCAACCTGGCCCCGCGTGACGGCAGGACGTCAGTTTCCCTCCCACATGAACCGGTAGCGGGCGGGCCGTAGCGTACTCAGTGCGGAGTATCTCAATGACGACACCGGAAGCGCCGGACGACGACTTGGTACGGACCCGCAGCCACAGGCCACGCGACCTGCCTCAGGGCTTTCGGGCTGGATTGATTACGGCCATCACAGTATTGCTGGGCTTTTCGCTGGGTTTCCTGCGCTACTGGGGCTTCGATGCGCCGGGCGATTGGAGCGCGCTGTCCGTGCTGCCGGGCGTGTGCTTGTTGCTCGCCAGCCTGCTGCAGGTAATAGCTCTTTACCGCGCCTTGCGTTTGGAGGATGAAGCCGAGAATGAATACCGCAAAACCGTGCGATGGTTCATCGCGTCGGCGATCCTGCTGTTGCTGGGGCTGACAGCGGCGTTGTGGGAGGTGGCGTAATCAAGAGAGGGATTGGAGCGGGTAAAGGAGGGAATCGAACCTTCAGGAATCGAACCTTCGCCTGAAGCTTGGGAAGCCGCTGTTTCTTGGGCGCGGCCCGCGCTGCCAATCCGCTTGACGACAGACCTTGCAATATGAACGGGAGGCTCGAATTGGAGTCATCCCGTTTTTTTTGTTCGGACTAAAGCCGGGCCCACGAGCCGCGCTTGTCGCCGGCAAATTAGGGTTATCCGGAATTCTTTATGCTTAAACTTTTGTGAAGAATGAGCGGCAGATATAGGGCCGCCGCGATGAGGCATCGAGGCGCTTAACAGTGGTGCGGCATGACGCACCGGGCGCGGGATCGCGGGGTGAGCCCCCAAAAGGAGAATCGCATGCTGTTGCGTAGACGTTGTCTGGCCATGATGATGCTGGCGTTGACTGGCTGGGCGACGGGCAGCCATGCGCAAACGCCGTCTCAGGCCTGGCCCGTCAAGCCCGTGCGCCTGGTCGTGGGGCTGGCGCCCGGAGGGCTGGTCGACGTGCTGGCGCGCACAGTGCAGCCGCACCTGGCCGACGCCTTGAAGCAGACCGTTATCGTGGAGAATCGCGGCGGTGCGGGCGGCAACGTGGCGGGAGCCGAGGTGGTGCGCAATGGTGGAGACAACCATACCTTCCTGCTCAATCCATCGACGACCGAATCGGTCAATCCAGTGATGTTCGCCAGCATGCCGTTCGATCCGCAGCAGGACCTGCGGCCGGTTGCCTTGCTGGCCAATAGCCAATTGTTCCTGTTTGTCCGGTCCTCGCTTGGCGTCGATACGCTCGAAGAGTTCGTGGCATACGCGCGCAAGCGGCCCGATCCTCTCAATTACGGTTCGGCCGGAAACGGCACGACGCCGCATCTGGCTGGCGAGCTGCTCAAGCAGGCCACTGGCATGCAGGCCACCCATGCGCCGTATCGCGGCGTGGCGCCAGCGATACAAGACCTGGCAGCGGGTCAGATCGACTTCGCGTTTGGACCCGCCACGGTCTTTCCCATGGTGCAAGCGGGCAAGCTGAAGGTACTGGCGGTGGCGAGCCGGCAACGCGCCGCCGTGGCGCCCGACATACGAACCTTTTCCGAGGTCGGCATCGACGGCGTTTTCGCGGACAGCCTGTTCGGCATGTATGCCGCCGCAGGCACCCGCGATGATGTGGTCGATCGCATGAACGCCGAAATCAACAAGGTGCTTGCGCGGCCGGAGATCCAGGCGCGCTTTCTCGATGCGGGCGCCGAGGCGCTACCGCTGAGCGTGGCCGACTATACCGCGCGCGTGCAGGACGAAAAGAAATTGTTCGCCCCGCTGATGAAGTCGTTGGGGCTGAAGGAACAGTAGCTGGAACAGCGATAAAAGCTCGGGCGTCATCCTTCCTCGCGCGCCGCAATCTCCGCGGCGAGCTCGGCAAGCGATACCGCGCCCAGGCGTTGCAGCAAGGCATGCTCGCCTGCGCGCAGGGAATCCGCCACCAACTGGTTCGCTGCCCGTTCGACGGGGCAAGCAGGATTGTCGTCGGCTGGCCCGATGGCAAAGACCGTGCCGTGGGCGATGGCTTCATGGACGTCGCGCGCGGTGATGGTTTCCAGTCCCCTGGCCAGTACCCAGCCGCCATTGCGCCCGCCCGTGGAGGTCACCATGCCGGCGGTGCGCAGCGCCGCCATGGATCGGCGCACCACCACCTCATTCGTATGCAGCATCTGGGCCAGCGTTCCAGAAGTGGTCGTGCCGCCGCGCAAATGCATGTGGATCAAGACGTGCAGCAGGCGGGCAAGACGGGTGTCATTGGCCATGGGATCGATTTACCGTAACTATAGGTGTTACGGTATTATAGCTGCACCGGATACTTCCTGAGAGCTTCCCCGATGATCGACCTTGAAACACGCGCTGTGACCGTCAACGGCATCACGCTCAATGTCACGGCCCAGGGCGTAGGCCCCCTCGTCTTGCTGTGCCACGGTTTCCCGGAGACCGCCTATGCCTGGCGCCACCAGCTTCCTGTCCTGGCCCGGGCGGGATTCCGCGCCGTGGCCCCGGATTTGCGCGGTTATGGCGCCAGCGACAGCCCGGCGGATGTGGCGGCGTTCACGACCTTGGATGTCATTGGCGATCTTGTCGCGCTTATCGAAAGCGAGGGGGCCGATGACGCGGTGATCGTGGGGAGCGATTGGGGGGCCAGCATTGCATGGCAGGCAGCCCAACTGCGTCCGGACCGCTTCCGGGCCGTCGTCGCCCTGGGCGTTCCCATGATGCGCAGAGCGCCGGCTGCGCCCAGCCGCCTCTTCCCGAAAACCGAGTCCGCCGCGTTTTACACGCATTACTTCAACGAGCCGGGAATTGCTGAAGAGGAGTTCGAGCGCGACATCAGCGCAACCCTTCGCGCCATCTACTTCGCGGCATCGGGCGACGCCGGGCCGCGCGACGACCCCGCTACGCCCAATCCGTTTGGCATGGTAGCCGCTGGCCGTGGCCTGCTCGATTCGCTGCCGGTCCCCCAGACCTTGCCGGCCTGGCTTACTCCGTCGGATCTGGCTGCCTTTGTACAAAGCTACACAGCCAGCGGGTTTCGTGGCGGCCTTAACTATTACCGGAATCTGGACCGCAATTGGGCGCTGCAGGGGGCCTTGGAGGGAAAGACGGTGGGTGTGCCTGCGCTTTATCTCGTAGGGGAAAGGGATACTGGCCTGGCGATTCCCGGCATGGACCAGATCATCGCGGCCATGCCGGCCCTCGTTCCCCAACTGCGCGCTGCCGAAGTCATTTCCGGTGCGGGGCATTGGTTGCAACAGGAAGCCCCCGAGGCAGTCAACAAGGCGCTCGTCGATTTCCTGAGGAGTCTTTGACGGGCGCGAAGGACCCGGCATTAGGACCATCGCTTCGCGCTTCGCCAAGCTTGTACATGGACGTTCATCCATCGACATACCGAGGTTTTTCAACCAGCCGGCCGCGTAACCCCCACAAGCCAGCCAGCGCCAGCAAGGCGAAACCCGCGCCGGCCAGGAACGTGGCTTGAGGACCGCCCATGTCCCACAGCGCTCCGGCAAGGACGCTCGCCACGAGCACGGTAACGCCTGTGATCAGGTTGAAGACGCCGAACGCGGTGCCGCGCAGCTCTGGCGGCGCGACATCGGCGACCAGTGTCGTCAGCAGGCCCTGGGTGAAGCCCATGTGCAAGCCCCAGAGCGCGACGCCGGCAGCGACCCCGGCGATGCCGCTCGACCAGGCCAGGACCAGATCTGCCAGCACCAGCACAGCCAGGCCGATGGCGAGTACCGTGGGCCGGTTCATGTGATCGGACAGGATTCCCACCGGATAGGCTGAGACTGAGTACACAAGGCTCATGATCACCAGTACCAGCGGGACCAGTGTCAGCGATACCCCGGCCGATTGCGCCCGCAGGATGAGAAAGGCTTCGCTGAAGCGCGCGAGCGTGAACACCCCCGCCACGGCGACCACATACCAGAAGCCCGCGCCCAGGCGGCGCAGCTCGTCGGGGTGTAGCGGCATTCGCACCTGCCGGAGCGCCGGGGAGCGTTCAGGCTCGCTCACCCCGACTACGATCAGCGCCACCGACAGGAAGGCCGGCACAACGGCAACCCAGAACACGGCTCGGAAGTGGTCCGCTGTCAGCCACATGAGACCGATGGCCAGCAGCGGTCCCAGGAAGGCGCCGACGGTATCCAGCGACTGCCGCAGGCCGAAGCTGGCGCCGCGCAAGCGGGGGGGAGACAGGTCGGCGACGAGCGCGTCGCGCGGCGCGCCTCGGATACCCTTGCCGACCCGGTCGATGAAGCGCGCCGCGAACAGCCATTCAACGGACGAAGCCAGAGGGAAGACCGGCTTGGTCAAGGCCGCCAGCCCGTAGCCGATCGCTGCCAGGAGCTTGCGCTTGCCGAGCCAGTCGCTAAGCGCCCCGGAAAAGATCTTGGTAACGGACGCCGTCGCCTCGGCGATCCCCTCGAGCACGCCGACCGTCAGCACGGAGGTGCCCAGCACGGTGACGAGATAGGCCGGCAGCAGCGCGTGAATCATCTCCGAGGAGATATCCATCAGCAGACTGACGCACCCCAGCGCCCACACCCCGGGCGGGATCTCCCGCCAAGGCGTCCGTTTCCTGCCGCCCGTACCGTCCGACGCGTCTTGTGTATTCGTCTTCGATCTCATGGCGTTTCACCCTGGCGCCGGACGCACGCTGCGCGTTGCCCTTCGGGTACTGCTCCGCGGCTCCCGGCCGGCGCGTCATCTGGCGGGGAGGCCCAGCCATCCGTTCATTCCCACATAGATGCCTACGGCGATGATCAGCAGGCTGGAGAGATAAGGAGCACGCCGGGCCACAGCGCTGAACCATGGCGCGCGCTTGTTGACCTGGCGCACGCTCAGCGCCGCGACGGCTCCAACCGTCACCAGCGTGACGGCCAGTCCGATCGAGAAGCACAGCACCAGCACGGCACCCAGTGTGAACTCCTTTAGCTGCAGGCACAACAAGAGCACGGTGATCGCCGCCGGGCAGGGGATCAGTCCGCCGGTCAGACCAAACAGGGCGATCTGCCAGTTGGTCACGTTCCGGTTCGTGAAGCGCCGGCGGATGTCATTGGCATGCGCGAGCTGGTGTGCATCCTGGTATCCCTCGCCTACGACCTCCAGGCCTCGCAGCTCTTCGTGGAGGTGGTCATGCCGGTGCTCATCCGGCTCCATGAACGCGATGTCATAGCTGTGGACATGCCCGCCGTGACCCAGGGTGAGGCGGGCCATGAACTCGTGCGGTTCGGGAATGTCTTCAACCGACTCCAGATAGCCGTCCTTCTGCGCGAAACGGAACGCCTGGCGCGCACCGTCGACCCTCTCTGTCGTCACGGAAACGTCCTGCGCTTGCCAATTCCCGCCCCGCAGGCTGGTGAGTCTCCAGCGCGGCGCAACGCCGTCCTCGAACACCTCCAGCGCGACCAGACCGTGTCCGGTATCGATCTCGCGCCGCTCCGCGCCATGGGAATGAGCCTCATGTCCGTGGCTGTGATCATGGTCATGGTGATGATGGGCGTGGCCCGCGCCATGCTGGTCGCGCCAGGTCCGCCAGAACATCCAGGCCGCGATCAGCACGATGATGACCCCGGACGCCAGTTGAAAATAAGGCTCCAGCTCTTCCGCGTCGACCCCGCGCCAGAGATACATTCCTCCCAGGCCGATCCCCCACACGATAAAGGTGTGCGAAATGGTCGCGGTGATGCCCAGCAGCACCGCCTGCCACACCGATCCCCGGATCGCGACGATGAATGCCGCCATCATCGTCTTGGAATGGCCGGGCTCCAGCCCGTGCAGAGCGCCCAGCAGAATGGCGCTGGGAATAAACAGCCAGGCGTGCGACGCGCCCTGGGCGATCAGATCGGAAAAAGACAACATGGATAGCGCGCTTAGAGATACTTGGTGATTTCTTTGAATTCGTCGATCGTGCGCTGCCTGTCCTCGTTCAGCTCTCCCACCGCATCCTGCAGGCAGTGGTCGATATGGTCCTGAATGAGGATCTTCTTGGCTTGGGAAATGGCACGCTCGACCGCGTACAGCTGTTGAGCCAACTCAAGGCAGGGACGGTGTTCTTCCATCATCGACAGAATGCTGCGCAAATGCCCTTCGGCCCGCTTGAGGCGTTTGGCCACGGCGTCGTGATGATGATGAGGATCGGGTCTGTTCATGCATGGATCATATCCCCCCTGGGGGGATGTTGTGGAAGAAACCACGAAGCTAATCGGGGAAATCAAAAAACTGCCGTAGCGATCTCTACATGATTGCAGCGATCACGACGTTTTCTTACTCTGCTCTCCATGGACTCCTCGCTCACACCCTCCTGGCTTCTGCTGATCGTCAGCCTGCCCACCGGCGGAGCCACGGCGCGCATGCGCATCTGGCGCAAGCTCAAGATCCTGGGCTGCGCCGCCTTACGCGATGGAGCCTATCTACTGCCGGCGCACGCTGGGCAGGCGGCCAGGCTTGGCTGCTGGGGGTCCAGCCCCAGGACAAGGACGAATCCGCCGCGTTCCAGGCCCTTTTCGATCGCTCGGCCGACTACGATGCCTGGCTGGCGGAGCTGGCCCAGGCGCGTCAGACGCTGGACGCTTTGAACGTGGCGGAACTGAACCGCCTGCTGCGCCGTTTCGAGCGCAGCTACCAGGCGTTGCGCCAGATCGATTTCTTCCCGTCTGAAACATCGCTGCGCGCTCAGACACAGCAGCGCGATTTCGCCAATGCCATCGAATCCCTGCAATCGCCTGGCGAACCCCGCGCCGCCGAAGGCGGCATCGCGCGCCGCGATCCCATGCGCCATCAAGGTCGACTCTGGGCGACCCGGCGCCATATCTGGGTCGACCGGGTCGCCTGTGCGTGGCTGATCCAGCGCTTCATTGATCCGTCCGCGCGCTTTCTATGGCTGGAGAACCCGGCGGAGTGCCCCGCCGATGCCCTGGGCTTTGATTTTGACGGCGCCACCTTCACGCACGTGGGCGACAGGGTGTCGTTCGAGGTTCTGCTCGCCAGCTTTGGCCTGGAAGAAAACCGTGGCCTCGCCCGCCTCGCAGCACTGGTGCACGCGCTTGACGTGGGCGGCGCCGCGCCTCCAGAGGCCGCCGGCTTCGATGCCATGCTGGCTGGCGCGCGCAAACGCTGGTCCGATGACGATACGTTGCTGGCCGAAGCCGGCGCAATGCTGGATTCGCTGTACGCCCATTTTTCCGGCGGCCGCAAAGCCTGAGCTTTCTGAACTATCTGTCTTCAAGGCGCCTGCCATGACGACTTCGATCCAAGACCCTACCGCGCAAAACGCCGTTGCCCCGCCGCGTTACGCCCTCTGGCAACTGCTCTGGTATTTCGTCCGCCTGGGCTCGCTGGGCTTTGGCGGCCCGGTCGCGTTGGCAGGCTACATGCACCGCGACCTGGTGGAAAGACGGGGCTGGATCGGGGAGGCTGACTACAAGGAGGGCCTGGCCCTGGCTCAACTTGCGCCCGGTCCGCTGGCCGCGCAACTCGCCATCTACCTTGGCTACGTGCATTACCGCGTCCTCGGCGCCACGCTGGTGGGCATCGCGTTCGTACTTCCGTCCTTCCTGATGGTCGTCGCCCTGGGCTGGGCCTATGTGCGCTTCGGCGGGCTGGTCTGGATGCAGGCCGTGTTCTACGGCGTGGGCGCGGCCGTGATTGGCATCATTGCCATCAGCGGCTATAAGCTCACCACCAAGAATGTCGGCAAGGACAAGCTGCTGTGGGCGATCTACCTGACGCTCGCCGCCGTTACCGTCATCACGGAGTCGGAAGTCGCTTGGCTGTTCCTGGTGGCTGGCGTCATCAACTGGCTCCGGCGCGCGCCGCCCCTATGGCTGAAATCCGGCAATCTGCCGGCGCTTGCCGCCGTATCGCTACCCGCGGCCGGCAGTCCGCTAGCCGCCATCGACTGGCCGCTATTGACGCAGATCGCTATCTTCTTCGCCAAGGCCGGCGCGTTTGTCTTTGGCTCGGGCCTGGCTATCGTGCCTTTCCTGTACGGCAGCGTCGTCACCCAGTTCCATTGGCTGAACGATGGTCAGTTCGTCGACGCCGTGGCGGTGGCGATGATCACGCCCGGGCCCGTGGTCATCACGGTTGGTTTCATCGGCTATCTGGTGGCCGGTTTGCCCGGCGCCAGCGTGGCGGCGGCGGCAACCTTTCTGCCCTGCTATCTCTTTACTATTCTGCCGGCGCCGTACTTCAAGAAGTACGGCAAGCTGCCCGCCATCATTGCCTTCGTCAATGGCGTCACGGCCGCGGCGGTAGGCGCCATCGCCGGCGCCGTCATCGTGATTGCGCGGCGCTCGATCGTCGATGCGCCCACCCTGGCGTTGGCCGTCATCACCATCGGGCTGTTGCTGCGGTTCAAGAAGTTGCCCGAACCGGCCATCGTCGCAGGCGCCGCGCTCATTGGCCTGGTCGTCTATCCGCTGATGCACTAGGCCTTCCTTCAAGGAGCCCATCATGCAATGGATCACCCGAGAACGCCCCAAGATCGACCGCATCGCGTGTCCGTGGCTGATCGCCCGCTTCATCGATGCGGCGCCCGAGTTTCTCTACGTACCGCCAGGGGACGTGTTGCGCTTGGCCCGGGAAACGGGAGCGATTCCCTACGACATTCCCGGCGTCGAGCTGACGCATGTGGGCGACCTATGCAGCTTCGACGCATTTCTTGAGAAGTTCCAGTTGGCGGGAAACCCGGCACTGCATCGGTTGGCCAGGATTGTTCGGGGCGCCGACACCTCGAGGCTGGACTTGACCTCGGAATCAGGCGGGTTGTACGCCCTGTCGCTGGGGCTGTCGCACCTGTTTACCGACGACCACGCCATGCTCGGCCATGGAATGGTCATGTACGACGCCCTTTATGCATGGTGCCAGGCGTGTCAGGCAGAGACGCACGGATGGCCACCCGTGATGCAGGCGTATCCATCGAATGGCTTGCAGACCACAAAGTAGGGCCGGACACCTCCGGCACTGCGCCAACCAGTCCAGGTCTGTAACAAATGGGTGGATCGAGGCCGCGTGCGGGGCGTGGCGGAATTCCGCCCATTGCGGGCCAAAAGCGGCTCGACGGATGCATCTCGCCCTGCGCGGCCGCCGCTGCCAGCTAAAATCCCGCAGCGCATAGACGGCCGTCAGGGATGGCCAACCTCGATGCGTTGCGGTTGCTCCGTCGCTTCGTGCGGCCGCCGCGGCTCACATTCAAAGCACAAATGAAAAATACATTGATGGCCACGCACCTGCGCCTGCTCGGCATGGCAGCGCTCTGGGGCGCGTCGTGGTCCTGGGGCAAGGTCGTCGCCCAGTCCATGGCGCCACTGGCCGCGGCCAGCCTGCGGTTCCTGTTTGCCAGCGTGGTCTTGGTCCTGTGGATGCATCGCGCCTCGGCGCTGCGCGGCCTGAAGTCCCTGACGCGCAACCAATGGCTCGGCCTGGCCGCCGCCGCGTTGGCGGGCGTCTTTGGCTACTCCAGCTTCTTCATGTTGAGCCTGCAGTTGGTGCCGGCCGGCAAGGCCGCGATCGTGGTGACGCTGAACCCCGGCGCGACGCTGTTGCTGGCGGCGATCCTGTTCCGCGAACATCTCAACCCCGCCATCCTGGCCGGCATGGTCCTGTCGGCCATTGGTGCGTACATCGCCATCGGCGGCGGGGTTTCACAAGCCGCTGCCGGCTCCGGCGTAGGCATCGGCGAACTGCTGCTGCTCGGTTGCGTGGCCTGCTGGGTGGCCTACACCCTGATCGGCCGGCTGGTGCTCAAAGGCGTGGACGCCCTGACCACCACCACGGTGACCACCGTGATCGGCGCGCTGATGCTGCTGCTCACCAGCCTGATCGTGGAAGGCGTGCCGGCTTGGCAGAAGCTGGGGCAGGCGCCGGCCAGCGCCTGGGGCAGCCTGCTGGCTTTGGCGTTCGGGGCGACCGCGATCGCCTACGCCTGGTACTTCGAAGGCGTGAAGGCGCTGGGCGCGGGCGCGGCCTCGGGCTACATCACGCTGGTGCCCGTGTTCGGCGTGCTGTTCTCCAGCCTTTGGCTGGGTGAAGCCACGCCCGCGAATCTGTTCATCGGCGCCGCTCTTGCGATCTCGGGCATGGCGATCATGCACGTCGGCCGGCGTCGCGCCGAGGCGCGACAGCGCCGATAGGCGGACCTTCCATGCAGCCCTATACCCACGACAACCTGCCTGCCCAGGAGACTTGGCTGGATTGCGCGACCGCCGACGGAGGCCGGCTGCGCGTGGTGCTGCTGGCAGCCGATCCGCAGGCGGCGGCGCCGCTGCTGGCGCGGGCCCGCTCGATCGCTCAAGCGCTGGCGACGCACCGCGACGCCGCGTTGCAATTCCTCTGGCAGGCGGGACGCGACAGCGGCGACCCCGAAGATCCCCCTGCGACGTTCCTGGAACACTTCACGCCATCCGACCTGATCGTCGCGGCCGACGGGGGCTACGTGCTGCACCTGGCGCCGCGCGACGCGACCTGGTTCATGGATGGCTATTGGCCGGCCGTACGCTTCGCGGCGGATGACCGGCCTGCGGACTGGATCTGCGAATCCTGATCTGAGCCACCGTATCCAAAGCGGCCTCTTGGCGCTTGGAGGCAATGCCGCGTCAGGTTCCGCACAGGCGCATGATTACACTCTGATCGTGACACGTGCGTCATTCACGGAGAAGTCGACATGCAATTGGCTCAAACATGACTAGCAACGACGGGATTCAGGTCTCGGTCTATACCCGATGGCACCAGTTGTCGGTGCCGTTGGCCTTCGCCCTGGCGGCGGGCAGCTTCATGCTGGTGGTGTTCAACCGTGGGCCGATTGTTCTGGCGGTTGTGCTGGCGGTGCTGGGGTTGCTGGTGCCGCCGCTGGTGGCGTTCAAAGGCTTTCCCACACGCAATACCGTCAAGGTGACGTCCGAAGGGCTGGAGTTTTCGCGCCGCTCTGCCGTCGCCTTCGCCCATTTGTCCCGCTGGGGCACCGACGATTATCTCAAGCTGGTCCGCCCCGGCCTGCCGACGTTGCTGGTCACTGCAGTGGACCGGCCCACACGTGAACGTCTGTTGCGCGAGTTTGAGCAGGCCTTGGCGGCGTGGCATACGCGCCAGCCCGCCGGTACGCAGGCGGCGCGCCGCACACATTTCTATGGTTCCAACGCAGGACGCCTGGTGGGCTTGTTGATCGTCGTGCTGGGGGCGGGAGTGGCGGTCATGGCGCTGAGCTTGCGCGAACCGTCGATGTCGCTGGCTATCGTTGGCGGGCTGGGAGCGCTGTTCGGATTGACGATGCTGTTTGGCCGGCGGGACTGAAGGCGCTGGGCACGCCGTGGCTCGTACGTTCGCATCGGCAGGTCCGCCGCAAACAGGGATATAGTGGTGCGCCCTCCAGGCTCCCGTCTTCGCGGCGAACCAGGACTTTTCTTAGCTTCAGGATGCTTGCATGACCATGATCGCCGAACAGTTTCATCAACGCATGTGGGAAATCCTGGATCCCGTGGACACTGAACATTTCGAGGTCGTGGCCGCGCCCGCGCCCGATGCGGAGGCGATCGCCGCTCTGGAGGCCGCTGTCGGCTTCCCGCTGCCTTCGGCGTTTGCGGCCTTCTGCGGGCGTACCAACGGCCTGTGCGTGATGGCACGCGAGGAAGTCTGGCCGCACGCGAAGGAGTTCGAGGTCGGCCCCGCCTGGACGTTCTGGCGCGGCCTGGTGCTGTTGGGCGTCGATGCGCCGGAGTTGCCCGAATGGGCCAGCATCTCGGCGCAGCAGCGCCAGCTCGCCGAGGCGGGTTTGCCCGGCATCCTGCCCGTGCTGAAGATCGTGGGCGACGGCAGCCGGATCTGGGGCGTGGATCAGACGGGGACCGTCGTGGTGATCGATGACTTGACCGAAGTGGAGCCGCAGGCCGGCGACCTCACCGACCTCTACGCCGAGCAGATAGCCGATCTGCTGCAGCGCCAGCAGGATATGGCGCAGCGGCTGGCCGAACGCGCGGCGCGCAAGCAGCGCAAGCTGCCGGGGTAGCATGAGCGCAATGCTGCAAGTCACGGAAGAACCCCTGGCCGATGAGGACATCGTGCTGCTGCGCCGTGGCCGTCGCGGCAGATTCCTGACGGCCGTGTTCGCGGGGCTGATGTTCCTGCTGCTGGCGAGCAGCGCGATCATGTTCGTCGTGCTTGGCGCGTCCGATCGCAGCCTGCGCCGCGGCGCTGACGGCGTGGTGATCCTGTTGTGCACAGTGGCGATGACTTGCTTCGCGGTCTTTCTTGGACGCAGGTTGCTGCGCCTGCCGCAAGCCTGGCGCCGCTTCAATCGGGTGTTGAAGGGGCGTGTACCCAAGCAGATCGTTTCCGGGCACCTGACCGGTTTTGGTCCGGCCGGGAGTCCCGGCATCTGCTACGTCTTCGGCGAACAGCGCGTGGACGTAGCTCTGCCGTTTTGGAACGAGATCGCCAGGGACACTCGAGAAGGTTTCCGGCCTGTGACGGCCGTGGCGCTGACGGACCTACCCGTGCGCCTGCACTTGCTGACGCTGGACCCCGACGCGCCACCCGTGCTGTTGCTGGCCGAGTACCCGATGAGCGCGCAGGCCTGGAATTCGGTCGAGGAAGTCAGCAATGCCGACCGCGAGGCCGTGCGCAAGGAAGAATTGAGCCTGCGCAAGTTCTTCTACGTGCTCGCCCTGGCGCCGCTGGTCGGCAGCCTGTTCCTGGGGCCCTTGATCCTGCTGGCCGCATTCTTCGTTCTCACGGGATTCGCGCTGGGCGTGCGCAGCCCCAGGCTGAAGCGGGCCCGCTACAAGCTCGGGGTACGCGGCTTGGTCGAGGAAGTCGTGAGCTATCGCGTGCGCGCGACCAACTCGAACATTTCCACGCTGGTTCACAACTATCGCATCGGGGGCGTGATGTACCGGGTCGAGCATTTAGGGCAAGCTGCCGCGCCGGGCCAGCGCGTTGCCTTCGAGTATCTCGACGGAACGGGCATCATGGGGCCGAGCGCCTTGTTCTTTCGAATCGAAGACGAGCCGGTCATGACGCTATGAGCGCGGCGCGCTGCCCGCCGCCTTGAACTCTTTCGGGGTCTCTGCGTGCGGCGCGGGCCGAGCCAGCGACTTCATGCCTGTGCGCAACACGCTTGAGTACTTGCGTTGTCGCCAGGCGCGTGGCGGCCATGCCCGGCCTCGGCCGGCGCCATACCCGCAACCGTGCAGTTCCGTCCTTGTCGCTTCGCCTCGTAAAGCAGGTCGTCTGCCCGCTTCAACGCGCTGGCGAAAGGTTCTCCTGCCTGCACGAGGGTCACTCCCATGCTTGCAGTGAAGCGGGAATCTGGAACCTGTGGCGCCCAGCGCTGCGCCACGAAACTGGCACGGATCTCTTCGGCGATTGCGGTGGCGCTTTCCAGGCTTGCCGTGGGCAGCAGCAGCAGGAATTCTTCTCCTCCCAGCCGGGCCGCATGGATGCGGGTGTCTGCTTGCGGCCTCAGCAGGGCGCCGAATCGGGCAAGCACCATGTCGCCAAACGCGTGGCCGAAGACATCGTTGATGCGCTTGAAGTTGTCGATGTCGGCCATGATCAGCGCGGTCGGTGTCGCCGCATCCGAGAATGCGCGTCCGGAGGCAAGCAGACTATCGAGTCCTTGGCGGTTCAGCAGGCCCGTCAAGGCGTCGGTATGGGCATGGCGACGGTACTTCTCTATGGCGTCGTAGCTCGTCGCGATGAAGACCGCGAAGGTCAGGACTATGCTTCCGAGCAGTCCGGTGTATTGGATCAGGATGCCCCAGACCGACGTTCTCCATTCGCCCGTCGAGAGCGGCGGAATCGGGGCGGCAATGTACAGGATGCACTGGCCCGTCAACACGAGGGAGATGAAAAGGAACGCGGCGGTGAGCACCCTGTCCGACGTAGTCACGGCATGCCTGGCGAAGGACAGCGTGGCCCGCCAGGTCACGAGCGCGCAACAGGCTTGCACGAAGAACGTTTCCAGCTTCGCGCTGGCAAACAGCACCACCGAGACAACTACCATCGCCGTCGAGGCAAGCAGGACCGCAGCATCGAAGTAGGGGGAAACTTGGCTGCGCCTGCGGCTCTGAAGGGCGCGACAGGCGAGGATGACGCCGCCCAGAATGAAAGCATCCTCGACGACCTGTTTATATGGGGAAAGTGCGCTGGCCTGCACCAGCATGATGGCGTAGCCTGCGCCCAGGCAGGCCAGGGCGCAGCCCCACCGGAGCGTATTGAAGCCGATGAAGCGTGCAGCGCAGAGTCCGATGGCGCACATCAGGATCGCTGCAGGCACGGACCATTCAAGAAGGGTTGCGGGCATGGACAGGCGAATACGTGGAACGGTACACAGTCGAGCGCATGCTCGGCCGACACAATTTGTATGGAAAAAGATTACAGTGTGTTGCAATGTATCGCCAGGACTCAACAGTCAAGGATTGTCAAGCGTTGCGGCCTGCTTCGCCGGGAAGGGAAAGCCGGTGTCTGCCGGACTTTGAACGGCTGGCGAGAGACGCGGCGGCTGTCAGCTGGCCGACAGGCGGGCGCGAGGGGCGCCAGCTACACTTCCGGCATCCCGCGCCAATGTCCGCCGGACCGGTCCCGTGCCCCGCGGCAAGGCGGCGGACAGGCGGCCGGTCTCCCATTCTCCCGCCATGTCGCAACCCGATTCGTTCAATCTGAAGCAGATCGCCGTGCCGGCGTTCGGCCCATCGCTGCTCTATGGCATCAGCAACGGCGCCATTCTTCCCGTGATCGCGCTCACCGCGCGCGATCAAGGAGCGTCGATAGCCACCGCCGGCCTGATCGCCGCCCTCATCGGGGTCGGCTCGCTGTTTTCCAATATTCCGTCCGCGCTGATTACGCATCGCTTCGGCGAGAAGCGCGCCATGGCTGGCGCGGCGGTGTTGAGCGTGGTCGGCCTGCTGCTCGTGATTGGCGTGCCCAACCTCTGGGTGCTGGCGCTGGCGATGCTGATGCAAGGATGCGCGCAGTCGGTGTTTCAGCTGGCGCGCCAGAGCTACATGATTGAGGTCGTGCCGCTGGTGTACAGGGCGCGCGCCCTGTCCACGCTCGGCGGAACGACGCGGATCGGTACTTTCTTCGGCCCTTTCGCGGGGGCGGCCCTGATTCATTTCGTGGGGCTGGATGGCGCCTATTGGGTTGCCATCTGCGCCATGCTCGGCGCAGGACTCATCGCCATCAAGGCGCCCGACATCGAGCCTTCGGCGGGCGTGAGCGCGGGCGCGCCGCGCGCGCGCATGGGCGAGGTTGCGCGCGACCATCGCGGCGTGTACGCCACGCTCGGCGTGGGCGTGATGCTGATCAGCGCGCTGCGCGCGTCGCGCCAGGTGGTGATTCCCCTGTGGGCAGATCATCTGGGCCTCGACGCCGCCACCACTTCGCTCATCTACGGGCTGGTCGCCGCAGTCGACATGTCGGTGTTCTATCCGGCGGGCAAGGTGATGGACCAGCGCGGCCGCTTGTGGGTGGCATTGCCTTGCACGCTGCTGATGGGGCTGAGCCTGATGGCGATCCCGCTTACCGACGGGGTGGCGAGCTTCATCCTGGTGTCGGCGCTGTTGGGCTTCGGCAACGGCATCGGATCGGGCATCGTCATGACACTGGGCGCCGACGCCGCCCCAGCGGGCGCGCGCACGCAGTTCCTTGGCATCTGGCGTTTCATGGCCGACCTTGGCTCGAGCGGCGGACCCGTGGCGCTGTCGGTGCTGACCGCCCTGGTGTCGCTCGGCGGCGCATCGTTCGGTGTTGGCACGCTGGGGCTGGTGGCGGCCGGCGTGTTCTGGCGCTGGCTACCGCGCCGCGCGCAGGCTTGAAGAGCCTTGCTCCAGGGCTCGCACGGGTCATGGGAGCCGCCCGCGTCTCCGTAGGGAAACGGAAGATACGGTGTCGGATTGAGCTTTCGCGCCGCAATTTGTAGTCTGGCATCATATTTCTTGCGGAATGGCCGCCCCGGAGGCGCTGATGCCGACTCTCTCCTATGCAATCCTCGAAGCCCCTTCCACGCTAGGCTTGGCGACCGACGGTGTGGAATGTCTGCCTGATCAGCTCCTGGCCCACGGCCTTGCTGAGCGCATCCATGCACGCCGCGCCGGGCGACTTGCCGTGCCTCCCAAGAATCCGACGCCCGATCCCGAGACCGGCACCCTGAACGCCAAGGCCATTGCGGCGTGGTCGCCCAAGCTTGCCGACGCGGTGGGCGCGTTGCTTGATGCGGGCGAGTTTCCGGTGCTGCTAGGCGGCGATTGCACAATCCTGCTGGGTTCCATGCTCGCGTTGCGCAGGCGCGGCCGTTACGGTCTGCTCTTCATCGACGGCAACGCCGACTTTTTCCAACCTGAGGCGGAACCCAACGGCGAAGGCGCTTCTATGGATCTTGCCTTCGTCACCGGCCATGGTCCGCCGCTATTGGCCGACATCGAAGGGCGCGGGCCTTTGGTCCGCCCAGAAGACGCTGTTGCGTTCGCGTATCGCGATCATGAGGACCAGGAAGAGTACGGCAGCCAGCCGCTCCCTGAAGCGCTCAAGACGCTTGATCTCCCCGCAGTACGTTCGATGGGCATCGAGGCTGCTGCGCGCCAGGCAGTCGATCATCTGACGCGAGCAGAGTTGGACGGTTTCTTTATCCACGTCGACGCAGACTGTCTTGACGACGCCATCATGCCGGCCGTCGATTTCCGCGTGCCTGGCGGCTTGTCGTGGGAAGAGCTGACGGCCGCGCTGCGGATTGTCCTGTCGAGCGGCAAGGCTGTCGGCCTTGAGATCACTATCTACAATCCGCATCTTGATGAAGATGGCAGCGCCGGGCGTGGCCTGGCCGATTTGCTGGCTGCAGCCCTCGGAACGGCTGCGTCATCGGTGTAATCGTGGTGTCCGGCGGCACGCAGTCGCATCGAGTTTGCGTGCAGCTGCGGGATGCCTTTGATCAGCGCACCGCGAACCAGTCTCCCGCCAGGCTGCCGTTCATGCCGCAGAACGGCGGACCGAAGCCGTCTTTCTCCACTCCGGCGGGCGGCGTTTCTCGCACCACCAGCACCGCGCCCCGGCGCGTCAGGTCCAGCGTCCACGGCGGCCCGTCCTGATAGGTGACGATGATGCTGTCGCCTACGGCGACCGCCTTGCCGCTCAGATCGCAGACCCAGCGGCCGCTGTAGGGCTCGGCCGAATTGGCGGCCACGAGCAGTTGACCGTCGGCGCCGCGGGTGATTTCAATTTCACCTTCGACGTTCTTCCACTTGCCGACAAAACCGGCAGGCGGCTGCGGATTGATGGACTTCAGAAAATCCAGGCGGTAGCGCATGCTGGTGCCGATCTCCCTGACCGGCGTGCTGCCCGAAAAGGGTTCGTCGTAGATCCTGTCCCGCACGCCCAGGAAATAACGTTGGTCGGCGGTCAGCGATTTGACTGCCTCGGCGTCGAGTTTGGCGCGCACCGCCTTGTACTGCTGCGCGATGGCCGCATCCTGGTCGGCCAGGGCCGGGTGGGCGCAAATGGCTTTTTCGACCGGAGTCGCGGCTTTGGCGCAGTTGAAAGAGGGGGCAGCCACGGCGCTGCCTGCCACGGCCAACGATGCTGCAAGGACCAGATGACGGATCATCTTGTGTAGCTCTCCAGGTTGTATAAGCGTTCGGCGGGCCTGTCGGCGCCGAGATGACGGCGCAGTTTACCGGCGCGGATTGTTCTTGGGGACGGCGGGATGGCGTTGTCGCTTCTGCCAACCGCGCCCGGGCTGGCGACTTCCAAACCGAGGCCGCGGAATTTTGCGTTGGTATGTCAATAAAAAAAATATAAGCCTTTGATTCTTATTGAATTGCGTGCCAATTCGCGCGGATTCTGGCTGCGGACTCCTGATTTCTTGGTCAATAGCACTCTCTTAAATATATAATTCATCTGATAAGCATTCGCATTTAGATATCGGAAAGATGAATTGTGGCCAAGAAAACTCAGTTGACTATCTCGCTGTGCGTCCAGTGCTTTAGCCCGGCAGTCGCGCTGTCCTTGATTCTTCCCGCCAGCGCCGCCGCTCAGACCGCGGCGCAAGCCACGACGCTGCAGCCCGTCACCGTGACCGCGGGTTCGGTCTCGGAGGAAGACTTGCCCGCGCCCTATGCCGGCGGGCAGGTGGCGCAGGGCGCGCGCCTGGGCCTGATGGGCAATCAGGACGTGATGGACACGCCATTCAACGTCACCAGCTATACCTCCGAGCTGATCCAGAACCAGCAGGCGCGTACGTTGGCGGACGTGATGGCCAACGATCCTTCCGTGCGGTTCACGACGTCGAGCGGGCATGCCTACGAGAACTTCCGCATCCGCGGTTTCGACGTCAACCAGAACGACGTGGCGATCAATGGCATGTATGGCCTGGCGCCCATGGGGCGCACGCCGCTGGAGTTCGTCGAGCGGGTGGAGGTGCTGAAAGGCCCAAACGCCTTGTTCAGCGGCATGGCGCCCAGCGGCGCGGTGGGCGGCACGATCAACCTGGTGCCCAAGCGGGCGGAAGACACGCCCAATGCCACCTTCGGCGTGAACTGGCAGGCCGACGGCCAGCTGGGCACGACCATCGATGCCGGCCGCCGTTTCGGCTCCGCCAATGAATGGGGCGCGCGCGTCAACGGTTCCTTCAGCGACGGCGCCACCACGCTGGACGGCCAATCCAGAAAGCGCGAGTTCCTGTCCGCCGGCCTGGACTATCGCGGCAGCGCCCTGAGCGCGTCGATAGACGCTTACCACAGCCAGGAGTCGTTTTCGGGCGGCACGCCGGCCATGTTCTGGTTCGGCGGCTCCGTCGTGCCCGACGCGCCCGATCCCCGCATCAACCAGTTCAGCACCGGCTATGGCAGCATCCAGAGCAACGCCGTCATGGCGCGGGCTGAATACCGCTTCAATGACAGCGTATCGGCCTTTGCCGGTGTGGGCAGGCGCGACAGCCATCAATCGGGCCTGATCAACGGCACTCACGCGCGGCAGATAGACGCCAATGGCAATTTCACCGGCTCCATCATCGGCCAGCGCGCCTACACCGATGCCACCTCGGCCGAAGGCGGGCTGCGTACGCGGTTCAACACGGGCAGCGTGCGGCACGAGCTGGTGCTCCAGGCCTCCTTGCTGAAGCTCGAGGACGGGTCGGCCACCGGCACGGCATCGACCTTCAAGTCGAACATCTACGACCCGATCACGCCGGTCATGCCGGCGGTGCCGGGCAGCGCGCCCAAGACGGCGGAGAATACGCTGTCCAGCCTGGCGCTGGTGGATACCATGTCCTTCTTCGACGACAAGCTGCTCCTGACCGGCGGCCTGCGCAACCAGCGCGTGAAGACGACGAACTTCGACAAGAGCGGCAAGACGACGGCTCGCTATGACGAGGACGCCGTGACGCCGGCCGTCGCCATCGTCGTCAAGCCCTGGGGACCGGACGTTTCGCTGTATGCCAACTACGTGCAGGGCCTGAGCAAGGGCGATAGCGTCACGGACACCAGCGCCAGCAACTATGGCCAGGTGTTCGCGCCGTACAAGACCAAGCAGCAGGAGCTGGGCGTCAAGTGGAATGCCGGCACCTTCACCAATACCCTGGCAGTCTTCCAGATCGACAAGCCCATGCTGGTGACGGAGGGCTCCACGGCCAAGCCTACGTACGCGGACGGCGGCGAGAAGCGTGTCCGCGGCGTGGAGTGGAATACCTTCGGCGAGTTGGCGGCGGGCGTGCGCGTGCTGGGCGGCGTCACTTACACGCAAGGCACGCAGGTCAAGACCTCGTATGGCCGCTATGACGGCAATACCGCGGTGGGCGCGCCGCGCTGGCAGGCCAATGCCGGGCTGGAATGGGATACGCCGTGGGTGCCCGGCGTGACGCTGAGCGCGCGCGTGCAGGCGACTTCGAGCCAGTACGCCGATGCGGCCAACAAGCTGCAGATCCCGGGCTGGGGCCAACTGGACCTGGGCGCCCGCTACGCCACGCAGATCAACGGCCGGGACGTCGTGTACCGGCTGAATGTCAACAACGTGTTCGACAAGCACTATTACGCCGGCAGTTTCAGCGACACGACGCCTATCGTGACGCTGGGGCCGGCGCGCACCGTAACCGCCTCCGCCAGCATCAGTTTCTGAATGCGGGATGTTTTGTCGGTCCCTGTTCCGGACAGTCGATGCGGGGCAGGGATAGGCAGGCAGGTCTCGGGCAATTCATTCAGAGGTGACCATGGAAGTCCTGATTCTTTTCAGCCTGGCAAGCCTGTTCCTGGGCAGTTTCTGTATCTATCGCGCCTCGCCCAATCAGCGATGGGGCGCCACGTCCTGGCCGGTCCTGTCCGCCCGCGTCGCGGGCATTCTGCTGCTCGCGCTGGGCGGCTGGGGTTGCCTGCGCGCATTCTCTGCCGTCGCGGCCGTGTTCGTTTTCTGCACGGCCTTGATGCTGTTCTTCAGCCTCATGCCGTATCTGGGCGTGCTGGCGGGCTTGCGCGGAAGCGATAGGCATGAAGCCCGTTAAGCCCGCGCCGATCCGGCGCGACTGGATATCGAAGAGCCTGGCAGGCGCATTGCTCGGTTTCGCGCTGGCCATGGGCGCCAGCGCGGCGCTTGCCGCCTGGATGGCCGGCATTCCATTGGCGACGCGTTCGCAGCTTGCCATGTGGCTGGTGCCGCCGGTCTGGCTCGGCGTCGCGAGCACCGTCTACTTTTTCACCAGCGGCCTGCGCGCGTGGATCTGGCTGGGCGGAGCCTGCGTGCTGCTCTACGGCGGACTGCTAGTCGTCAAGGCGATCTGAAGGGAGTCCGCGATCATGAGAGCCGACTACATACGCATCTACAAATCCGTCCATACCTGGACGGGCATCCTGACCGGAATGGCGCTGTTCATCGCCTTCTACGCCGGCGCGCTGACAGTATTCAAGGAGCCGCTTACCCGTTGGGCAACGCCGCCCGCGGTCGTCGCGCCCGTGCCGCTGGAAGAAGCGCCCGCCCTTATCGCCAGAACCCTGCAAGCGCGGCCGGATGTGGCCAAGGGGTTCAGCATCCATCTGCAGGACGCCGAACACGTGCCGGCCCGCATGACCTGGGAAGTCCGTGACGGGCAGGCCGACGATCACGATGAATCGTCGATCCGCCACCATGTCGCCTATCTGGGCGCGGGCGGCGAGCTGCGGTTGGAGGAGTCCGCGCCGAGCGGGCTGATGTCGTTCATCGACGTGCTCCACCGCGTGGTGGGCCTGCCTGTCGACAGCGATCCCAACCGCTGGTTCATGGGCATCGTCGCATCGCTCTATGCAATCGCCCTGGTGTCGGGAGTGATCGTGCTGCTGCCGTCGCTGGTCAAGGACTTTTTCGCCTTGCGGGTCGGTAAGAACCTGAAGCGCATGTGGCTGGATGCGCATAACGTGGTGGGCATTGTTTCGCTGCCATTTCACATCGTCATGGCGCTTAGCTCGGTCGTGTTCGCGTTCCACGACGGAATCTACGATCTGCAGGACAAGCTCATGTACGAAGGCAAGCTTGAATCCGTTTTCCAGCGGTCGGGCGGCGGCGCGCCCGCTGGAGAGGCCCGGAATCCCGCAGACATGCTGACGCCCGCGGAACTGCTGGCCCAGGCGCGCGATCTCGCGCCGGGTTTCGAGCCTTACACGCTGCAGTATCAACAGGTCACCAGCCCGCGCGCCATCGTACGCGTCTGGGGCAAGGACGACAGTGCGGTGTCGCCGCGGGCGCGAGGCGGCTTCGTGGCGCTCGATCCCTACAGCGGGAAGGTGCTCAACCGCGACTATCTGCCGGGCGGGCAGGACGCGCCCAACCTCTGGATCAGCAGTTTCTTCGCGCTGCATATGGCTTCCTTCGGCGGCGCGGCAGTGCAGTGGCTTTATTTCCTGCTTGGACTTGCGGGCGCATGGCTGTTCTATAGCGGCAACCTGCTGTGGATAGAAACCCGTCGCAAGCGCGCCAACCGGCAGACGGGCGAGATTCCAGTGCAACGCTTGGACACGCGGCTGATGGCGTCGGCGACCGTGGGCGTCTGCCTGGGGTGCGTGTGTGGCATCTCGTTGATGATGGTCGCGTCCAAATGGTTGAGCGGGTACGTAGGCGATCTGAATGCCTGGCTCCGGGCGCTGTACTACGTGGCGTTCTTTGCCAGCCTGGCCTGGGCATTCCTGCGCGGGGGCGCCGCGGCAGGGGTGCATCTGCTATGGGTCGCGGCAGCATTGACGCTGGCGATACCCGCGACCTCGCTCGTAGGTGGGCTGTTTCCCGCCTCCGGGCTTTGGGCGCACACGTCGGCCGCGGCGCTGGCAGTGGATGCGACGGCCCTGGCGGCGGGGCTGGGATTTGCCTGGATGGCGAAGGCCAGCGCGCGCAGGATAGGACGAGGCGACGCTGATAGCGCATGGGCGCCCAGAAGGCTCGCCGCGCGCGAAGGATAGCGGACCGCTGCGAACGGGCCGTGAACAACCGAACGGATGAACATGCGTAACAAGAACAGATTGGAATGGCGGGATTGGATGTCGTCGGCCGCGCTGGCGGTTTCGATGATAGGCATGGCGCCGGGTATGGCCGCGGCGCAGTCCAGGCAGGGCGTCGTCACACCCGAGGCCCATATGGACGAACGAATTTCGCTACGGAAGGGAGAGTTCCTCGCGGGCACTTGGGCCGCGGAATCCGGCGTGACCCTGGATCTGCTGGACAGCGCCGGGCAGCACGTGCGCCGGCTGAGCGACGGCGAGAAACCGGCCGGAGCCCTGATGCTGGTGGCGCCGGAGGACGGCCTCTACACCGTTCGCGCGCAGGGTCAGGGCCTGTTCCGCTGGGCCGTAACGGAACGCCTGCCCCTTGCGGAACAACGTGCGTCCGCGCCGGCGTTCGACAGCCCGCGCCTGGCCGCGCTGGCGGCGACGCTGGCCGCTGGCGGCACGACGGATGCCTTTTGGGATGAGGTGGCTCAGCGAGGCACGCCGCTGGTCGAGGCCGTGGACGCCAGGCATGACCGCGTCACGTTCCTGTGGCGCGGCGCCGAACGCAATGTGCGCCTGTTCGGCGGGCCATCGTCGGACCATGCTCAGTTGGCGCGCCTGGGCAATTCCGATGTCTGGCATGCCAGCTTCGTCGTTCCCCGGTCCACGCGCCTATCCTATCGCCTGGCGCCGGATGTGCCGGAGCTTCCGGGCTCCGGCATGGCGCGGCGCCGCGCGATCCTGGCCACGGCGCAGGCCGATCCGCACAATCCCAAGGCATACCCCGTGCGCGGCGTCGACGCGTACCAGACCTATTCCATGCTGGAACTGGCGGACGCGCCGCCGCAGCCCTGGGTCGAGCCCCGCGCGGACGTGCGGCAGGGAACGGTCGAGACCAAGGAGCTGCGCAGCGATCTCATGCGCAACACGCGCAAGATCCACCTGTACCGTCCTGCTGGCTGGCAGCCTGGCGCGGCGGACAATCACGTGCTGGTGCTGTTCGATGCCGGCGCCTATCTGGGCCGCGTACCCACGCCCACCATCCTGGATAACATGATCGCCGCCGGTGTCATTCCCCCGACAGCGGCGCTGCTTGTCGACAACCCTACGGCAGAGTCCCGCAGCCAGGAGTTGCCGCCCAATCCCGACTTTGCGGACTTTCTCGCGAAAGAGCTGATGCCGTGGGCGCGCAAGCAAGGCATCAGCGCGCCTGCCGCGCGTACGGTCATCGGCGGTTCCAGCTACGGTGGGCTCGCGTCGGCCTATGCGGCGTTGCGCCACCCCGAAGTGTTCGGCAACGTGCTCAGTCAGTCAGGTTCCTATTGGTGGTCGCCGGCCGGCGAGGAGGATCAGTGGCTGACGCGGCAGTTCGTCGCGGTGCGCAAGCTGCCGGTGCGCTTCTTCCTCGGCGCGGGGCTGTTCGAGTCCGGACGCGGCGGCCAGCCGGGCATCCTGGAGACCAACCGCCATCTGCGGGACGTGCTGCGTGCCAAGGGCTATCTGGTGACGCACCGCGAGGTGGCGGGCGGGCACGATTACCTGGTCTGGCGCGGGACCTTGTCGGATGGCTTGCTGGATTTGATCGGCACCGGCAAGCAGGGGGGCGGATAAGCCCGGCTTGAAAGCTGGCAGGCCTGCTCAGGAGGCGTCTTCGGACGCCTCGCCATGCTCGTCCCACCAGTCGCCCAGCGCATCAAGCAGCGGCACGAGAGTTCTGCCGGAAGGCGTGAGCTCGTACTCCACGCGCCGCGGATAGCCAGCGAAATCAGTGCGCAGGACGATCCCGGCCAACTCCAGCTTGCGCAGCTCCAGCGTCAGCATCCGATGCGAGATGGTCGGATTGTCGCGGCGCAGGTCGCTGAAGCGTCTGGTGCCTTCCTTGAGGTAGTAGATGAGGAGCGCCGGCCATCTGCCGCTCAGTATCTGCATGACTTCCTCGATGGGGCAGCGCGAAACCAGGTCTTTCATGGGAGAGTCATGGTGACAAAAATGTGCGTAATTTACTTAGCCTAGCAGATCCGTAGAATTCAATCCGCTGCGCAGCGTGACCCTCATCTACGGAGAAAGAAATCTTGGAACCCATTCTTGTCTATGGCTTTCCGCTGGGAAGTTCCATGGGGCTCGTCGCTGCGCTGGAGTGGCTGGGCAAACCCTATCGCCTGTGCCGTGTGGACATGCTGAACGAAATGCGTCTGCCTTCTTATGCGCGGATCAACGCGCGCCACGAAACGCCGGCATTCGTCAGCGAACAAGGCGCGGTTTTCACGGAAACCATGGCGATTGCGCGCTGGATCGAAAACCGGGATGACGAGCGCAGGATCAGCTTCGATCCGCTGTCGCCGGAATCCGACCGCATGCACCAGTTCATGGCTTTTCTGAACACCGGTTTTACCGCCGCCTTCACCCCGCATTGGGTCGCCCTGGAAATGGATCCGCCTGATCCGGCCTTGCAGAAAACGCTGCGGGATTGGGGCGCGCAACGCGTCATCGAGCGGCACGACAAGCTCGAAGCGATGCTGGGCGACACGCCGTTCCTCGTAGGCGATCGTCCGACGCTGGCGGACGCCGTGCTGGTCGGCGTGGCGCGCTGGCTGGATTTCCATGAGGTCGCTGCAAAGTCCCGCTGGCCCAAACTGGCGGCGCTGCGCCAGCGCCTGGAGCACGATCCGGCGGTGAAGTATGCGATTGCGCTGGAAGATGGCGCACGCCCCGCCTGTTCGGGGCTGTGCCAGGGTCACGTGCCGCTGGAAACCTTGATCGCCACGTACGGGAAGTAGGCGGCACGCGCAAGCGCGCCGCTACTCGCCTTTGCCACGCGCGTCTGCTACGCGCGCGGCGCTTCGCCTTCCTCGCGCGCCTCCAGCTCGTTGCCCAGCACTTCGGCCGAGTCCTCGCCTCGCGGCGCGGGCTCCAGCGGACGCCGGGTGTGGCCGGCGGCGCGGGCGTCCTCGCCTTCGTCGGGACGCTCGGCCTGCACGAAGACATTCGCCGGCGGCGCGTAGCCCCGCTTGTCCTGGCCGAAGTACACCACGGTATGCGGATAAGGCAGTTCGATGCCGGCGGCGTCGAAGTGTTTCTTCAGCAGCCGGTTGTAGCCGCGCTGCACGGCCCACTGCATGCCCGGCGTGGTCTTGATCAGGATCCGGATCGTCACGCCCTTCTCGTTGACCGCGGTAACGCCGGCAACCGTGATGTCTTCCAGGATCTCGGGGCCAAGCACGGTGTCGGTCATCAGCTCGGCGAAGGCCGCGCGCAGATGCACGATCGCGTCGTCCACGCTTTCGCGATGCGCGATGGTGTACTCGCCCAGGTGGTACGAGAAGTCGCGCATGTGGTTGGCGACCACGTCCACCGACGAGAACGGCACCAGATGGTAGCCGCCGTCCAGCGTGCGGATGCCCACCGAGCGTATCGTCATCTTCTCCACCGTGCCGAACACGCCCGCGACCTGCACCACGTCGTTCTCGTTCATGCCGTTCTCAAGCTGGATGAAGATGCCCGTGATGATGTCCTGGACCAGCTTCTGCGCGCCGAAGCCGATGGCCAGGCCGACCACGCCGGCGCCGGCGATCAACGGGCCGACGTCGATGCCGATCTGCGACAGCAGCACCATCAGCGTCATCGTCACGATGACGATCAGCGCCGCGTTGCGGAACAGCGCCAGCAGGGTGCGTTCGCGCGCGCTGGGCATGCCGCGTCCTTCGCTCTGGCTGAGGCGGTGCTCGATGATGCTGGCGATCACGGTCCAGGCCAGCGCCGCGATCAGCAGCACGATGACGATGTTCACCGTCATCCGGATGGCGGCGCCGCCGGCATCCGAGGCCAGCCAGCTCGACAGGTCGAAGGCGCGCCACGCGTCCAGGACCAGCAGCACCAGCACGATGCGGATGATCAGGCCGACCAGTTTCAAGGTGGCGGGCACGTAGGCGTTGACGCGAGCCTCCAGCAGCGGCAGGCGCTTGCGCAGGTCGTCAGGCAGCCTGATGGGCTTGGCCAGCGCGGCGTTCAGCAGCAGGATCAGCAGGCTGCCCACGCCGATGACCAGCAGGGTCTGCGCGGTGGCGCGGGCCATGAAGGGCAGGGCGTTGGTCGGGTCCACCTGGCTGACCACCAGCAGGATGGTGAAGTAGCCTATGCCCAGCACATGCCACACGCGCGCCAGGATGTGCAAGCGCGAACCCATGAACGTCGTCGCGCTGGCGGCGCGCCGGTCGAGGTGCCCGCGTACCGTCTGGCGGTTGCGCCAGATGACGCGCACCGCATACACGTACACGGCCAGCATGATCAGCAGGTTGGCCAGCCGGCCCAGCGCGGGCGACAGCGAGGCCGAGACCACGGGGTCGATCAGCAGCGTGCCGTAGCCGGCCGCGGTGGCGATGCGCAGCAGCCACGCATTCCAGTACCTGGCGTTTTCGTCCGTCATGGGCAAGAGGCGCAGGTGCGGATGCTTGACGGCGAATACCGTGCGGATCAGCACCTTGACGATTTCCACCGAGACGAAGGCGCGCAGAAACACCGCCGCCAGCGCGTCCAGCGCGCCGCGGCCGGGCGTGCCCCACAGCGCCGCCGCGCCGCCTGCCATGGCGGCAAGCAGCACCACTCCCGCATCGATGGCCAGCGCGCCCACGATCGCGCCCGCGCGCCGGGACAGCACTCGCATGGAGGCCGGCGCGCCGCGCCTGGGCGGCGCTTCGGGAGCGTGGCGCTGTTCGGCGACCCAGCGGTCGATGCGTCCGTAGACGTACATGGCGATCATCCGCAGCAGGATGAAGGCGAGGATGGTGGCGGCCGCGGCCAGCGCGAGCGGCTTCAAGGCATGGCCCGCGGCGTCGCTGTCCATGCGCAGGCTGCCGCCCGAAGCCAGCGCGCGCATGTCTTCCACGCCCTGGCCCATGTCGGTCGCCAGGCCGGTCAGGAAGCGCTGGACGTTGTCGGCCATGCGTTCCTGCAAACCGGGTTCGGCGGGCTGTGCGGGCGCGGAGGCCGCGCCCGCGGAACGGGAAGCGGCGGGTTTTGCGCCGGAGGCCTGGGCGCGCAGTTCGTCCACCAGCGCCTTGCGCGCTTCGGGGTTTTCCAGCAAGTCCGCCAGGGCATTCGGCGTGAGCGCCGGCGCGGATGCGGGGGGAGTCTGTGCCAGCAGTGGCGTTGCCGCCTTGGCTTGCCAGGTGAACAACAGGCAACTCAGCATTGCCGCCAGCAGCAGGATTGCCAGCCGGGGCCTTTCCCTGCGGCGCCGCCAAAGGCATACGGCGTGAAGGCGGAAGAATGCTGTCGATGCTGTCGTTGCGGATCTCGCCACTAGAGAATCTCCTGTGTGACCTCGGTAAAAAAGGGCGGCGCGCGATCGCGGTCGCAACGCCGCTGCAGGTTTGATGATAAATGCACCGCGGCGCGGGCCGGGCTGGTCGCACTGGAGTCCCTCGTTTGGAAAATGTCCGATATGCCTGGAAAATCTGGGAATTCGTCTCTATTCGTTACCTTTATGGACACCTTCAACTACATGCGCGCCTTCCGGCGCATCGTGGAACTCGGCAGCCTGGCCAAGGCGGCGGAGGACCTGGATATGTCCTCCGCCGGCCTCAGCAAGCAGCTGCGCGCGTTAGAAGCTCACCTGGGCGCCGTGCTGATCCAGCGGACCACCCGCAAGATGAGCCTGACCGACACGGGCGCGGCCTATTACGCCGAATGCTGCCGGCTGCTGGATGAACTGGACGCGCTGGAAAAATCCGTCAAGCGGGAGTCCCGCCTGGTGTCGGGGCGGCTGCGCGTGAACGCGCCGGTCTCGTTTGCCTTGAGCGTGCTGTCGCCGCTGCTGGCGCGCTTTCTGCGCCAGTATCCGGAACTGCGCCTGGACCTGGCGATGGAAGACCGGTTGGTCGATGCGGTTGGGCAGGGTTTTGACGTGTCGATACGGCTGCGCGCGCAGCTGGACGATTCTTCCTTGATCGCGCGCCGGCTGGCGTCGCTGACGCAGGTGCTGTGCGCGGCGCCGTCCTACCTCGACAGCCGCGGCCGTCCGGAGAGCGTGGACGCGCTGCGCGGGCATGACATCCTCAGCTATACCTTGGCCGAAAGCCCTGGCGCGGTTGCGGACGAGGATGCGGGCCAGCAGGCGGATCCGTTGGCCGGACCCGCGCTGGTGCAGGTCAACAACAGCCTGATGCTGCGGGACCTGCTGGAAGAGGGGCTGGGCATAGGCGCCTTGCCGTCGTTCCTGGCCGCGCCCGCCATCGCCAGCGGCAGGCTGGTGCGCGTTTTGCCCCAACAACCCGCCGCGCCTCGCCATGTCTACGCGGTCTATCCGACCAGCCGCCACCTGCAGCCCAAGGTCAAGGCCTTTGTGGATTTCATGGCGGAGCATCTGCCGGCGGCCATGCGCGGCGATTGTTGACGCGCAGCTAATAAAGTCCTGCCGGCGGACACCTTACTCCCGCGCCGGCCCGTCCTTAAGCTGGCGTCCATTGAAACGAGATGGACGCCATCATGACTTCGACCTCCAATTACGCACCCGCCGCGCCGCTGACCGTGGACTTCTTCCATGACGTGGTTTGCGGCTGGTGCTATGTCATGTCTCCCCGCCTGCGCCAGGTCGCGGCCGAACTGGGCATTGCCGTGCGCCAGCGCAGCTTCGTGCTGCAAGAATCGCCTGAACAGATGTGCCA
This sequence comes from Achromobacter sp. GD03932, assembly GCF_029839485.1. Classification (NCBI taxonomy): domain Bacteria; kingdom Pseudomonadati; phylum Pseudomonadota; class Betaproteobacteria; order Burkholderiales; family Alcaligenaceae; genus Achromobacter; species Achromobacter sp. GD03932. Next base: position 92,117 of record NZ_JAOCAT010000002.1, read on the forward strand.
GGTGTTCGGCTCGATGCCGCGCGCCAAGCAGGTGATCCTGGGCCATTGGGAAGCCTGCGCCCGCCATGAAGACCAGCCGCGCATCGACGTCGAGGGCATGCGCGCCGAATCATTCGATTATCCCAGCGGGATGGCCGGGGCGCTGGCTTGCCAGGCCGCGCATCTGCTGGCCGGCGACGCGGGCCATTGGGACATGTTCGACGCGATCCAGCATGCCCACTTGAGCGAGCACCGCAACGTCGGCGATAGCGCGGTGCTGTTGGATATCGCCGCCGGGCTGGGCCATGACCGGGGCGAATTTGCCGCCTTCATGCGGGGCGGCGAGGTTTTGCAGCGCGTGCAGGCCGATCGCGCCGCCGCCGCGCGGCTGGCCATCGACTCCATTCCCACGTTGATCGCCGGGCCGCACCGGGCCCGCCTGCACACCATGTCCACGGCCGATCTGCGGGACAGGCTGCGGGTGCTGATGCCCGCAGTCGAGGCTTGATCGCCGCGCATCGGGGCGCCGCCCACGTTTTCCTTCTTTCCATTTTTCCGTCCGCAGGACGGAAACCACACGCACAAGGTGCATCATGACTATCCGCTACACCCGCAAACTTCTTGGCCTGGCGCTGGGCGCCGCCTTGAGCTTCAACGTACTCGCGCACGGCGCACCCGCCCGCGCGCCTGCCTCCGGACAGCAAGTGGGCATCAGCCCCTGGGGGCCGGACGATGAGATCGGCCGCCTTAACCTGATCACGCCCGAATCGCGCGCCGCGGTCATGTCGCGCGTGGCCGGCGGCAAGGTCTATGACCTGGCCACGGAATACTACGTGGGCATGCCCAGTTGGCAGGACGCGGGCGATCCGCACTACCAGTTCTGGATGACGCACACGCCGCGCGGCACCGAAGTCGACGACCCCATGGGCGTGGGCAAGGACATGAACGCGATGCGCAGCTACACCGGCACGGCGTTCTCGATGTATAGCCACACCGGTACGCACATCGATGCGCTCAACCATTTCGGCATCCACGGCAAGATCTGGAACGGCTTTCGCGCCGACGAGCATCTGGGGGACCGCGGCTGGAAGCGCACGGGCATCGAGAAGTTCCCGCCGCTGGTGGCGCGCGGCGTATTGATCGACGTGGCCGCGCTCAAGGGCGTGGAGATGCTGCCCGACCAGTACCGCATTACCCGACAGGACCTGAAAGCCGCGCTGGCGCGCCAGAAGACCGAGCTGCGCGAGGGCGACATTGTCCTGATCCGCACCGGCCGCATGAAGCTGTACAACGATCCGGCGGCCTACATGGCCAAGCCGCCGGGCATGGGCCTGGACGCTGCGCGTTATCTGGTCGAGGAGGGCGGCGCCATGATTCTGGGGGCGGACAACCTCAGTTTCGAGACCTTCCCGTCGGAGGTGTCCGACGACTATGTGCCGCTGCATACCTATCTGCTGGCGCAGAAGGGCGTGCCCATCATCGAGCTGGCGGCACTGGACGAGCTGTCGCGCGACCAGGTCTATGAATTCGCCTTCATCGGCGGGCCGCTGAAGATCCGCGGCGGCGATGCGGCGCCGCTGCGTCCGGTGGCGATGCCGCTGCGCTGAATTATTTGCTGCGCTTGACCATCGCCACGATGGTATCCGTCAACTCGTCGCGCGCCTGATCCACGCTGATGTCCTGGGCCACAGCCGCGTGCGCCAGGCCGTCAGCCGCGCCCAGCATCGCCCACATGCCGGCCAGCGAAACTCCCGCGGGTCCGGCATAAGGCGCAAGTATGGCTTGGCATTTCTTGATGAAGGCCTGTTGGTATTGATGCTTTACCGCAGTCAGTTCCGGGGAGCCGCCCAGCGCGGCCAGCACGCCGGGTATTTCGCGTCCCTGCGTCATGACGCATTCGATGTAGCCTGCGGCGATGACCCGGGCCTTTTCCTTCAAGGCCGGCTTGCTGGCGGCGATCGCCGCGTCGATGAGCGCGGTCTGGCGGACGTCGAAGTCCTGATACAGCGCCACCAGCAAACCGTTGCGCGTGCCGAAGTGGTCGTAGGCCACGGGCTTGGTGATGCCCGCTTCCGCGGCCAGCCGCCCCAGGGTCAGGGCGTCCGTGCCTTCGTCGCTGATCAGTTTCCAGGCGACGTCCAGCAGTTGGCGCTGGCGCTCGTCGCGCGACAGGCGGCGCTGGGGGGCGGCTTTGGCGGGGCTTGGTGTTTTTGCGGTCATGATTCGACTTCCTCCTCGCGGATTACAGCACGCGAGGAGAAGATCTTCTGGCCTAGGGTCCGGGCGGCGTCGAGATGCGCGGCGGGAAAGCCCGCGTCCGACGGCAGCAGCAATTCAGACGTGACCACGTTGGCGCCGCAGTAGCCGAAGATGCCGTGGTCGATCTGCGTCTTCATGGCGCCGAAGTAGCCGTGCCGCGCGTAGGTGCGCTGGTTGGCGCCGCCCAGCGCGACCAGGTGCACGTCGAGGCGTTGCAGCTTCTTGACCAGCTTGCCGTCCGTGTCTTCGTAGGCCCAGCCTTGGGTGAACACCCGGTCGATCCAGCCCTTGAGCAGGCCCGGGAAGGACCACCAGTACACGGGGTAGACCAGCACCAGCGCATCCGCGCGTTCGAGCCGTGCATGTTCCGCGGCGACTTCCGGCAGGGCGTCCCCCTTGCCCATGGCCAACGCCACGTCCGGCTGGGTGAACCGCGGGTCAAAGCCTTCCGCGGCCAGGTCGGCGACTTCGAATGTGAGTCCGGCATCGGCAGCGGAAATGCCTGCCGCGACCTGTCGCGCCACCGCGTGGGTCAGCGACGCGGGATCGGGATGTGCAACAACGATTAGCGCATGCATGGCATCTACGCTCCATCAAAATAATTAACCTACCGATAGTAACTTACTTTTGGTAGGTTGAGATTTTGACGTGAGTAGCGGCGCTGCTCCCTGGGAGGCCGACGGCCCGGCGCAGGGCGGGGCGTTTGCTAGTGGCTGGGAATTTGCGCCAGCACCAGCTGGGTGGTCTGGCGCAGGTGTTGGGCCAGCAGCTCGGCGGCGGTGTCGGCGTCGCGGGCCAGCGCGGCGTCCAGCAGTTTGCGGTGTTCGTCGGCGACGTTGCGTTCCTTGCCCTTCTTTGGGGAGGCGGCGTTCTTGGCGCCGGCATTCAGCTGTACCGACAGGTAGCGGTAGCGCGCCGTCTGGTCGCGCAGCAGTTCGGCGATGGCGATGAGCGACTTCGAATCGCTGCCGCTGATCAGCGCCGAATGGAAAGCGGAATGCGCTTGTTCCCATTCAGCCGACAAGCCGGAGCCGTCCGCCGCGTGCAGGGGCAGGCGGCTCAGGCGGTAGTGCGCGCCGGCCAGCCGCTCTTCCCAGTCCAGGCTGCCGCGCGCGATGGCGCGGCGCAGCGCTTCGCATTCGATGTGGATGCGGGTTTCGGTGATGTCCAGCAATTCTTCCGCCGAGACGTCCGCCACGCGGAAACCGCGCTGGTCTTCCGCGATCACGAATCCGCTGGTCGCCAGGCGCGACAGCGCCTCTCGCAGCGGAATCGCCCCGCTGTCGTAGCGTTCGCAGAGATCCTTGATGCGCAGACGTGCTCCCGGGGGCAGGCTGCCCGTGATGATGTCTGCGCGGATGTCATTGGCCAGGGCCGATGCCGCGGTCCGGAATGGGGTGGAAACGGAAGTCATGCGAAACGATAAAGTTTTTATCTATGAAGCTCAAGTTATCCAGGGAAAACCAGAATATATATATTTTGGTAGATTAAATATTCTTCGTCCAACCCTCACCCATCAGGAGATCTCGTGAAACTGGCCACCCTACAAATCGACGGCGCTCCTCGCGCCGCCGCACTCGTGCAGGGCCGCCTGGCGCTGCTGTCCGCTCCGGGCGTCGATCTGGGCACGCTGCTGCGCCAGGGCAAGACGCTGGCCGATTTGGAGCGCCTGGCCGCCGCGGCCACGCAGTTCATCGATCCGGCCACCGCGACCTTTCTGTCGCCGTCGATCGAACCTCCCAAGATCCTGTGCGTCGGCTTGAACTACGCCGACCACACCAAGGAAAGCCCGTACGACCAGCCCGATTACCCGACGCTGTTCTTGCGCGTGTCGACCAGCCTGGGCGCGCATGACGCCGTGGTGGAGCGTCCGGCCATCAGCGATACGCTGGACTACGAGGGCGAAATGGTCGTGGTGCTGGGCAAGGGCGGACGCAGGATCGCCAAGGAACAGGCGCTGGACCACGTGTTCGGCTACGCCGTGGGCAATGAGATCTCGGTGCGCGAATACCAGTTCAAGTCGCCGCAGTGGACGGTGGGCAAGAACTTCGACGGCACGGGAACCTGGGGGCCGTACGTGGTCACGGCCGACGAGCTGCCGGCCGGCGGCAGCGGTTTGCGGATCGAAACCCGCCTCAATGGCGAGACCATGCAATCGTCCAACACCAGCGACATGCTGTTCGATGTGGCCACCGTGATCTCGACCGTCAGCGAGGCCATTACCTTGCAGGCTGGGGACATCATTTTCTCCGGCACCCCCGCGGGCGTGGGCTTCGGGCGCACGCCCAAGCTCTACATGAAGGACGGCGACACGGTAGAGGTGGATATCGAGCGCATCGGCACGCTGCGCAACCGCATCCGCGACGAGGCGAAGTCCGCCTAGGTTTGTCGCCACGCCTGCAGCGGTCCCGGCGCCATCGGCGCGCCGGGGCGTACGGCCACGATCTACTCTTGGAACTCCAGACATGCGAATCGCAACTGCTTTTGTGAAGTCATCCGTGAGCAATCCCGCCCGGCGCCGTTGGGCCAGGCTGTTGTTGGCCGCGGGCCTGGCATCCAGCCTGGGTGTGGCCGGCGCCGCGGAATGGCCGACGCGGCCAGTGAAGATCGTGGTGCCGTTTGCCGCAGGCGGAACCACCGACCTGATCGCGCGGCTGATCGCAACGCCCATGTCGCAGGAGCTGGGGCAGCCCGTGGTGGTCGAGAACCGCCCGGGCGTGGGCGGGCTGCTGGGCGCGGATGCCGTCGCCAAGGCGGCGCCCGACGGCTACACGGTGTTGATGGCCAACATCTCCTATCCGCTGGCCGCCCTGGTGGCGCAGGGCGCAAAACGGCTCAACTTCGATCCCCTGGCCGACCTGCGCAGCGTGAGCGTGGTGGCCAACGTGCCATTGGTCATCACGTCCACGCCTTCGGTGCCGGCCCGCAACCTGAAGGAGTTCGCCGACCTGCTCAAGAAGAATCCTTCCACCCACTACGCCTACGGCTCCACGGGACCCGGTTCGTACATCCACGTGTTCGGCATGTGGTTCCAGGAGCAGACGGGCGCGTCCATGACGCACGTGCCCTTCAAGGGCGCGGCGCCCTTGAAGGGCGAAATGCTGGCGGGCCGCATCCAGATGGGCGGCGACCAATTGTCTTCGTCTTTGAGCGACATCCGGGCCGGCTCCCTGACCGCGCTGGCAGTCACGTCGCCGCAACGCTCGCCGTCCCTGCCGGACACGCCCACCGCCAGCGAACTGGGTTTTACCGGCATCGATACCGAGGGATGGAACGGTTTGCTCGCGCCGGCGCAGACGCCCGACGCCGTCGTGGCGCGCATCGGCCAGGCCGTATCCAAGGCTGTTCAGCAGCCCGCCATCCGCCAGCGCCTCGCCGAGCTGGGCGCCGAGGCCAGCGGTTCCAGTCCCGAGCAGATGAGCGCTTTGCTGAAAAGTCAGTTCGCCCAGTTCGGCCCCATGGTGTCGCGCCTGCAGCTTGAGTGATGCCGTAGCGAGGATCTTTGATCCCCGGCAGCTTCGGCTTTCCAACGAGTCCAACCAGAAAGGCCAGCAATGAAAGCACTGCGTAGCGGCGTGACCGCGAGCCTGCAGTTCCTGATCGGCATCCTGGCGTGCGTGAACGCCCACGCCCAGGCCGACGCGCCGCCCGTCTCCATTGTCGTTCCGCAGCCGGTGGGCAATCCCACGGACGGCGTCGCGCGCAAGCTGCAGCCGCTGCTGCAGGCCGCGCTGGGCAGGACCATCATCGTCGAGAACCAACCGGGGGCGGGCGGTTCCATCGGCACGCAACGGGTGTTGAATGCGCCGGCGGACGGACGCATGCTGTTGATCGCGTCCCAGACCGAACCCATCCTGACCCCGGCCACGATGCAGCATGTGAAGTATCGGGCGGAGAACCTGCGCGCGGTGGCGGTGGTGGCGCGGCTGCCCTACATCCTGACGGGCGGCAACGCGCTGGCGGCCAAGAACCTGGGCGAACTGACCCAGCTGGCGCAGGCCCAGGGGGACAAGGGACTGAACTTCGGGCACATCGGTCCGGGCTCGATGATCCACCTATTGGGCGAGCAATGGGCGCGGCAAAGCCAGTTCAAGCTCAACCACGTCGTCTACCGGGGCGTTCCGCCCGTCACGCAGGACCTGATGGGCGGGCAGATAGAACTGAGCTTCCTGCCGCTGGGCGGGTCGACGCTGGACCTGATCGAGTCCGGCCGTATCCGGGCCTACGCCACGACCGGCGCCGCGCCCAGCCCCAAGCTGCCCCAAGTGCCGCCCTTGTCCGCATCCAGCGAAAAGCTGCGGGATTTCGTGTACGGCACGTGGATCGCCTTCCTGGTGCCGGCCAAGACACCGGACGCGACCGTTGCCAGCCTGAACCGCGCGATCGTCCAGGCCATGGAAGACGCCGCGTTTCGCGAGTATGTTGTTTCCACCGGCATGGAGCTGGTGGCGCAGAACTCGGTGGCGGACATGCGGGACTTCTACCAGACGGAGACGGCGCTGTACCAGGGCCTGGCGCAGAAGGTCGCCGTCGAGCAGTGAAGGCAGGGCAGCCTGCCAGAACCAGAACAAGATTCTTGGAGACAGACATGCAATCGAATGCGCAGACAGCGCCGCTCGCCGTGCACTCGGTGGACGAGTTCGTGTTCAGCGTTCCCGATCTCGAAGAGGCCAGGCGCTTCTATTCGAGCTTCGGCCTGGACGTGCGGGATGAAGGCGGCTGCCTGGCGTTGTACACCCATGGCCATCCGCACCGCTGGGCGCGCATCTTGCGGGGCGCGCGCAAGCGCCTGCTGTGGGTAAGCATGGGGATCCACGCGGACGACCTGGAACGGTTCGCCGTGCATCTGGACCGCCAGGGTATCGCCCGCCGCGACGCGCCGCAGGGCGCCGACCCCGCAGGGCTCTGGATTGAGGCGCCCGACGGGCTGGCCCTGCAATTGCGGATTGCAGCCAAGTCTTCACCGTCGGCCCCCGCGCCGCAAGAGCCGCCCCAGGCCAGCAGCGGCGCCGGCCGCGCGCCCGCGCGCAGCCAGGTGCGGCAGGTGCGGCCGTTGTACCTGTCGCACATCCTGTTGTTCAGCGCCGACGTGGTCAGGGCCACGCGGTTCTACGTGGATGCGCTCGGCCTGCGCGTGTCGGATACCTCGGGCGATGTCATCGCCTTCATCCACAGTCCGCACGGCAGCGATCACCACCTGATTGCGCTGGCCAAGTCGCATGGCCTGGGCCTGCATCACAGCAGCTGGTGCGTGCCGTCCATCGATGCGGTGGGGCAGGGCATGGAGCAGATGGGCGCGGCGGGGTATGCGGACGGTTGGGGCGTGGGCCGGCATGTGTTGGGTTCGAACTACTTCCGCTATGTGCGCGATCCCTGGGGCAGCTACGCCGAGTATTCGTACGACATCGACTTCATCGCCGAAGGACAGCAGTGGCCGTCGGCGGATTATCCGCCGGAGGATTCGCTGTATGTGTGGGGTCCGGCGTTGCCGCCGGACTTCATCACCAATCATGAGCGGGATGCCTGAGGGCGGGCGCGCTCCCCATCAGGCTATCGCGTTCATCCCCAGAATCTCCCGCCCCGCGATCAGCGTCTGGATCTCCGTCGTGCCTTCGGGAATCATGCCGCCGCGCGTATCGCGGAAGATGCGCTCGATCGGATACTCCTCCGAGTAGCCCAGCCCGCCATGCACTTGCAGCGCCATGTTGGCCACTTCGTGGGCGGCCTCGGTGGCGTAGAGCTTGGCGATGGAGCAGGCCTGGCGCACGTCCTTGCCCGCTTCCAGCGCATGGGCCGCGCGCATGCCCAGCGCGCGCGCCGCTTCGACGCGGACCGTCATGTCGACGATGTGCTTCTGCACCAGCTGGAAGCTGCCGATGGGGCGGCCGAACTGCTCGCGCTGCTTGGCATAGTCGATGGACATGTCCAGGGCCGCCTGCGCGGCGCCGACGGCGCCCATGGCGATGTTCAGGCGCGCGGCGTCCAGGCCCTTGAGCGTGCCGGCGAGCGCCGCGCCTTCCACGCCGACCAGGTTTTCCCTGGGGATGCGTACATCGGCGAAGCCTAGTTCGGCCGTGCCGGTGCAGCGCAGCACCATGGTGTCGAGCTTGCGCACGTCATAGTTGGCCAGGGCGCGTTCGACGATGAAGGTCGACAGCTTGCCTTCGCAGGTGGGGCTGTAGGTGCGCGCCACCACCATGGCGAAGTCCGCGTCGCAGCCGTTGGTGATCCACAGCTTGCGGCCGTTCAGCACCCACTCGTCGCCGACCAGGTCGGCGCGCGTCTGGATGCCGGCGATGTTGGAGCCGGTGTTCGGCTCCGTCAGGCCGGTGCAGGCCTTGAGGCGGCCGGCCATGAGCGGCTTGAGGTACTTCTCTTTCTGCGCCGGCGAACCGTGGGCGGCCAGGCGCTTGATGGAACCGTTGGTGATATTGACGATGGTGCGCAGCGACAGCCAGTGGTAGCCCAGTTCTTCCATCATCATGGCCCAGGTGGGCATGTCGATGCCGTGTCCGCCCTGGTCTTCCGGCAGGTTGCCGCCGAGGTAGCCCAGCTCCGCCAGCTTGGGCATCAGTTCGAACGGAAAGGTCCGCGCCTTTTCGTGCTGCGCGACGACGGGCGCCACTTCCGCCAGCATGAAGCGGCGGATGCTGTGCTGCAGCTCCTGTTGTTCGGGCGTCAGGTCGATGTTGCTCATGCGTTTACTCCAGCTTCAGGTTGGCGCGTTCCACCAGGTCGCGGGTGGCCTCGCGGTGCTCCGCCCAGAATTTGGCGAACGCCTCGGGCGAGCTGCTGACCAGCGGAGTGGCGATGCGTTCGAAGCGTTCCTGCACGATGGGCATGGCGGCGGTTTCTTCCAGCGCGCGGGCCAGCTTGTCGATGATGGGCTTGGGGGTGCCGGCGGGGACGACCACGGCCTGCCAGGTGGTGACCTTGAAGCCCGGAACGCCGGATTCGGCGATGGTCGGCAGGTCCGGCAGATCCTTGACGCGGGCGGCGCCGCTGACCGCCAGGGGGCGCAGCATGCCGTCCTTGATGTAGGGCAGGGAGCTGGAACGGCTGTCGATCATGAAGGTCAGCCGTCCGGCGATCAGGTCTTGCAGCGCGGGCGCGCTGCCTTTGTACGGCACGTGCGTGAGCTTGGTGTTCAAGGCCAGCGCGAGCGAGGAGGCCGCGGTGTGCGCCGAACTGCCGTAGCCCGGCGATCCGTAGGTGATGGTCGCCTGCTTGTCCGCCTTGATCGCCTTGATCAGGTCAGCCATGGTCTGGTAGGGCGAATCCTTGGGCACCACCACCACCAGCGGCGAATCGGTCAATTGCGCGACGGGGGCGAAGGCCTGGGCCGGGTCGATCTTCAGATCCTTGTACAGGTACTGGTTGACGGCGATGGTGGCCGCGTTGGTCCAGAGGATGGTGTAGCCGTCGGCGGGCGCGCTGGCCGCGGCCAGCAGCGAGAGGTTGCCGTTGGCGCCAGGCTTGTATTCCGGGATGACGGGCTGGCCGAGCTTCTTGCTCAGCTCGTCCTGCATCATCTTGAACGCGATGTCGGAAGGCCCCCCCGGCGCAAATCCGATCACCGCGCGTATCGGCTTGTCCGGCCATTCCGCGGCCGAGGTCGCCGTCGCGAAGCCCGCGGCCAGCAGGGCTGCCGCCACCATCTTGCTGAACTTCATTCCTGTCTCCTGTTTTTCTGGGTTGAGCGCGCTTGCGTTGCGCGGACGGATTCTTGGGTGATCCGTTTTGTTATTCGCATTGCGAATTAATAATTCGTTTAATGAATTGATGATACTGCGGCCGTCGGGGCGCTGCAATAACGGGTTTTCGATCTGCAGCCGAATGCGGCCGCGCACGCGCATGAAAAATCCCTGCCGCGCGCGGGGCGTGGCAGGGATGCGGGGGTATGTAACGGCCCGCTGGCGCGGGACCGGATTCAGGCGGAATCGACCATGTGCTTGAAGCGCGCGCTGGCCTGCATGCATTCCCGCTGCAACCGCAGGACGATGCTTTCCACCGGTTCGATGTTGCGGGCAAAGCCCACCGCCGGGCCCATGGACAGCATGCCTTCTTCGTGCTGGCCCGCCTGGTAGGCGAGGGCCTGGGTGCGCTCGCCGCTGATCAGTTCGCCGAAGTCGGCGTAGCTGTTGGCGCCCGCCAGTTCCAGGGCGGCGACCTTGCGGGCGTTTTCATTGTCCAGGATGCGCCAGGTGTCGCCCAGGCTGCCGAGCACGGCGCGGGTGCCGTGCTCGCTGGTGTCGACCACGCGCTGCTTGTACGCCGCGTGCGCCGGGGTTTCCTGCGCCGGCGTGAAGACGCTGCCCATCACCACGGCGTCGGCGCCCAGCGCCAGCGCCGCGGCGATCTGCCGGCCGTGGCCGATGCCGCCGCCCAGCGCCAGCGGAATGCGCAGCTGCTCCAGGGCATAGGCGCCGTTGAGGAACGTGGGCAGCTGATTGCTGCCGGGGTGGCCGCCTTCTTCCATGCCGACCAGGGTGACTGCGTCCACGCCCAAGTTCTGCGCCGCGACGGCATGGCGCACGTGCGCGCACTTGTGGATGACGATGGCGCCGGCATCGCGCAGGGCGGGCAGCAGCGGCGTGGGCGGCAGGCCCGCCGTTTCGAACAGGCGCACGCCTTCGTCGAGCGCGATGCGCAGCCGCGTCAGCATGGGCTCGTTATTGGCCGCGCGGCGGGACAGCGTGAGGTTGACGCCGAATGGCAGGCCGCCCGTCAGTTCGCCGCAATCGCGCAGCGCCTGGCGGAAGTCCTGGTCCGTGCGCGAGCTGCGCGCGGTGATGAATCCCATGCCGCCTGCGCGCACCATGGCCGCCACCAGGCGAGCATCCGACAGCCACATCATTCCGCCCAGCAGCAGCGGCCAGCGTATGCCCATCAGTTCGGTGATGCGGGTGGGCCAGCGTTGCGGAACGGCCGGAGCAAAAGGCTGGTTCACACGTGCCTCCCCATCAGCAGGATGGGCTGCAGTTCGTGCGCCAGCTGCCGCAGCGTGGGGCCGGCTTCATCGAGCATCAGTTGCCGCGGCAACAGCGCCGCGGGGCCGCCGCAGCTGACCACGTAGCGCTCGCCCGCGGGCAGTTCGATGGCGGCGGCGACGGTGTTGATCTGATAGGCGGGACGCTCGTGATAGACGAAGCCGCGTTCCGGATACCGGGCGATGGCGTCGGCAATGGCCTGCTGCTCCGCGGCGTCGCCGGCCTTGCCGGATGCGCGGGCTTCTTGCAGCAGGGCCTCGCGTTCCTCGGCCGAGCAGCAGGCCAGATAGGCCCAGCCGATTGCGCTGTGGAACAGCGGTATGCGCGAACCCACGCGCAGGTTCATCAGCAGCGGTGAATTCCCCTGGCAGCGCAGCAGGTAGACGATGCTGTCGCCGTCGCGCCGTCCCAGCGCCACCGCGACCTGATAGCGGTCGGCCAGCGCCTGCAACATCGGCCGGATGACGTCCAGCGCTTCCTGCCCCGCCAGCGCCGCGCCGCCCAGCGCGATGGCGGCGATGCCCAGTTGCAGCTTGTCCTTGCCCGGCACGGCGGCCAGGAATCCCGTCTTTTGCAGGGTGTGGCACAGGCGCCATACGGTGGGCTGGGCCAGACCGGTCAGATGGGCCAGCTCCGTCGTGCCCAGCATGCGCCGTTCGGCGCTGAAGCAGCGCAGGATGTCGAGCCCGCGGGCCAGCGCGGTGACGAATTGGCGGTCGGGTTCCGCGGAATCTTCGGTGGCGTCGTTCTTGGGCGCACGAGGCGAGGCTCTTGACATGGGCAAGCTCCTTTTTTATGATCAATTCACTAAATGAATTATAAATTCGCATAGCAAATTATGCAAGATCAGGAGGACGAATGAGCGGTCAGCAGGATTGTGCGCTACAGGCCCAGGGCGTGATGGCCTGGCCCGGCGTTTGCCATTGGGGCGGGGACGCCCTGGCCAGAACCTTGGCGGCCGCGGGCGCGCGCCTGCGCCTGCCGCTGGTGGTGACCGACGCCGGCACCTGGGGCGCGGTGGGCTCCGCCGTCGAAGCGGCGCTTGCCGCCGCGCCGGGATTGCAATGGCGTGTCTATGACGGCGTGGTGCCCAATCCCGCCATGGATCAGGTGCGCGCCGCGTTGCGCGTGGCGCGCGAACAGGGCTGCGCCAGTGTGCTGGCGGTGGGCGGGGGCAGCGCCATCGACGTGGCCAAGGCGGTCTACGCCTGCCTGGCGGGCGGGTTCGATGCCGACGAATTGCAGGCGCCGCGAGGGCAAGCCTGGCTGAACGCCGCCGCCGAGGCCGCCGATCCGCTTTTCATCGCCGTGCCCACGACTTCGGGCACCGGCAGCGAAAGCAGCTCGGCCGCGCTGATCCAGGGCGACGACGGGCGCAAGCGCCTGTACCGCTCCCTGCGCGCACGTCCGGCGCTGGTGGCGCTGCAGCCCGAACTCACGCTCAGCCTGCCGCCGCGCCCCACCGCGCAGGGCGGCTTCGATGCCGTGCTGCATGCGCTGGGCGCCTGGATCAACACCGATCCTTCGCCCGTCGGCAAGGCCATGGCCTTGCAGGCCTTGCGCCTGTGCATGCGGGCGCTGCCCGACGTGCTGCGCGCGCCGGACAGCCTGCGCGCGCGCGCCGACATGCAGATGGGCGCCTATATGGCGGGCCTGGCCATCGGCATGAGCAAGGTGGACGCCGTGCACGCCATGTGCACGCCGCTGGAGTCGCGCGTCCACATGGCGCATGCGGAAGTGCTGGGCCCGATCTTCAGCGTGGTGGCGCGCCACACGGCGCAGACGGCCGCCGCGCCCTATGCCGAGGCCGCACGCGCGCTGGGCATGGCCGCAACGGGCGACGAGCAGCAGGACGCCCTGGCCCTGATCGTGGCGGTCGAGTCGCTGGCGCGGCTGGCGGGCATTCCTCTGCGCTTTACCGGCTTGGCGCTGTCTGAGCAGGACGCCGCGCAGCTGGCCAGCCAGGCCATGCTGAGCGCGTCCATGCCCGTCAATCCGCGCGTCCTCGCGCCGGAAGAAATTCAATCCCTATACCTGCAAATGGCCGCGTAAGGAGCGCCCGCATGGATGTCATCGATTCCCGCCCCTATGAACTGCTGATCGGGAAAAACTGGCGCGCAGGCGCCGAAGGCAGCACGTTCGATACCTACAATCCGGCCACGGCGCAGGTGCTTGCCAGCGTGCACGCGGCATCGGCGGCCGACGTCGACGCTGCCGTGCAGGCCGCGCACACCGCCTTTGAAACGCATTGGCGCAAGACCACGCCGGCCCAGCGCGGCAAGCTGCTGCGGCGCCTGGCCGAATTGTTCGAGCGCGACCGCGAAAAGCTCGCCTGGATCGAAACGCTGAACGTGGGCAAGCCCATCACGCATTCGCTGGATTCGCTCAAGGGCATGCCGGCGTCGCTGGAGTACTTCGCGGGCATCATTCCGGCCCTGCGCGGCGAGACCATACCGGTGGGCAATGCCGACGTGCTCAATTTCACGATACGCGAGCCGCTGGGCGTGTGCGCGCTCATCATGCCGTGGAATTACCCGATGACGCTCACCGTCAACAAGCTTGGTCCGGCGCTGGCCGCGGGCAACACGGTGATCCTCAAACCCTCTGAAGTGACGCCGCTGTCCACCATGGCGCTGGCGCGATTGTTCGAGGAAGCCGGCTTTCCGCCCGGCGTGATCAACGTGGTCAACGGCCCGGGCGCCACGGTGGGCGAACGGCTGGTCACCCATCCGTTGGTATCACGGGTGTCGTTCACTGGCGGCACCGTGACGGGCGCGCGCATCCAGGCGGCCGCGGCTGCAGACGTCAAGCGCGTCACGCTGGAGCTGGGCGGAAAGTCGCCGCTGATCGTGTTCGAGGACGCGCCGCTGGACAAGGCCGCGGCCGTGGCCGCGGGCGACATCATCAAGAATTCCGGCCAGGTCTGCATCGCCTGCACGCGCCTGCTGGTGCAGGAATCCGTGCGCGAGGAGTTCCTTGGCCTGCTGCAGCAGCGCCTGGACGCCGTGCGCATCGGCTCGCCGGCAGATCCGGCGACCGAGATGGGCCCCCTGGTCAGCGCGGCCCAGAAGCAGCGTGTCGAGAAGTACGTGGCGCTGGCGCAGGCAGAGGGCGCGCAGCCCGCCCATTTCGGCAACATGAAGCTGGAAGGCGATACGGCCAAGGGCTACTTCGTGCCGCCCACGCTGCTGCTGAACTCCCATGCCCGCATGCAGAGCGCGCAGGACGAGATCTTCGGTCCGGTGCAATCCGTGATCGGCTTTCGCGACGAGGCCGATGCCCTGCGCATCGCCAACGACACGCGCTACGGCCTGGCCGCGGTGCTGTACACGCGCGACGGCGGGCGCGCCCTGCGCATGGCGCGCGGGCTGCAGTCGGGCAGCGTGGCCATCAACACCGGCCTGCGGACGTCGTTCGATGCGCCGTTCGGCGGCTACAAGCAGTCCGGCATCGGCAAGGAACGCGGGCTGGAAGCCATCTACGAAAACACGCAGCTCAAGAACATCAAGTACGACACCACGATCTAGCGTGGCGCCCACAGGAGACAACATGAAGTTCATCGTCAAGCTGGCCTCGGGCCTGGCCGCCTGCATGCTGGCGGCCGGCGCGCACGCGGAATGGCCCGACCGGCCCATCCGCATGGTCATCGGCTTTGCGCCCGGGGGCGCTTCGGACATCGCTTTCAAGATGGTGCAGGACGAGCTGTCCAAAAAGCTCGGGCAGCCCGTGGTGCCGATCTACAAGCCCGGCGCCAACGGCAACATCGCCAACCAGGCAGTCGCCACGGCCGAACCCGACGGCTACACGGCGCTGTGGGCCAACGTCGGGCCGTTGGCCATCAACACCTACCTCTACAAGGGCGTGCAGGTCGATCCGGGCAAGGCCTTTGTGCCGGTCACGCAATTGACCGATTCGCCGCTGGTGGTGGTGGTGCCGAAGTCTTCGCCGTTCCAGACCATGCAGGACCTGGTGCAGGCGGCGAAGAAGCCCGACGCGGGGCTGTCGTACGGGTCCGCCGGGCATGGCAGTTCCATGCACGTGGCGGGCGCCGCGTTGTCGCTGGCTCTGAACGCGCCCATGACGCACGTGCCTTACAAGGGCAGCGCGCCGGCGCTGCAGGACCTGATCGCCGGGCGCTTGTCCTTCATGGTGGACAGCCGCTCCACCACCGCGCCCTTCATCAAGGAAGGCACGCTGCGCGCGCTCGCCGTCAGCGGCGACCAGCGCGTGGCGGACATGCCCGACGTGCCCACGGTGGCCGAGTCCGGCGTGCCCGGCTTCAAGGTGACGACCTGGCAGGCGGTGGTCATGCCCGCCGGCACGCCGCAGCCCATCGTCGACAAGTTCTCCGGCGCCCTGCGCGAAACCTTGCAGATGCCGGAAGTGCAGGAACGCTTCGCGCGCATCTACACGCCGCTGGTGGGCAGCACGCCCGAAGCCTTTGCGGCGTTCTGGGCCAAGGAAAGAGCCGGTGCCAAGACGCTGGTGGAACAGGCGCGCCTGCAGGTCGATTGAACGCCGGGCCCGGGCGGGCCCGGCGCGGCGGGAACATTGAAACTCGAATGGAATGGCATCATGGATCTGGAACTGAATGGTTGCACCGCTTTCATCACGGGCGGCGCGGGCACGCTGGGCATGGCAATGGCCAGGCGCTTCGTGCAGGAAGGCTGCAACGTGGTGGTGTGCGACGCCAATGAAGCGGCGATCGAATCCGCCTGCGCGGAACTGTCGGAATTGGGCGGCAACGTCCTGGGTGCGCGCGCCGACGTGACCAACAAGGACGAGGTGGGCCGCGCCGTGCAGCTGGCGGTCGAGCGCTGGAAGAAGGTGGACATACTGGTCAACAACGCGGGCTTTGCGCGCGACCGTTACCTGACCAAGATGTCCGAGGAGGATTGGCACGCGGTGCTGGACGTGACGCTGCAGGGGGCATTCCATTGCTCGCGCGCCGTGCTGCCGCTGATGATGGAACAGCGCTTCGGCCGCGTCATCAACATCGCCTCGCGCGCCCATTTGGGAAATCCGGGGCAGACCAACTACTCGGCCGCCAAGGCCGGACTGATCGGCTTCACGCGCTCGCTGGCGCTGGAGTCCGGCAAGTTCGGCATCACCGCCAACGCGGTCGCCCCGGGCGTCATTTCGACGCCGCGCATGCAGCAGCGCCCCGACTACCAAGAGCTGACCGAACGCGCCAAGACCAACACGCCGGTCGGCCGCCTGGGCGACCCGGCCGACGTGGCCGCGACAGTAGCCTTCCTGGCGTCGCGCCTGGCCGGCTTCACCACGGGCGAGACCGTGCACGTGACGGGAGGGCGCTACGCATGAGCACGCCATTCGATCTGGACGAACACCTGGGCCGGCGCCTGTACTTCGAGGACCTGGCGTCCGGGCAGTCCTGGGAAAGCCCGCGCCGCACGGTCACCGAAGCGGATGTGGTGCAGTTCGCCGGGCTGTCCGGCGACTACAACGCGCTGCACACGGATGCCGTATTCGCCGCCAGCCATCCTTTTGGCCAGCGCGCCGCGCACGGCATGCTGACCCTGGCCATCGCGTCGGGCCTGACCACCCGCATGCCCGTGTACCGGCTGATGGACGGCACCCGGCTGGCGCTGACCGAACTGCGCTGCGTGTGGCGCAAGCCGGTGCTCATCGGCGACACCATCCACGTTGAACTCGGCATAGGTGAAAAGACGCTGTCGCAGAAACGCCCCGGCACGGGCCGCGTGACCATGCTGCGCACGGTGAAGAACCAGAACGGCGAGGTCGTGGTGGAGTCGGAATGGACCACCCTGATGAAATGCCGACCGGAGGCCGCATGAGCGCCAGTCCTTCCCAGTTCGATCCCAATGTCCGCTTCGATGATCTGGTGGAACTGACGCGGCCGCGTTCGGTCATGATCGTGGGGGCTTCCAGCAAGCCGGGAACGCTGGGCCACACCACCGTGGTCAATGTGCTGGAGCACTCGGATTTCGACGGCGAGGTGTACCTGGTCAACCCCAAGGGCGGCGAAGTCTTCGGCAAGCCCTTGCACGCCAGCGTGGACGCGGTGCCGGCGCAAGGCATCGACGTGGCGCTGCTGCTGGTGCCGGCCGAATCCGCCGTCGCCACGTTGCAGGCCTGCGCCGGCAAGGGCGTGCGCTACGTCATCGTGTTCACCGGCGGCTTCGCTGAACTGGGCGAGGCCGGGCGCACGGTCGAAGCCGAGATGCTGGCGCTGGCGCAGCGCAGCGGCATGAGGCTGTACGGCCCCAACTGCGCCGGCATGACCATGCTGGCGCCGCGCCTGGGCCTGACCTTTTCCACCGAATTCCGCAACGACGGCAGGACCGGCAAGCTCTCGCGCATCGGCCTGGTGACGCAGGGCGGCGGCCTGGGCCGTTCGCTCATGCAGGGCAACGAGCGCGGCGTGTGCTTTTCGCGCTGGTTCTCCACCGGCAACGAACTGGACCTGGACAGCGCGGACTTCATCAATTGGCTGGCGCATGACCCGGGCACCGACCTGATCTGCACCGTGATGGAGGGCATACGCAGCGGCCCGCGTTTCATCGCGGCGGCGGCTGCCGCGCGCCGCGCGGGCAAGCCGCTGATCGCGCTGAAGATCGGCCGCTCGGATTTTGGCAAGAAGGCGGCGCAATCGCACACCGCGTCGCTGGCCGGCGAGGACGCCGTCAACGACGCGGTGTTCTCGCAGTACGGGGTCATCCGGGTGGAAGACCTGGATGAACTGCTGGACGTCGCCAGCCTGATATCGCGCGTGGGCGTGCGCAGCCTGCGCAACATCTGCGTGTATTCGTCGTCGGGCGGCGCGGGCGTGCTGTCGGCCGACAAGGTGGGCGAAGCCGGGTTGGCAATGGCTGTGTTGGCCGACGAGACCGTGGCCGAGATGGCGCGGCACGCGCCCGCCTACGCGGCCCTGACCAACCCCGTGGACCTGACCACCAAGGCGCTGACCGATCCGGACCTGGCGCGGCGCTGCCTGGCGCCGCTGTTCGCGGACCCGGGCGTGGACGCGGTGCTCTACCCCATCACCTCCAATTATTCGGCCAGCACCGAAGGGCTGGTGCGCAACATGCTGGCGGTGGCGCAGGGCGGCGCCAAGGCGTTCGTGCCGGTCTGGATGAGCAGCCGCCGCGGTCCGGCGCACGACCTGCTGATCCAGGAAGGATTCGCGCCTGTCTACAGCCTGCGCAACGCCATGCAGGCGCTCAAGCGCGTCAGCGCGTACGCGGACCAGGCCACTGATGAGGCGCCAGAAGCCCCGCTCATCGGCCTGCCTTCGGCCGCGCCTGCCATGCAGCTGCCCTGCAATGAATCGCAGGCCAAGGCGCTGCTGGCGCAGTACGGCGTGCGCGCGCCCCGCGAATCCCAGGCGGCCACGGCGCAAGAGGCGGCGGCAGTGGCCTGCGCCATCGGCTTTCCGGTGGCGCTCAAGCTGGTGGCCGACGGCGTGCTGCACAAGAGCGAGATCGGTGGCGTGCAGCTACGGCTGCTCGATGAAGCCGAAGTGCGGCAGGCCTTCGAGAACATCGTCGCCAACGCGGCGCGGCATCAGGTGCCCGCGGCATCCATCCGCGGCGTGCTGGTGTCGGAAATGGTGGTCGACGGCGTGGAGATGCTGGTGGGCCTGCATCGCGACGAGGTTTTCGGCCCGGTGCTGAGCGTGGGAGCGGGCGGCGTGTGGGTGGAGGTCGAGGCCGACGTGGCGCGTTGCCATCTGCCGGCCAGCCGCAAGCGGATCGAGCGCGCGCTGGATCAGACGCGCATCGCGCGCCGCCTGGCCAGCCATCGCGGCCTGCCGGCGCGCGACAGGGTGGCCCTGGTGGACGCCGTGCAGCGCATCGCGGCCTTGTTCACGGCCCTGGGCGACGGCGTGCAATCGCTGGAGGTCAATCCGCTGGTGGTGTTGGACGAAGGACGCGGCGTGGTGGCGCTGGACGCCGTCATCGAATAGCAAGCCGGCGCAGCGGCCGTCCGCTGCCCGGGAAAAAACACGGAGATTTCAGATGTTCGACAGCAAGATCGGAGGCGGCGACGCCCATACCATCCTGGTGCGAGGCCATGACCTGGTGCAGGACCTGTTCCAGCGCGATTTCATCGACGTGCTGGCCCTGGAGCTGCTGGGCGAGTTTCCTACGCCCCAGCTCAAGACCATGCTCAACCTGTTCCTGGTGAGCGCGACCGACCACGGCCTAACGCCCAGCGCCTTGTCGGCGCGGCTGACCCTGCACGGCGCGCCCGAGGCCATGCAGGGCGCCCTGGCGGCGGGGTTGCTGGGCGCCGGCAGCCGCTTCCTGGGCGTGATCGAATACGCCGCGCGCTTTCTGCGCGACGCCCTGCCCAAGCAGGACAGCTACACGGACGAGGAACTGCGCCGCTATGCCGAGGAATGCGTCGCGGCCAACAAGGCGGCCAAGCGCAAGATTCCCGGCGTGGGGCATCCGATACACGTGGATGGCGATCCCCGTTGTGAAAAGATGTTCGAGATCGCCAGGGACTGCGGCTATTACGGCAACTATTCGCGCTTTGCCGTGGAGTTGGCCGCCGCCGCGGCGCGCCAGTCCGGCCGCAAGATTCCGCTGAACGCCACCGGGGCCAAGGGCGCCATCGTGCTCGACATGGGCCTGACGCCTGAATTGGGCAAGGCCTTGACGATGATTGGCCGTTCGGTGGGCCTGATGGCGCACATCATTGAGGAACAGAAAAAACCCATCGCCCAGAAAGTGTGGGACATGGCCGCCGGCAACGAGTGATGCGTCTGCCGGGCCGGATTCAGTCCCGGTCCGGCGCGCCCAGCGGAAACAGCGGCCGGTAGGGCCGCGCTTCTTCCACTGCCCGCGCGAACGAAGGACGCGCCAGCAGCCGCGCCCGGTAGGCGCGCAGCGCCGGATACGATTCGGCGATACGGTGCGTCCAGTCGCCATAGAACAATGAGGGTGCGGCGGCGCAGTCCGCCAGCGTGAAGTCCGCGCCAGCGGCCCAGGTTCTGCCGGCCAGATGGCCTTCCAGCCAGGCGTAGGCGATTTCCAGCTTTTCCACGGCCAGCGCCAGTGCTTCCCGGCGCTTGGCCTCGTCGCCCGACAATGCGCCGCCGACGGCATGCTGCGTCCAGCTCATGACGTGCAGGTCGAAGAACCGGTCCAGGAAGCGCACCTGCAGCGCCGCCCTGGGATCGGCGGGCAGCAAGCGCTGCGGCCCGGGATGCTCCAGCTGCAGATGTTCGATGATGATGCTGGTCTCGGCAATGTTGCGGCCGCCGTCTTCCAGCAGCGGGAACTTGTGCAAGGGCCAGCGCCGCAGCCATTCGGCCGCGTGCTCTGGCGTGTCCGGGCCGATGCAGCGGAACTCGAACGGGGTGCCGTTTTCGTACAGCGCGATCAATACCTTTTGCGTGTAGGAAGAGAACGGATGGCCGTAAAGCGCGAGCGGCATGGCGGGGTCTCCTGGCGGGATGGCGACAGACGATGCCTAGCATCGCCGAGACGAGAAACAACCGCAACAAGTAACTTCAAACCTTTTGTGTCAACCATCGAAGCGCCCACAGTGACGGTGTTCCAGTCGCGGGCGGATTAGTCGATGGCCCCTTTGGGGGGTGAAGACAGGCCCCTGAGGATATCGAGCAATTCCTTGACAGGATGACGCATGGCTTCCGGGCCGCTGCGCGTAATCAACGCCAATGGCGGCATGGTGGCGCCTGGCCTTACGTCAAGAATGACCATGTCCTTGTTCAGCCTGGTTTCCTCCAATGCATGTTGTTCCCGCATGGGTCCGATGCTGCCTGGATCCAAACGAAGAAACGTCAACACCGTTAGCGTGGAAAGACATTCGATGCTGGGGTGAGGGGGCGTGACGCCCTCGGTCAGGCAGGCCGCTATGACCGCGCGTCGCAGCAGCGATCCGCGTGGCGGCAGGATCCAGTCTTCGTTGGCAAGACGGGCCCAGGATATTTTCTTGCGGCGTGCAAGCGGGTGGGTACGGGTCGCCACCACGCTAAGGCGGTCGCTGGCAAGCAGGTGGACCTGCAGCCTGTCCAGCCGTTCATTGTTGAACTCGTCCGGCGCGAGCGCGCCGACGATGCAGTCGAGCTCTCCTCGCAGCAGCTCCGCGATCAACAGATCGATCTGGAACTCGCGGATCTGCACGGCCAGCCTGGGCAAGCGCCGGCGCAGTTCCACGATGCCGGAGGGCAGCATGTTGGATCCCGAGAACGTTCCGATCCGGATCAGGCCCGACCCGCCGGATCTCATGATGGCCGCTTCTTCCTGGGCCGCGCCCAGCCCCGCCATCAAGACATCCGAACGGCGCATCAGTTCAGCGCCGATGTGGTTCGCGGCGATGCCGCGCGCCATGCGGTCAAAGAGCGGACCGCCGAAGACCTCCTCGATCTCCTTGATCATGCGCGTCACGGCTGGCTGGGACAGATGCATGCGCTCGGCAGCGGCGTGCACCGTGGAAACTTCCCGCAAATGGCCGAGCAATTCCAAGTGACGGATCCTCAGGCGTTTGAGCAGGTTGGAATCAGCGTTTTCCATTATTTTTCCGATCCGTTTTTCGTATCGATAAATCAATTTATATGAATGGTGAATTATTGATCGGATTCCTAGAATTTGGATCACCGCGTAAATGAGACGACACCGTGACCGCCATGCCTGCCTCCATACCCGCCACCGCCATCGTCGAACGGCTCGACGCGCGCGGCTTCCACAAAATCGTGACCGTGCCGGACTTCGTCCAGCTCTCGGTCCATGACCTGATCGACAGGACGCCGCGCTTTCAGGTCATCCGGTGCTCGGACGAGAACCAGGCCATCCATGTCGCGGGGGGGCTGCATATCGGCGGACACAAAGTCGCCGTGCTGATCCAGAACCAGGGTTTGCTCAATTGCCTGAACAGCCTGCGGGCCGTGGGCCTGGACGCGGGCTTGCCCATGCTGTTGATGATCGGCCAATTCGGCAGGGAGTTTGCCAATGTGGGAAACGACCCAGCCCGGTCGCAGCGCCGCGTGGTCAATCTGGTGGAACCCGTCCTGGACGTCATGGGTATCGACCATTGGCGCCTGGACGGCCCACAAGATTTGCCGAACATCGACACGGCAATCGACTCCTGCGCCGCGCGGTCGGGACCTGCAGCAGTATTGATCGGCCACTACACCGCCTGGAACTAGCCATGAGCATTTCGACGCAAGACGCTTGCAAGATCATTCAAGAAGTCAGGGGCGACGCTATCGTGATCAGCACCATGTCCGCCATGCACAGCATGGACCAGATTGCCCCCGACTATGCCTTCGGCCTTTCATCGGTTCCGCTGATGGGAGGCGCGGCCGGACTTGGGCTGGGCTTGGCGCTTTCCTTTCCGGAGCGCAAAGTCATCATTCTTGACGGTGATGCCAGCTTGCTGATGGAGCTGGGCGTACTTGCCACGGTGGCAGGCATGCGTCCGTCGAACTTCTACCATTTCGTGTTCGCCAATGGCGTGCAGTTCAATGGCGGCGCGAATCTGGCGGTGGCGGGGGACGGGCGTGTCGATTTCAGCGCGGCGGCGCTGGCCTCGGGCTACGCGGGCGCGGCCCGGTTCACGCAGGCCCACGAGTTTCGTGCGGGCATAGGCGCATGGCTTGCCGCGCCTGCGCCCGCGCTGATCGAGCTTGAGATTGAACCGACTCCGGCGCGATTCGGTCCGCAACTTGCGCAGCCGGAACAAGGCGATGCGCGTTTCGCGCGCATGGGAATGGAAGCGCGGCGGTTGATGCGCGCGCTGGGAACGGCACAATGAACTCGCCCGAAATCGTGGATTATGTCGTGATCGGCGGCGGGTCGGCGGGTTGCGCGGTGGCGGCTGGACTGGCCAGGTCGGGCAAGCACAGCGTCGTATTGCTCGAGGCAGGCCGGGCCGAGCGCAGCATCTGGACAAGAGTGCCCGCAGGGGTTGCTTATCTGATCCGCGACGAACGTGTCGTGAGGAAGTTCTACACGCAACCTGAAGCCCGTCTCAAGGATCGTCCGATCTATTGGCCGCGGGGCCGCGTGCTAGGCGGCTCGTCCACCGTCAACGGCATGATCTGGGTGCATGGCGATCCGCAGGAGTACGACCGCTGGCGCGATGAGTATGGCCTGTCTGGCTGGGACAACCAGTCCTTCAAGGCCTACTTGCGGCGAGTCGAGCGATTTCAGGCGGGAGATTCCGCCAGCCGCGGCCGGCAAGGGCCTGTTGTCGTGAGTGAATATGGCCCGCGCCAGCCGCTCATGGATGCGTTCGTGGCCGCCTGCGTGCAGGCTGGAATTCCGGCGAACGCCGACTACAACGGCTTGCACTACGAGGGCGTCGGCTACCTGCAGATGAACACCCGGCGAGGTCTCCGGGTCAGCGCTCGCGACGCGTATCTTGCGTCGCTGCCGCGCCGGAGCGCATTGCAGGTGATCACGGACGCGCCGGCGGAGAAGATTCTGTTCGAAGGCAGTCGCGCATGTGGCGTGGAGTACCGCAGGGGCGGAGCGCGCGGCCGTGTCATGGCCGCCAAGGAAGTCATCCTGTCGGCGGGCGCCCTGCAATCGCCGCAGTTGCTGGAGCTTTCCGGCGTAGGCGATTCGCAGCGTCTCTCCGGCTTGGGCATATCCGTCCGGCATCATGCGCCGGCCGTGGGCGAGGGCTTGCGCGATCATCTGCATGTGCGGCTGACCTACGAATGCCGCAACGCGCGTACGCTCAATCAGATCGTGCCCAGCACGTGGCGCAAAGCGCTGATGGCCCTGCGCCTGGCCGCCTGCGGGGATGGGCTGATGAGCAGCGCGAGCGCCGTCGCTCACGCCTTGGTCCGTACCGATCCAAGCCTCGCGCAGCCCGACGCCAAGCTGCAGTTGCACTATCTTTCCAGCGTAGATGCCAGGACCGCGGGCAAACTGGTGCTCGACGACTTTCCCGGATTCTCGATCGGCACCTTTGCATTGCGGCCGCAGTCGCAAGGCTCGGTGCACATTACTTCGAAAGATCCCGACGCGGCTCCCGCCATCCATGGCAACTATCTCGACCATCCCGACGATGTGCACGCGACGCTCGGCGCGTTGAGGCTCGCGCGCCAGGTGGCCGCGCAGCCGGCGCTGTCGGAGTTCGTCGTGCGGGAAACGAGGCCCGGGCCTGACTGCACTTCGGACGAAGCCTGGCTGGATTACGTCGGCTCGCTGGGTCAGACCTCGTATCACCCCATAGGCTCTTGCCGCATGGGAACCGATGCCGCATCCGTCGTGGATGAGCGGTTGCGCGTGCGGGGCGTTTCCTGCCTGCGCGTGGCGGATGCCTCGGTCATGCCGACCATGCCGTCGGCAAACACCAATGCTCCCTCGATCGCCATCGGGGAGAAAGCGGCGGACATGATTCTGGAAGATGCAGTACACCCATAAAAATCTTTGAGACAAGCCATGAAAAAGCACATCAGAGGACTGATAGTTCTTGCGTCACTTTGCGGCGTCGCGTTACCTGCATGGGCGCAAGGCGATGCCGCGTATCCCACGAAGCCGATCAGGTTGATCGTCCCATCGCCCGCCGGCGGGGAGCCTGACACGCTGGCAAGACTGGTCGCCCAGCAGATGAGCGCCGATCTGCGGCAGCCCGTCATCGTCGAGAACAAGGCAGGCGCTGGCGGATTGATAGGCATCGCCGCCCTGGCCAATTCCAAGCCGGATGGCTACACGATAGGCGTTTCGTACCAGGCGGCCTTGTCGTTGTCGCCGCACCTGCTCGTGAAGAAGCTCTTCGACCCCTTGAAGGACATTGCAGGGATCGGGCTGATTTCGGTTTCCGGCAATGCGCTGATGGTTCCCGCGAAGTCGCCCATATCTTCCTATGCAGACCTGGTACAGCGCGCCCGGGCCAACCCGGGAACGATGAATTTCGGCTCCTGGGGGGATGGCAGCGCCGGACACATCAGCGGTGAGATCATGAAGCGGCACGCCAACATCAGCATGCAGCACGTCGCCTACAAGGGATCGAGCGAAGCGCTGATGGGCATGCTGGGCGGCGATCTGGACGCGACGTTTGGCGGCTGGGCGCTGGCCTCCGCGCAGGCGAAGGCAGGGGCTGTCCGGATCCTGGCCGTGACGTCTCCCGAGCGGGCCGGCATGTTCCCCGATGCCCCGACGTTCCAGGAACTCGGCATACCGTTCGGCCTTAATTCCTGGTATGGCGTGGTTGCGCCCGCAGGCGTACCCGCGCCGATCATTGAACGCCTGCAGGCGTCGGTGGAACGAGCGGTCGGTCAGGAATCGGTCGCGGCGAGCCTGAAATCGATGGGGATGCAGCCACGGTCGTCCACTGCGGCAGAGCTACAGCAGCGCATCAAGAACGACTATGAGGTTTGGGGCAAGGAGATTTCCGCGGCGGGCATCAAGCCTCGCTAGCCCGAAAATCCGCTTCCTGATCCAGAACCGAACTGGAATTAGCGTTATCCTGCCGCCAGACTAGATCGTCGGCTGCCATGCCTACCGGGATGGCGCCGATGCCGCGACCGGCGAGGACTGCGCACTTGAAGCAAATCCGGCACTACCTGTTTGGCATCATCGTCTCCATCCTGCTGGCGGGACTGCTGGCATTCCTGGGCGTCGTGTTCGTTTCCACCCCGAACCTTGGCTGGGGCGCGCAGGCGCTGTTGAGCTATGGCGTTTTGTTCGGCGGACCGCTGGCCGTGGTGCTGGCGCTGTGCTGGATCGTCTACATGGTGCGCGACAAGGGCCAGGTGCCCGGGCGCGTCCACGCGTGGATGTTCCTGCCCACCGTGCTGGCGCTGGCCATCGTGCCCGTCAGCGACTCCATCGAGCAGGGCAAGTGGGACCGCTTCCAGGCGTCGCACCCTGCGATCCAGGAAGCACACGTCAATCTGAGCGGGCGCACCATCTGGACGGACAGGCGCGGCGGAAGCGTGTCTTCGGGCGCGTCGCCGTACCTGGAGTCCGGGTCGGCGGCGCACTCCATGTTTTCGCGTTTCAGCCGCTATCCGAACCAGGGGCCGGCGGCCAGCGAGGCTTTTCCCTACGAGGGCGCGCGCCTGAAGGATGGCGTGGATCGCTACGTGTACTCCAGCCAGGACGGAACGCCCGGCGCGTCCGTGCCGCTGAAACGCGCGCCGTATCCCGATCTGGGCAAGCTGCCCTCGGCGTCCTCGCAGGGCGAGGCGGAGCTGGTGGTTTATCACTATTACCACTATGCCGATCACGTCGAGGTGGCGCCGGGCATCGCGCGCTTCGCTGGCACGACCGACGACCGGATGGAGGCGGCCGGGATGCCCGGGGTGGCGATATTCGGCCTGCAGAACCTGACGCCGCAGACCATCGCCCGGGTGGAGATCAATGGCCAGGCCTACGACATGGGCTCGGAGGCGGCGCGCAGCGTGCTGCCGCGGCCTTGCGATCTGGCGCGTGGCGGCAGCCCGGTATTGCTCGATCTGGAGCAACCCTTGCGAGTGCGTTGGCAGACGCTGGAAGAGCCCGGGACCTGGCGCGAGGCCACAGTGAACGTGCCGGCCTTCAGCGCCGCGAGCAGCAAGGATCCGGGCAAGGGCCTGCAGCGCGTGCGGCTGTACTTCCTGCCCGACGAGACGGTGGCCGCCGAACGCTACAGGGAAATCCGCGCGCGCGGCGAACTCTCCGTCCGCGCCACCGGGCTGCCCGCCGCGGCGCAACCCTATACGGGCTGCGGCGGCGCGTATTCCGGCTACAACCCGCAGACCGTGAAGCTGCTGGGCAACTGAAGCCAGCGCGCGCTACACGTCTTCGACGCGCTGCGAGGGCGCAAGGGGCGTGCCGAGGTCCAGCATGGCGTAGATCCGCTGCGTGAACCGCTGCCGCCGCGTGGGCCTGCCCATGCGCCAGCGCGTGTCCAGCCATAGCAGGGGCAGGGCGAAGCCCAGCCACACGATGAAGAAGAGCGCCAGCAGGAAGACAGCCAGTTCGGGAAAGTCCCGGAACGAACCGTCGTCCGGTCCGGTGAAAAACTGCAGGCCGACCACGAACAGCCAGGCCGTCAGCAACAGCGCGCCTATCAGCTTGAGCAGGCGCGCGCGCTGGCTCATGCCGACGCGGATGGGCGTGTCCCTGCCTTGTTCGCCGCCGTAGTAGCGGTGGCACATATAGCAGCGGCCGTCTTCCAGATTGCGCAGCGCGTAAACGGCGCGCCGGCCGTCCGGGTGGGCGGGGGCCGTGCGCACGGCCAATTCGACGCGGTCGTCCTCGGCCAGGAAGGGCAGCGCGTCGCCGAACGCTTCCTGGGCGATCATCGCGTAGTCCACGCCGTTGACCGTGTAGCGGTAGATGCCATAGTTGGGCCCTTTGTGGACCTGGCGCATTTCATGCGTGAGGCCCACGAGATGGCCCCGCACGTACCCGATGGGCGGCTCGCCCTCGTCCTGAGTCGATAGCGGCTCCAGGCGCGGCGGCTTGGGCGGCGGCGCAGGCGTGCCGGCAGCCGGCCTTTGCTTGGGATCGAACAGCGCCTCGCTCGCCAGGATCAGGGGGCGGTGGCGGCGGTTGTGCCAGAGGCCGTGCAGGGCCGACCCCGCCACCACCAGCGCCACCAGCGCGACGACCAGCGAGAAGACCATCAGGAACACGCGCGTCAGGCTGGCGATGCCAAGCAGCCAGGCCAGCCACACGAACGCCGCGCCGATCGCGCCGCCGATGGCAACCTCGCGCCAGCCGCGCCGCTTCAGGGTCTGGTAGTAGCGCGGCGGGATCGGTTCTCCGCGCGCCGGAACCGCCCAGGAAAAAACGGCCAGCCCTTCGTCGCCGTCCATCACGCCCAGGCGCGCCGGGATGCCCTGCTGATGCAGGCGCTGCAGCTGGTTGATCTGCGGCGCCTGCAGCCCGGCGGCGATCACGCTTTCTGTTCCTACGCGCAGGTACGCATCGTGCCGCGCGAGCGGCACCGCGAGGCGGATCTGATCGATGGTTCCTTCGAGTATGCGGGCGGAGGGCTGCGCCATGACGGGATGCGGGGTGGAAACCGTCAAGGATAGCGTAGCGGCCTGCGTGGGTTACCAAGCGTCCGGCAAAGTGCCAGGCCCTTCATGGGTGGGGAAATGCGGCAGTACTTCTTCCGCCAGTTCCTGCAACACGTCCGCCGCGGGCCGTTGCGAGAACTGGATGCCCAGCGCTGCGTGATTGACGCCGGCCGTCCGCCATTCCTCCAGCAACGCGATCAAACCCTTTCTGCCTGTGCGCAACACGAACCCGTTGCGCAAGGGCGTACGCGGATGATCGGGGTCGTCGACCAAGTCCAGCCATTCATTGGTCATGTGCGGACGGAAGCCGCCGTCGGGGATCATGGCGCGCCAGGCGCGGATTTTTTCCGCCAGGCGTTGCGGTCCCATCGGGGTATGCGTGGCGTCAGGATAGGTCAGCCAGCCATCGGCATGTTCGGCGATCCATCGCAGCGACTGGCCCGAGGAACCGGTGACGATCAGCGGTATGTTGCCCGCGGCCGGCTTGGGCAGGAACTCCGCGCGGCTGAAGCGTCCCAGCGGCGAATCGATCTCCAGATGTCCTGGGCGCATCAGCTGGCGGAAGTACGAGACGGCTTCTGCGAACCGCGGTCCGCGTTCGTCATGCCGCAGCCCATAAGCGGGAAACTCGGCAGGCCGGTCTCCCGAGGCGATTCCCAGCACCAGCCGGCCGCCCGACAATTGGTCGATGGTGCTGGCCGCCTTGGCCAGATCGATGGGGTGGCGCAGGGAGAAGATTGCGCTGCCCGTCGCGAGGGCGATCTTCTTCGTTTGCGCCGCCAGAAACGCCAGGTAGGTAAACGGATCGAAGACCTGGCCTGCATCGCCGAAGGAAGGGGAGTACAAGGGCACATCGCGCACCCAGACGGCGGCAAACTCCTGCCGGTCGATTTGCCGCACAAGTTCGGCTTGCCCCGCAAGGACCGCCATGCTGCCTTCATAGAAGCGCAGCGGCAGGAAGATGCCCAGCGTCAGGCGCTCGGGCGCGAACATCCGCCGATAGCCGGGGTGTGCGGAAAAGGCGAAGTATGACGCGCCCGCCGCGCCGTGGAGAGAGTGGGTGGTGTCCATTCCGACTGTCCTCGTTTCCTTCAAGCGCCCGTTGCCGGCGCGGGCAGGGTGATACCTTTGGCGACCGCGGGCCGCGCAGCCACGCGTTCGTGCCACGCGCTCAGGTGCCGGTGATGGCTGAAATCGAAATCGATGATCCGCGCGATGTGGCTCCAGCCGAAATGCGCGATGTCGGCGATGGAGTAGGCGTCGCCGGCAAGATAGGGATGGTCGGCCAGCCTGCGGTCCAGCACCGCGAGCGCGTCCTCGGTCAGGCGCTGGTAGCGTTCAAGCGCGGCGGCGTTGCGCGCCTTGTCGAAGACCTCGAAGTTGACGCGCTGTCCGATGATGGGACCGACGCTGCTGGAATGGAATTGCAGCCACTTGATGGTTTCCCAGCGGCCCCGGGTGTCCGCGGGCAGCAGCCTCCCGGTCTTTTCCGCGAGATACAGCAGGATGGCCGCCGATTCGAACAACGCCACGCCGGTTTCATCGTCGGTCAATACCGGAATACGGCCATGCGGATTCAGGGCCAGAAAGTCGGGCTGGCGGTGCTCGCCCTGCGCGATGCGCACATGATGCAGGCGGTAGGGCAGTTCCAGTTCTTCCAGCGCGATGGTGGCCTTGTAGCCATTGGGAGAACTATCGGTGTATAGATTCAGCATGGGCTTGCTCATTTAAGATTGGCTAAATATTGCGGTTGCGCGGCGGCAGTCAAATTCTCTGTCTTGAGCGGGATCGGGTACAGCGATGATTTCTCACTTTTGAATTTAGGAAAACTAAAATGACGGCAACGCTTCCCCTGCAGGCGCTGCGCACCTTTGTCGAGGTAAGCCAGCGCGGCAGCATCACCGCGGCGGCGCAGGCTTTGCATGTCACGCCGGGAGCCGTCAGCCAGCAGATCCGGCTGCTGGAGGACCGGCTTGGCATCGCCCTGCTGGTGCGCGAACGCCACGGCATGCGCATGACGGAGGCGGGCGCCGAGGCGTATCCGATGCTTAGCGCGGCATTCGCGCAGATCGACAAGGCGGTGGACTTGCTGGCCGCGAAGCAGGCGCGGCAAAGCCTGACCGTCAGCACCGTGGCGACGTTCGCGGCATCGTGGCTGGTTCCCCGCCTGGGGCGCTTCAAGGAACGGCATCCGTACATCGAAATCCGGGTGGAGGCGACGCCTGCCCTGGTCGATCTGCGGCGCGACCACGTCGATGTCGCCCTGCGCCACGGACTGGGCGATTACCCGGGACTGGATGTGGTGCCGCTGATGGCGCCGGTGCTGGTGCCGGTGGCCGCGCCAGGCTACGCCGCAGCGCTGGTCGAAGCGGCAGACTGCCTGGATTACCCGCTGCTGCACGACGCGGACCGCGCCGATTGGCCATTGTGGTTAAGCGCGCATGGCGTGGCCCCGGATCCCCGGGCGCAGCGCGGCAACGCGTTCGATGACGACTTCCTGCTGATCCGCGCGGCGGAAGCAGGCCAGGGACTTGCGCTGGTGCCCGCCGCGCATGCGCAGGAAGAGATCGCGGCCGGACGTCTGGTGCAGGCGCTGGACAAGCCCTGGCCCGCGCGATTCGCCTACTACGCCGTAAGCAGGCCCGGCGCAGTCCGGCGTCCGGAAGTCCGAGCCTTCATCGACTGGATCGTCGAGGAGGCCGGGGCGTGACCGCTACGGCCGTTTGCGCGGCCAGGAGTCTTCAGGCTTCGAAACGCCGCGCCGCCTGCAACAGCAGGTGCTCGCTGCCCGCGCGGCCCAGCAGTTCCAGCCCGACGGGTATGCCGCTTTCCGTGAAGCCGATGGGTACGCTCAAGGCCGGCAGTCCCGTCACCGCCGCGAGCAGGCCATTGCCGCCGCGCTGGGCTTGGCCCAGCAGCACCGGCGCGCCACGCACGCTGGGATAGGCGAGCAGGTCCAGCTGGCCATGCGCCATGGCAGCCAACACGTCGTCGCGCAGCGCCTGGGCGCGGGCCAGCACCGCGAGGCGCGCGCTGCCATCAGGATCGCGCAGCGCATCGCGCTCGCGCAGCAGCGGCGCGACTTCCGGGTGGGGATAGCCGCCGTCCAGGATGTCGGTCAGGCTGCGCACGGGCAGACCCGCATCACGCAGGCAGAGGGCCAGCGCGTCGCGGAATTCGTAGCCGGTGACGTTGGCGGCCGTCAGGCGCGCGTCTCCCAGCGCCAGCGCGACGGGCTGGACGTGTGCGCCGTCGGCTTGCCAGCCGGCGAGCGCCGCGCGGACGTGGCGCGATACCTCCAGTTCCGCTTCGGCTGGGCCGAAGAATGCCTCCAGCGTGCCTATGCGCCAAACCCGGTCCGCGCCGCGCGCGTCTTCGCGTTGTCCCGCCAACACCGACCACAGGGCCGAGATATCCGCAAGGCTGCGGGCCAGCGGACCGACCGTGTCCAGCGTCGGCGACAGCGGCACTACGCCGGCGTTGCTGTAGCGCCCGGCCGTGGGCCGCAGGCCCCAGACCTGGTTGAAGGCAGCGGGGATGCGGATCGAGCCGCTGGTGTCGGTGCCGATTGCGGCCGCCGCGAAGCTGGACGCCGCCGCGACCGCGCTGCCGCCGCTGGATCCGCCTGGCACGCGCGCGGCGTCGTAGGCGTTGCGCGTGCGGCCGGATAGTGAAGAAACGTTGGTGATGCCGCAAGCCAGTTCGTGCAGCGTGGTCTTGCCCAGCATCACGGCGCCGGCTTCGCGCAGCCTGCGCACGACGTCGGCGTCGCGTTGCGGGCGGCGGCCGGCCAGCGCCAGCGAGCCTGCGGTGGCGGGCATGTCCGCGGTATCGATGTTGTCCTTGAGCAGAAGGGGAATGCCATGCAGCGGCCCCAGCGCCGCCCCGCGCAGCCTCTCCCTATCCCGATCTGCGGCCTCGGCCAGCGCCGCGCCGTTCAGCGCGATGACCGCGTTGAGCGCTGGCCCCGCCTGGTCATGCGCCGCGATGCGCGCCAGGTAGGCGCGTACCAGGTCCACGGCGTTGAGCGTGCCTGCCGCCATGGCGGCCCGCAACTCGGCGATGCCGCGGCCAAAGACCGGGTCGTCGCCCGGCAGAGGACCCGCCAGCAGGCGCGGCGCGCTCATCGGAAGTGGCACGCCACCCATTGCTGCCCGCCGTTCGAGCTATCGGGCCGCTGCGTCAGGACCGGCTGCTTCTCCTTGCATACTGGCTGCGCCAGCGGGCAGCGCGTATGGAAGCGGCAGCCGCTGGGCGGATTCGCCGGGCTGGGTGGATCGCCCTGCAGCAGCTTGCGCTGCGCGGGCTTGTGCGGATCGGGAACCGGGACGGCCGACAGCAGGATCTCGGTGTAGGGGTGCAGCGGGCGCGAGAACAGCGTGTCGCGGTCGGCGACCTCGACGATGCGGCCCAGGTACATCACCGCCACGCGATGGCTGATGTGGCGCACCACCGCAAGGTCATGCGCCACGAACAGGTAGGCGATGCCCATCTCTTCCTGCAGGTCCATCAGCAGGTTGATCACCTGCGCCTGCACCGACACGTCCAGCGCGGACACCGGCTCGTCGCACACGATCAGCTTGGGCCGCAACGCCAGCGCGCGCGCAATGCCCAGGCGCTGCCGCTGGCCGCCGGAGAACTCGTGGGGAAACTTCTTCATCGCTTCCGGACGCAGGCCGACCTTGGAGAACAGCCAGGCGATCTCGTCGGCGCGCGACCGGCCGCCCGAGGCCGGGAAGTTCTGCAGCGGCTCGCCGACGATGTCGCCTGCCGTCAGCCGGGGGTTCAGCGACGCGTACGGATCCTGGAAGATGATCTGCATGTCGCGCCGGCGGCTGCGCATCTGCTCGGCCGACAGCGCCAGGATTTCCTCGCCTTCCAGTCGCACGGATCCCGAGGTAGGCTGGATCAGCCGCAGCACGGACTTGCCGGTGGTGGTCTTGCCGCAGCCGGACTCGCCCACCAAGGCCAGGGTCTCGCCCCTGGCCACGGAAAAGGACACGCCGTCCACGGCCTGGATGACCTTGCGGCGCGGCTTGAACCAGCCGCCCGCGCCGGGGTAGTGCATCTTCAGGTCGCGCACTTCCAGCAAGGGCGTGGCCGGTGTGGCGGGCGGGTTGCAGGCGCTCATGCTTGGACTCCAGTCAGGGCGGCGCCGGGCGTCGCGGAAGCCGCCGCCTGCGGGGCGGGTTGCGCGGCGACGCGCGCCGCTTCATGGCAGGCCACCACGTGGTCGCTGCCATGTTCCAGCAGCTGCGGCGCTTCGGCACGGCAGCGGTCGGTGGCGTAGGCGCAGCGCGGGGCGAAGCTGCAGCCTTTGCCCAGTTCGCTGGGCGCGGGCACCATGCCGGGAATCTCGGCCAGGCGCTGTGTCGACGCGTTCATCGACGGCATCGACGCCATCAATGCCCGCGTGTACGGATGCAGGGGGCGGTCGAACAGTTCGGTGACGGGCGCTTCTTCCACCTTGCGGCCTGCGTACATCACCGCCACGCGGTCACAGCATTCGGCCACCACGCCCAGGTCGTGGGTGATCAGCACGATGCCCATGCCCAGGCTCTGCTGCAGGCTGCGCAGCAGGTCCACGATTTGCGCCTGGATGGTCACGTCCAGCGCCGTGGTCGGTTCGTCGGCGATCAGCACTTCGGGATTGCAGGCCAGCGCCAGCGCAATCATCACGCGCTGCCGCATGCCGCCGGATAGCTGGTAGGGGTACTCGTGCACGCGCCGTTCGGGTTCGGCGATCTGCACCAGGCGCAGCATTTCCTCGGCACGGCGGTAGGCCTCGCGGCGGCCGAGCTTCTGGTGCAGCATCACCGTTTCCGCGATCTGCCGGCCTACCGTCAGCACCGGGTTAAGCGAGGTCATCGGCTCCTGGAAGATCATCGAGATCCGGTTGCCGCGGATCTGGCGCATCTGCTTTTCGGTCAGGCCCAGCAGGTCGGTGCCGCGGTAGCGGATCTGGCCGCCGGCATAGCGCCCGGGCGGCGTCGGGATCAGCCGCAGGATGGACAGCGCGGTGACGCTCTTGCCGCAGCCGGACTCGCCGACCACGCCCAGCGTGCGGCCTGCCCGCACCTGGTAGGACACGCCGTCCACCGAGCGCACGGTGCCGGACACGGTGTCGAAGTAGGTGCGCAGGTTGTCGACTTCTAGCAGCACGTCGCCGGGGGCGACGGCGGCGGGGGATATAGCCATGGCGTGCTCCCGGGTCTTAGCGTTGATTGGCCAGGCGGGGGTCGAGCGCGTCGCGCAGGCCGTCGCCCATCAGGTTGATTGCCAGCACGGTGATGGCCAGCAGGATGCCCGGGTACAGGATGGTGTAGAACGCCACCGCCACGTAGTTGCGGGCGTCGGCCATCATGTTGCCCCAGCTGGGCACCTGGGCCGGCACGCCTACGCCCAGGAACGACAGCACCGCTTCGGTCAGCACCGCGGTGGCGGCGATGAACGTGGCCTGCACCACCAGCGGCGTGACCATGTTGGGCAGCACGTGGCGGCGCAGGATCACCGGCAGGCGCGTGCCCACGGCGTGGGCGGCT
Organism: Achromobacter sp. GD03932; assembly: GCF_029839485.1. Lineage (NCBI taxonomy): Bacteria > Pseudomonadati > Pseudomonadota > Betaproteobacteria > Burkholderiales > Alcaligenaceae > Achromobacter > Achromobacter sp. GD03932. Next base: position 126,868 of record NZ_JAOCAT010000002.1, read on the forward strand.
TCGACGTAGAGCTGTTCGCGCAGCGTCAGCGCGAGCGAACGCACCAGACGCACCACGCGCGGCACCTGCGGGATCGCGATGGCGATGATCACCGTGGTCAGGCTGGCGCGGATCACCGCCATCAGGGCGATGGCCAGCAGGATGTCGGGAATGGCCATCATGCCGTCCATGATGCGCATGATGATGGCGTCGGCCCAGCGCACGAAGCCCGCCAGCAGGCCCAGCACCACGCCGACCGCGGTGGCGATCAGCGCCACCACGATGGCCACCACGAGCGACACGCGGCCGCCCCAGACCACGCGGCTGAACACGTCGCGGCCCAGCGCGTCGGTGCCGAAGTAATGCTCGGCCGACGGCGGCTTCATGCGTTGCAGCGGATTGATGCTGATGGGGTTGTGCGTGGCGATCCAGGGCGCGGCGATGGCCAGGCCCGCCACGATCAGCAGCAGCGCCAGGCCCAGGATCAGGGTGGGGTGCTTGCGTACCCAGCGCCAGCGGCGCCCGCTGGCGCTGAGCGCCTCGTGCAGCACCACGGGCGGGCTGGCGGAAATCGAGCTTTCTGACATGTTTCTTTCCTGCGGCGGCTCAGTAACGGATGCGAGGATCGAACAGCCGGTAGCTGAGGTCGATCAGCAGATTGATCACCACGTAGGTGCCGGCCGATAGCAGCAGCACGCTCTGGATGACCGGATAGTCGTGGTGCTGGACCGCGTCGATGACCAGGCGGCCGATGCCGGGAATGGCGAAGACCGTCTCGGTCACGACCACGCCGCCGATCAGCAGCGCGATGCCCACGCCCACGGTGGTCGCGATGGGAATGGCGGCGTTGCGCAGCGCGTGCTCCAGCACGGGCAGCACCGCGAGGCCCTTGGCGCGCGCCGTGCGGATGTAGTCCTCGTGCAGCACTTCCACCACGGTTGCGCGGGTCATGCGGGTGATCAGCGCGATGTACACCAGCGCCAGGTTGATGCAGGGCAGGGTCAGGTTGCGCAGCCAGGGGCCCACGCCCTCGGACAGGCTGACATAGCCCTGCACCGGCAGCCATTGCAGCTTGATGGCGAAGCCGTAGATCAGCAGGTAGCCGACCAGGAACACCGGCACCGAGAACGCCAGCACGGCGAACAGCATCACCAGGCGGTCGATCCAGGTGCCGGCGCGGTAGGCGGCCAGCACGCCCAGCGGCACGGCCACGATGATGGAGACCAGCATCGTGAGCGCGGCAATGGACAACGTGGGTTCCACCCGCTGCGCCAGCAGCTGCGTCACGGGCACGTGGGTGAAGATGGACGTGCCCAGGTCGCCTTGCAGCAGTTTGCCCGCCCACAGCCCGAACTGCCGCCACAGCGGCTCGTCCAGGCCCAGCGCCACGCGCAGCTTGGCGATGTCGTCGGCGGAGGCGAAATCCCCGGCGATGAGCGCCGCCGGGTCTCCCGGCGACAGGTGGATCAGCAGGAAGACGATCACCGCCACCACTGCCATGACAGGCACGATGGCCAGCACTCGCCGGAGGATGTAACCCATGGTTGTCTCGCGTATCGATTAGGCTGGCTGCGGACTACTTGTCCAGCACCCACAGGTTCGGCAGGCTCCAGATCTTCTCCGCGTTCTTCAGGCTGTTGTGCGAAGCGAATGCCCGCGAATACTGGCCCACCGAGATCGCGGGGAAGGCTTCATAGGCGCGCTCCTGGAACAGGTCGAGCACACGCTTGCGCTCGTCCGAGCTGGTGGCCGCGATCCATTGGGCGCGCAGTTCGTCCAGCTTCTTGTCGCAAGGCCAGCCGGGCAGGCTGTTGCCGCACACCGCGCCCAGGTAGGTGTTGCTGATGGGCGAGTCGACGTTGAACTCGGACGCGGCCGACAGGAAGATGTTCCAGCCGCCCTTGTCGATGGGTTCCTTGCGGGCGCGGCGGGCGGTCAACGTGGCCCAGTCCATGGACTGGATGTCGAGGTTGACGCCGATGTCCTGCAGCGCCTGGATGGCTACCAGCGTGGCGGAGTTCAGGTAGGCCAGGTCGGTGGGCAGCAGGATCGCGACCTTCTCGCCCTTGTATCCGGCTTCGGCCAGCAGCTTCTTGGCCAACGCGGGATCGGGCTTGGCGTAGGGCGCCGCGCCGGCGGCGGTGTCGTTGGGGCCGCCGCAGATGAAGACCGTGGCGCAGTACTTCATGCGCAGGTCGTCGGGATAACCCATGGCGGCGGTGAACTTGTCCTGGTCCACCAGATGGGCCACGGCCTGGCGCGCCTTCTCGTTGTTGAACGGCGGCATGGACTGGTTCAGGATGATGTAGCCCTGGGCGCGCTCCATCACGCCGATCTTGACGTTCTTGTTGCCGCGCAAGGCGTCGATGTAGTCCGCCGGCGCCTGTTCGATCATGTCGACTTCGCCGTTGGTCAGCGCGGCCGTGGCGCTGTTGGAGTCGGGCAGTACGCGCCATTCCACGCGCGGAATTTTCGGGGTCTTGTTGCCGGCCAGGCCGTCGGCCTGGGCCTTGGGGCCGACGTAGTTCGGATTCTGCTCGAACACGATCTTGCTGCCGGGCACCCATTCGGCGCGCTTGAAGACGTAGGGGCCGGAGCCCACGACCTCGGTCAGCGGCCGGTCGGCCGGCTGCGAGGCCAGGCGCTGGGGCAGGATGAAGGCGGGATAGCTGGACACTTTCGCCAGGCCTTCCAGCACCAGGTCGAACGGCTGGTCCAGCGTCAGCTTGAAGGTGCTGGCGTCCACGGCTTCCCACTTGCCGCCGGCGCGCGTGATGGCCTGGCCGATGTTGTCGCGCGCGGACCAGCGCTGCAGCGACGCGATCACGTCGGCGGTGGTCAGGACCTGGCCGTCGCTGAACTTCAGGCCGGGCAGCAGCGTAAAGGTCCAGGTCTTCTTGTCGTCGCTGGCCGAATACTTCTCGACCATCTGCGGCTGCGGCTTGCTGTGCGAATCCATCGCGAACAGCGTGTCGTACACCATGTAGCCGAAGTTGCGCGTGATGTAGGCGGTGGTGAAGGTCGGATCCAGCACCTTCAGGTCGGCGTGCGGCACGATGCGCAGGGTCTTGGCCTGCTGCGCGTGCGCCGGTGCGGCGCCCAGGGTGAAGGCCAGGCCGAGGGTGGCCGTCGAGAACAGGCAAAGCAGGCGTTTTTTCATCGCGCTAGGCTCCCATCTTGTTGGTGGATACGCCGGCGTCCATGCGCCGGCAGGTTCTTAGAGCGGCCACTTGGGCAGCCGGATATTGCGGTACGTGAGCGTTTTCCAGTCGGGCGTGGCGACGCCTTTGCCGCCGACATAGATGATGTGGCGCGCGACTTTCGAGAACGAGGCATGGAAGTGCTGGGCGGACTTGACCACCACGATCTTCTTGGAAGAAAGATCGCAGCCCAGCTGCGTGAACAGGTCCATGTTGATGGCCTGGTTGCGCAGCGAGGTCAGCACGATCTCGATGCCCTGGGTCTCGACCAGCGCGCAGTCGCCCATGGCTGCCGGCGCGCCGGACAGGCCCGTCATGATCATGTCGGCCTGGATCGCCTTGACCGTGCAGCGCAGGTCCAGCGGATCGCCGGACAGCGGGCCGACCTTGCCGCCGATGCGCAGGTCCAGCACCGCGCCAGGGCCGGCGTCGAAGGCGATGCGCGCCGACACCGGATCCCACATGGGACCCAGCGCCGCGTTCGTCACGCCGCGTTCCAGCATGCGGCTCAGCACAAAGGTGGCGTCGCCAGGGGCGCCGCTACCGGGGTTGTCGGGCCGGTCGGCCAGCACCACCGGACCGTCGCCGAAGGCCAGGGCTTCATCCAGCGCCTGGTCCACGCTGCGGTAGGGCACCATCAACTGTTCGCGCATGCCGATGAGCTCGTCGGCCAGACGGCGCGCCAGTGTTTGCGCAAGAGCGGCATCGCCGTCGGCATAGACCAGCACCTTGGTGCCCATTTCCGGCACGTCCCCGGTGGCGAAGCCTTGCGCCGCCGAGATCGACAGGATGCCGTCGCGGCCTTCCAGCGCCTTGATGCGGCTGACGAAGCCCTGGGCGGGTTCGCGCGTGGTGTGCATGGGCACGATCATTTCGCAGTCGATCAACGCCGCGACGGGCCGTGTGCGGCCGGCTTGCGCGTCCAGGCACAAGGCCAGCAGGTCTTCCGCGCGTTCACGGATATCGGTGTGTGGATATTCCTTGAACAGCACCAGCACCGTGGCCTGTTCCACCATCAACGGACTCAGGTGCGCATGGGGATCCAGTTCGGCGCCCACCACCACATCGGGGCCGACGATCTCGCGCACGCGGCGCAGGATGTCGCCCTCGCAGTCGTCGTAGCCGTCGGCCACCATGGCGCCGTGCAGGCCCAGCAGCACCATGTCCACCGGCAGCGCCGCGCGCAGGTCGGCCAGGATCTGGTCGCGCAGCGTCTCGTAGGCGGCGCGGGTGGTGGTGCCGCCCGGCTGCGCGGAAGTGACCAGGCCTTCGGCCAGCGTCCACCCGGCCTCGCGGCCGCGTTGGCGCGCCACGTATAGCGGCGCGCCTGCGAAGGTCACCGTGTCCGGATGCGTGCCCGCCGGGTAGTAGTCGCGGTCCTGGAAGGAGGCGAGGCTGGTGGGCATGGGCGCGAAGGTGTTGGTTTCCGTGCCCAGGCCGGCGCTGAAGATCTTCATGGCCGGGCCTCCGGACAGGCTGCCGCATGCGCCGCGGCGCGCGCGGCGGTCCAGGTCGACGACATAGTTTTCCCCTTGTATGGATCGGATGTCCGTCATTGCCGCCACACCAAAAGGGGGGCACTGCGTTCCGTATCGCGGATGATCGGCGGCACACCAGCGCGGCACAAATAGCTAACGTGTTCCCATGGATAACCCAAGGTTATGGTGTGCGGTTTTTCGGGGAAAATCGCGGCGAAAAGCGCGCAGATCGGCTGCTTTTAAGGGAAAACGATAGGCCGGCCGAAAGCCTTTCCGGGCGCATATGAAAGGTTATGGACAGTTCATGATTTGGAATTTGTGGGCCGGGCAGGCGGCGCTCAGAATTTGCAGCTGTTCCTGGCCGGCGGACATGCCGCAAGGCCTGTCGCCTTCAAACCGCTAGCGGCGCGCCGCGCCCTGGAGTCGCCCATGCGCATATTCACCGGCGCCCTCGCCACCGAAACCAATACGTTCTCGCCCCTGCCTACCGGTCTGTCGGCCTTCAAGTCGCGCGAATACCTCCCCGGCGGCACGCATCCCGACCACATGACGTTCTACGCCGGGCCGCTGTGGGTCGCGCGCCAGGGCGCAAGCGCGGGCGGCTGGACGCTGGTCGAAGGGCTGGTCGCTTCGGCCCAGCCGGGCGGCACCACTACGCGCGCGGCCTACGAAACCTTGCGCGACGAGTTGCTGGCCGACCTGCGCGCGGCGCTGCCGGTGGACATGGTGCTGCTGGGCCTGCATGGCGCCATGGTGGCCGACGGCTACGACGACTGCGAGGGCGACATCCTGCGCCGCGTGCGCGAGATCGTCGGACCCGGCGTGGTGGTGGGCGCCGAACTGGACCCGCACGCGCATCTCACGCCGCTGATGGTGGAGCAGGCCACTGTGCTGGTCTTGTTCAAGGAGTATCCCCATACCGATGTGCTGGAGCGCGCCGAAGACCTGCTGGCCTTGTGCCTGGACGCGCAGGCCGGCCGCACGCGGCCGGTGGCCGCGCTGGTCGATTGCGACATGATCGTGCCCATGCACACCACCCGCGAACCGGCGCAGGGCTTCGTCAGCCGCATCAAGGCGCTGGAAGGCCGCGACGGCATCCTGTCGATCTCGGCGGCGCAAGGCTTCGCCACCGGCGACGTGCCGGAAATGGGCACCAAGGTGCTGGTCTACGCCGATGGCGATGCCGCCCGCGCACGAATGCTGGCGCGTCAATTGGCCGACGAACTCATCGCGATGCGCGAACAGTTGATGGTGCCCTACCGCAGTGTGGACCAAGCGCTGGACGAAGCCCTGGCCTGCGGCGACGGTCCCATCGTGCTCGCGGACCGTTCGGACAATCCCGGCAGCGGCGCGGCCGGCGACTCTACCTATCTGCTGGCCAGGATGCGCGAACGGGGCATACGCAATGCCGCCATCGGCCCCCTGTGGGATCCGGTTGCCGCCCGCATCGCCTTCGACGCCGGCCCTGGCGCGGAGCTGGACCTGCGTATCGGCGGCAAGGTCGGCCCCTTGTCCGGCAGTCCCGTGGACGCGCGCTGCCGGGTCGTGGCCACGCATGCGGACATGACCATGACGGGCAACTCCAACACCCGCATCGCCCTGGGCGATTGCGCGCTGGTCGACGTGGACGGCATCCTGGTCGCCCTGGTCTCGCTGCGCACCCAGGCCTATCACACGGACCTCTTTACCCAACTGAGCTGCGACCTGACGGCGCAGCGCCTGATCGTGGTGAAGTCCGCGCATCACTTCCACGCCAAGTACGCGCCGCTGGCCAAGGCGGTGCTGTATGTGGCCGCGCCCGGTTCCGCCAGCCCTGACTGGCGCAGCCTGCCGTACCGCAAGGCCAGGCTGCCGAAGTGGCCGATCGCGTAGCGGCTTGAGACCAGCTCCGCCCGCGTCAGGCTTCGATGGTCACGATATCCCCGGCGTGCCGCGCATACTCCAGCGCATAGGCCATTTCGCTGCGAGTCTGCGCATGGAGATAGAGCCAGGGCTGCCCGCGCGCGACTTCATCACCCAGCCGCGCGTGCAGCGACACACCCGCGGCGGGCCGTTCCGGCGCGCCGGCCAGCTTGGCCAGGCGCGACAGCTTGCGGTTGTCGATATGGGTCACGCGGCCGGCTTGCAGCGAGACCAGAGGTTCGACGTGCGCGGCCTGAGGCGGTTCGCGCAGCCCGCCCTGGGCGGCGCAGATGCGGGCGAACTTCTCCCAGGCCCGGCCGCTGTCCAGGGTTTGCAGGGCCAGCGCGATGCCCTGTCCCGGCGGCGCAGCGCCGCCGATTTCCAGCACGGCGCCGGCGACCAGCGCGGCGCGTTCGCGCAGGTCCTGCGGCTGATCGGGGTCGTTGCGCAGTACCGCCAGCACGTCGCGGGCCTCCAGTGCGGGTCCGATGCCGCGGCCGACGGGCTGGCTGCCGTCGGTGTACAGGCAGCGCAGGGTCAGACCGAAATGCGCGGCCGTTTCTATCAGATGGCCGGCCAGGCGTTCGGCGGTCTCGTGGCTGCGTATCTTGGCGGTGGGGCCGACCGGAATGTCGATCACCACGTGCGTGGCGCCCGCCGCGATCTTCTTGGACAGCACCGAGGCGATCAACTGGCCTTCGGTGTCGATGTCCAGCTCTCGTTCGACGCGCACGAAGATATCGTCGGCCGGGCTCAGGTGCATGGCGCCGCCCCAGGCGATACAGCCGCCCTCGGTCTGGACGACCCGCTGCAGCTGTTCGATGCCCAGGTCCACCGGCGCCAGCATTTCCATGGTGTCGGCGGTACCCGCGGGCGAGGTGATCGCGCGCGATGAGGTCTTGGGCATGACCAGGCCGTTGGCCGCGGCGATGGCCACCACCAGCGGGGTGGTGCGGTTGCCGGGCAGGCCGCCCACGCAATGCTTGTCGACCACGATCGGCGCCTGCCAGGCCAGGCGGTCGCCGACGTCGACCATGGCCTTGGTCAGGAAGATGGTTTCATCGATGCTCAGCGGCAGCGTGGCCGTGGCGGTGAGGAAGGCCGACAGGTGCACGTCGGTGTAGCGGCCGCGCACCACGTCGCGGACGATGGCGGCAAGATCCTCTTCGCCCAGGCGGCGGCCATAGATGCGTTGGCGCACGCCGGCCAGGGATTCCAGCACCGGCGGGTGGCGGACCTGCACGCTGTCGCCGTCGCGTATTGCCAGCGCGTCCCAGGCTTCCTCGGACAGCGCCACTTCGTCGAGCGCGAGCAGGTCGCTGTCGATCTGGTAGAGCTGGGCCTGCACTTCGTGGCCGTTCGAGGTGATCAGCACCTGCGAGCGCGACGCCAGGCCTTCGGAACGGCAGACGTGGCAGTCCGCGCGCATCAGCGCTATCGGCTGATGCTGCGCGTGCAGGCGCATGCGCGTTGCGCGCAGCGCGGGCGGTTTGAGTTCCGTAACGCTGCTCACAGCTCGTACCTCTGGTCCTGCAGCGGGACGGTGACATGCCAGCTGAGTTCGCGCTGGATGCGTTCGCGCAGCGCCTCGGAGGCCTCGGGCTCGCCATGGACGATGAAGACCCGGCGCGGCGCTTCCTGAAAACCGGACAGCCAGCGCATCAGCTCATCGCTGTCGGCGTGCGCCGACAGCATGGGCAGCTCGGCGATCTCGGCGTTGATGGGCGTCCACTGGCCGTAGATCTTGGTCTCGGTCGCGCCGTTGAGCAGCTTGCGGCCGCGCGTGCCGGCGGCCTGGAAACCCGAGAACAGCAGGGTGTTGCGGTGGTCGCTGCCGAAGGCGGCGATGTGGTGCAGCACCCGCCCGCCGGTGGCCATGCCGCTGGCCGAGATGATGACCTTGGGATAGCGGTTGGCCGACAGCGCCTTGGATTCCTCGACGTCGCGCACGTAGGTCACGGCCGAGCAGGCGGCCTCGTACTCGCGCGGGGATAGTTTGTGATCGCCGGCATGGCGGTCCAGCAACTCGGTGGCGCTGGTCGCCATGGGGCTGTCCAGGTAGACCGGGACGTTCGGCAGCCGGCCGGCCTGACGCAGTTTCCACAGCGCATGGATCAGGGTCTGCGCCCGCCCGACGGCGAAGGCGGGAATGACGACAGTGCCGCCGCGTTGCACCGTGCGTTCGATCACGGCGCCCAGGGCTTCGACGGGATCGGCCGGGTCGTGGCGCCGGTTGCCGTAGGTGGACTCGATGACGATATAGTCGGCCCGTGGCACGGGTTCGGGATCATGCATCACCGGATCGTTGTAGCGGCCCAGGTCGCCCGAGAACACCACGCGCATGCCGCCGATATCGATCTGCGCGGTGGTTGCGCCCAGGATGTGGCCGGCGCGGCGCAAGGTCAGCTTCGCGCCGCCGGGCAAGGCGGTTTCCTGGTGCAGCGCTACATCGGAAAAATGCGTCATTGCGCGTTCGGCGTCGACCACGCGATAAAGCGGCAGCGCGGGCTTGTGCTTGGAAAAGCCCTTGCGGTTGGCGAAGTCGGCGTCCTTTTCCTGCAGGTTGGCGCTGTCCAGCAGGATCAGCTCGGCGACGTCGCGGGTCGCGGGCGTGGCGTGGATCTTGCCTTTGAAACCTTCGGCCACCAGCCGCGGCAGGTAGCCGCAATGATCCAGATGCGCGTGCGTGAGCACTACCGCATCGATATCTGCGGGCGAGAGCGGCAGCCGCTGCCAATTGAGTTCGCGCAGGTTCTTCAGGCCCTGGAACAGGCCGCAGTCGATCAGCAGGCGCGTGTCCGCGTGGCTCAGGAGGTGCTTGGAGCCGGTGACGGTGCCGGCTCCGCCCAGGCAGGTCAGTGTGAGCATGGTTTCCTTGTGCAGCATCAGAAGGGTTAGGCGAGGTCGGCAGGATTGCCCTTGCCGTCCAGGGCTTGCAGGCGCGGCGCGTCCAGCACGTCTGCCCGGCGCCAGCCCGCCACGGCAGCGGCGGCATCGACTGCGTGCGCCCAGGTGCAGCGGTTGGCGTACAGCATGCCAGGCACGTCCAGCGTGCCGCCGCGGCTGATGTAGCCCAGCGCGCGGGTGCGGGCCGGGCCGCCGTCCAGCCGGCGCAGCACGCCCAGCATGGGTTCGGGGCGCGTATGGCACAGCAGCACGCGCGGCAGGCCGGGCGGGAAGAGGGCGTGGAGGGCGGCGTCAGGTAGCGTGAATACCGCTTCGAGTTCGTCGCGCGGGGCGCGCAGGCGGCCCGGCTCCAGCACCACGGACACGCAGCACTCGTGGCCCAGCGCGGCCAGATGGGCGCGCGCCTTCAGGGCTTCTTCGAGCTGGTAGGCGCCGATGGCGACGAATTGCAGGGCGCAGGCTTGCGGGTCGCCGGCAACGTGGGCCGCGCCTTGCTCCACCAATGCCTGCGCCGCCTGGGCGTCGAAGCGCTGCTTGCCGTCGCGCTTGGACACGACCAGGCAGGCGACCTGCGCGCGCTGCGCATAGACCGCGCGCAGCGCCGCCGCGGCGCTGTTGCCGTCCACCGGGAAGAGCACGCGCGAGGTGTCGGACATTTCACCCAGCAAGGCTTCGCCTATGGTGGGGTCCTGGTGCGATTGCTCGTTCTTGGCGTTTTCCCAGGTATGGGAGGTGACCACCAGCGGTACGGACAGCCAGCCCGGGGTTTGTCCCAGTTCCTTCTGGCGGCGCGCGAAGATGATCTCCTGGCGCAGCAGCCCCAGCATCTTCACCGCGAAGGCCTCGTAGCTGACGATGAGGTTCAGGCCGCCCTTGTTCGCCAGCGCGGCGGCGGCCACCGCTTCCTCGTTCAGGGCGGTGATGACGGCGCCGTGCTGGTCTTCGGCCACGCCGGCCTCTGGATGGTCGACGCGGTGCTTCAGCAAGGCCAGCGCGCCGCCCATCTTGTTGCTGGCCAGTTCGTCCGGATTGCCGATGCGCACGCGCAGGCGCGGATTGGCCCGCACCAGTTCGACGAACCAGCGGTCCAGCGCCGCCATGGCGCTACCCTGGACGCCAGCGGCTTCCCAGGCGGGCTCGGGCAGCGCAGGCGCGTCGGGATGCCGGTGCGCCATGGGGTGCCTGCTTTCCAGCGGACGGCGCTGCGCATCGTGATTGGCCAGCGCGGCCAGCGCCGCGTCCAGTTCAGGCCCCGGGACGAACAGCCGGGCGGCGCTGGCGTTGAAAGCATCGCGGGCCGCGCTGTCGGTGTGCGGGTTGCCGCCCAGCGGCAGGTTGTGCGCGGCGTTGGTGCCGGCGCCGGGAAAGCCGAATCCCTTTTCGGTTTCGGCGATGACGTAGGGCAGCCGGGCAGGGTACTGGAAGCCTGGCGCCGCCAGGCTTGCGGCCAGCGCGTCTTCCGCCGCCAGGATGGCCCAGGCGATGGCTGCCGGATCGCGGCCGTCGACGATGAGCGGATCGAAGCCGTTGTGGCGCAGGTCCTCGGCCAGCCAATGCGCGCCGCCTTCCTGCACGATCTGCGTGCGCTGCTCGATGCGGCGGCCGTTGAGGATCATGACCGGCACGGCCTGGCCGCAATCCTCGGCCCGCCACCAGCGCGTGGCCCAGTCGGAGCCGCGCTGTTCTTCGAACGCGCCGTCGCTCAGGAATGCCACCAGGCTTTCGCCCGGCAGCGGCATATGCACGTATTGCAGGCCGGCAAAGCCCAGGTAGCCGCCTTCCGACACGGCGCCCGCCGTGTTGGGGCCGGCGTGGCTGCCCAGCGGCACGGCAGGCAATCCGCGGGCGTCGATGGCGTAGGAGTAGAAGTCCGTGATCAGGCGTCCCAGCCCGGCTTCGCTGCGGTCATAGCGGCCGCGCTGCGCGGGCGACACGTCGCCGGTCAGGGCGTTGACGGCTTCGATGGCGGCCACGCAATGGCCTTGGCCCATCAGCCAGCCGCGGGTCTTGCCGCTCAGCGCATTGGCCAGCAGGTAGGCGACGAAGGCGGGCGCCATGTTCAGCGATCCGCCGGTGTGGCCTTCGGGATTGGGTTTGAAGTCGCCGGCGACCAGCGGCCCGCCGTTCAGGTCGATGCGGCGCGCGTAGGTCATGTGGGCCACCACGTTCATGGCGGCGCAGCTGAGGCGGTCGGCCGCGGCCAGCATGCGGTAGGCATCGTCCGCGCTGGCGACGCGGCCGCTGGCCGTCAGGCGCCGCACCAGCGCGTCGACGCGTTCGACGGTGTCAGCGCGGTGCTGGATGGGGCCGTGGCCGGATAGCCAATGCTGGCGGAGCGTCATTGCGGGTTCCTTTCAAATCGGGTGATCAATCGCGCAGATTGCGCAGCAGCGCGTTGGCCAGCAGGGACGCGAGTTCGATGCGGTTGCTGGGATGAGGCACGGCGTCGGTGGAAACGACGCGTTCAAAACAGGCGGATACCTGCGCCCAGGCGTCTTCGGCGAAGAGCGCATGCACCACCACGCATTGCGGCGGCCGCATGCCCGCCAGCTTGCCGGCAGCCACCACCAGGGTGCGGCCGGAAGAGGCGATGTCGTCCACCAGCACCGGCGTGTAGTCGCGCCAGGCGGAGAGATCGGGAGCTTCGATGTCGACCTGCCGGTCGCCGCGGCGGGTCTTGCGCAGCACCACGTGCGGTGCGCCGATGCGCGCGGCGATCGAGCCGGCCCATTGCTCGCTTTCCTCGTCGGGGCCGACGATCAGCGGCGCTTGCACATTGCCGGCGATCCAGCAGGCCAGCCGCGGCGCCGCATGCAGCGTGGCGGTCGGGATGGTGTACAGCGCCGACAGCGACGGATGCCGGTGCAGATGCGGATCGACCGTCAGTAGGCGGTCGAAGGTCGCGGACACCAGGCGCGCGAACGACAGCGAACTGACGCTTTCGCCGTCCTGGAAGCGTTTGTCCTGGCGCATGTAGGCCAGATACGGCGCGATCAGGTTGACCTCGGTGGCGCCCAGTTCGCGCGCAGTGTCGGCCGCGAAGATCAGGCTGAGAAAGCAGGGATCCGGCCGGGCCAGCGTGCAGACGATGTCGACGGCGCGCCCTTGCGGGTCGCCATGCAGCCGCACATAGCTTTCGCCGTCGGGAAAGCGGCGGGTTTCGACAGCGCCGAGTTCGCCTTGGCACAGGGCGGCAAGGCGCTTGGCGAATCCTTCGTTGCCGGGTAGCGGGAGGATAAGTCTTTGCATGAATGCCGGGTCCGCCTGATCGAGGTTGGGGAAACCGAAGAGGCCGGGTGGGCCCCGCGCGGCCCTGGAAGGGCCGCGGCATTCTGATTATGGCGCAGGGGCGGGGTTTTTCGACGTCGTACGCCGGTCAAACCTTGATGTAACTCAAAGGTTTTATCAGCGTCGCCGCGCCAGCCAGATGTTCGCGCCGCCGCAGGTCGTATCGCCTTCCACGTGGCGTACCACTTCAAAGCCGGCCTGCCGCAACAACTCGCGGTACTCCGCGGTGTTCAGGCTGCCGTGATAGAGCGGCTGGCCTTCGAATTGGCCAATGGCCTCCCCCAGACACGTTCCGCTGGTGTACATCAGCGCGGCACCCGGCGCGGCGAGGCATTCAAAGGTCTTGAACATGGGCCGCTGGTCTTCGGGCCGCAGGTGAAAGAAGCTGTGCCAGGCGATCAGCCCGTGGAAGGGACGCAAGGGTGGCAGGTGGCGCATGTCCGCTTCAATCCAGCTGTGATCAGGGAACGAGGCTCTTGCCCGCGCAAGCATGGCGTCCGAGGCATCCACACCGGTCAGCCTGCAGCCGCGTTCGATCAGGTGGCGGGCGATGGGGACGCCGTTGCCGCAGCCTATGTCCAGCACCTCGGGAACGGGGCCGGGCAGCAGGTCCAGGAACGCGTCCAGCCAGGCGCGTTCGACCAGCTGCGTGCCGCGCAGTTTCTCGAAGGCGTCGGCATGCTCGCGGTACAGCGTGATCACGTTATCGGCGGGGGAGGTGGACATCGCGACGTTCCCTAGTAGAGTTGCAAATCCGATCAATAAGCAACGCCCGCGTTGCACAAGGACTTCCATGAGCAAGATCGAGCGTCTGCGCCTTCCCGATGACGATCCCGTCTTTGGCGGCAACCGCATTTTCGACCTGTTCCAGTATTCGCCTGCGGTCACGGCCAACGGGCTGGTTTTCATCGCCGGGCAGATCGGCTTGCGCGCCGACGGCTCGCTGCCCGAATCGGCTGTGGAGCAGGCGGACCTGGCGTTCCAGCGCATCGCCGCGGTGCTCGGCCATCTGGGCCTGGATTTTACCGATGCGGTCGAACTGGTCTCGTATCACGTCGACGTCGGCGCCGACCTTGCCGGCTTCCGCGCGGTGAAGGAAAAGTACATACGTTCCGACTTCCCGGCCTGGACCATATTGGGCGTTGCGGCGCTGGCGCGGCCCGAGCTGGCGGTGGAGATCAAGATGGTCGCGGCGGTGCGGGATTCGAAATAGGGCCGGGAGCGGCGACTCATCAGCCCGGATGGTTGATTCGTCATCCGGGACTTGTACGGCGCGCGGCGAACGGCGAATTTCTCAATTTGCCCAATTTCGCCGCAGCCGCCGCCATGATCTCCCCGCAAGATATTTCCCAGCCAGTCCGCCACGGCTTGCGGCTTACCTGGCTGGCCCTGCTGCTGCAGACGGGGATTGCCACCGTTTACGTATTCGGACGCCCGGCCTGGGCGCAGACGGAACCGTTGTCCTATGAACTGCGCGGCGCCGACGGCACCTGCTGTTCCAGCGGCGACCACCCCGACAACGGCCATGACGGCCAGTGGGGGCAGCGCGACTTCGTGCAGACGGACAGCAATCAGCGCATCAGCGCCAATGCACCCGGCCAGACCGGCATCCTGATCGACGTCAGCGGCGGCAAGGGCGGCAACGGCAGGGACGCGGACCCCAACCATTGGGGCGGTAATGGCGGCGGCGGGCGGATCATCGACTACACCTTGGCAGCCAGCACGGTCAATGCCGCCGGCCGCGGGATCGATCTGTATTCCGCGGGGGGCAATGGCGGCCTGTGGGGCAACGCTGACGGGCCCAATGGCGGCTACGGGATAGGCGGCGACGGACACCAGGCGCGAGCCACGTTGAACAACGCCAACGTGGTCGGCGCCGGTTTCGGTGTCGCCGTCCAATCCTGGGGAGGGTCGGGGACTGACAGCGCCATCGCAAAGGGCTTCAGCGGCGCGTACACGTCCGGCCACGGCGGCAATGGCGGCGCCGCGTCCGTGATCCTGCAGGGCACGACATCGGTGACCGCGCGCGGGCCGGGGCCGGCCGACGTCAGCGCGGCGGTGGGCCTGATATCGTCGGGCGGCAACGGCGGCGCCGCCGAACACACGGGCGACTTTGGCGGACATAGCGATTCAGGCCGCGGCGGGGATGCTTCCAGTGTCGTCTTTACCGCGTCGGCAGGATCTTCCGTCACCGGGCTGGGCGACGGCGTGTATGGCGTGATCGCCCGCTCCATCGGCGGGAATGCGTCGACCGCCAACGGCACCGACACCAAAGCCGCCGCAGGCGGCAACGCGGGCTCGGTCACCATGGCCAACGGCGGGACCATCAAGGCCAACGGCAATCGCGGCATTGGCGTCTACGTGCTGACCCAGGGCGGCAACGGCGGCAATGGCGGCCATGGCTCATGGGCCGAGGGACACAATGGCGGCGCGGGCGGATCGCCTGGCGCGGTCACGATCACCAATACCGGCAAGATCACGACCGGAACCGCCGGCACCGTCGGCGCAAAGGGCATCGTGGCCAGCGTGCTGGGCGGGGAAGGCGGTCCGGCCGGCGCCAGCGGCGCGTTCGGACAAGGCGGCAACGGTGGCGCGGGCGCGCTTGCGGGCCAGGCGATCACCATCACGAACGCAGGCGCCATCAGCACCCTCGGCAACGACGCCGCCGCCGTCATCGCCAACAGCGC
Source organism: Achromobacter sp. GD03932 (assembly GCF_029839485.1). Taxonomy (NCBI): domain Bacteria; kingdom Pseudomonadati; phylum Pseudomonadota; class Betaproteobacteria; order Burkholderiales; family Alcaligenaceae; genus Achromobacter; species Achromobacter sp. GD03932. The sequence goes on from NZ_JAOCAT010000002.1 coordinate 142,309, forward strand.
GGGCGGCGGCGGCGGGCTGGCCTCGTCCAGCAACGGCATCATCGCCGTGGGCGGCGGGCATGGTGGCACGGGCGGTTCGGGCGGCGGCATCGCCATGGCCAACAGCGGCGGCATCGATACCTCGGGCGACAACAGCGCCGCGGTGCTGCTGCAAAGCATAGGCGGCGGTGGCGGCGTGGGCGGCGACGCCAACAGCACCGGCGTGATCGCGTCGGTCGCCATCGGCGGCACGGGCGGCGCGGCGGGCAACGGCGGCCTGATCCAATTTTCCTCGCAAGGCAGGATCCAGACCCGGGCCGGTAACGCATCCGGCGTGATACTCCAGAGCATAGGCGGCGGAGGCGGCAGCGGCGGATCGGCCAATGCGGTCGGCGTGGGCGTGGGGCTGAACGTGACGGTGGCTACCGGGGGCAAGGGCGGCAGCGGCGGCTCCGGCGGCACTGTGTTATTCACGCAGGCCCGCCAGGGCACGATCACGACCGTGGGCGCGCACAGCAATGGCGTGTTGGCGCAAAGCATAGGCGGCGGGGGCGGCAGCGGCGGACTGGCGAATTCCCGCGTCGTCACGATCGCGCCGCAAGTGGGCGACAACCCGAGCGGCGCCGTCACGGTCGCGGTGTCCAACGGCGGCGCGGGACAAGGAGGCGGCGATGGCGGCACGGCGCGGGTCACGAATGAAGGCGGCATCCGCACCTCGGGCGCGCAAGGCAACGGCGTGGTGGCGCAGAGCATTGGCGGCGGCGGAGGCAATGGCGGCGGAGTCCTGGCGCCAGTCAAGACGCCGGTCATAGGCAACACGCGAATCGATCTGCAACTGTCCGTGCGGCATGGCGGACAGGGTGGGCAAGGCGGCAGCGGCGGCCGCGCGCAGGTCGGCAATGCGGCGACTGGCGTCATCGCAACGGCGGGGGCGGGGGCGGCAGGGATCGTCGCGCAAAGCATAGGCGGCGGCGGGGGGAATGGGGGCATCGTCCAGATGCACGACGCCGCCAGTTTCAATGACATCCTGGGCGCGCCGGGCAGCCTGGCCGGCCTGTTGGAGAAGGCGGCGGACTGGCTGGAGAAGGGGCCGGAACTGGCCTTCAAAAAGGCCGTCAGCCTGTCCGTCGGGGTCACGACCGGCGGCAGCGGTGGCGCGGGGAACGCCGCAAGCGCATTCGACGTGCGCAACGACGGCGCCATCGCGACGGCGGGAGACCAGGCGCCGGGCATCCTGGCGCAGAGTATCGGCGGCGGTGGCGGCAATGGCGGGGCGATAGATTCGGCCGGGGCGTCCACCCTGCTGTCCAGCATCGATGCGCTGATCAATGCCGCCGCGTCCGGCGCGCAGGACCTCTATACGGTGGCGCTGCCTCAGACCAGCATCACCCACCAGACCGGCGGCAACGGCGGCGCGGCAGGCGTGGGCGGGGGGAGCGCGTCCGATCCGGCCATCGTCACCAACACGGGAACGATCGCCACGCAAGGCAGCGGTTCGGCTGGCATCGTCGCCCAGAGCATAGGCGGTGGCGGGGGCAGAAGCGCGGCCAGCGGCCAGGACCTGCAGGCGGTGGTCTCGGCCGGCGCCGGCAGCCAGGCGCCCGAGATCATCGACAAGATCACCCGCATCGTCGGCATTCTGGGAACCAAGGGCGGATCGCTGCTGGGGTCCCTGATCAACGTGCGCAACGGCGGCGTGGACGGGGCCAGCGGCGCGGGCGGCGCAGTGACGGTGGACGCCAGCGCCGCCACCAGCCGCATCGGCACGCAGGGCCGTCAGGCGCCTGGCATCCTGGCCCAGAGCGTGGGCGGGGGCGGCGGCATATCGGTGGTCGATCAGCCCTTGTTCCTGTGGAGCCAGACCGCCGCGACCGTCGCGCTGGGCGGCGACCCCGGGGAGGGCGTGTCGACCAGCACGGGCGGGGCGGTTGGCGTCGTTCATGGCGGCGTTCTCTCGACGGACGCGGGCGGCTCCGCCGGTATCGTGGCGCAAAGCGTGGGCGGCGGGGGCGGCGTCAGCATGCTCGCCCTGCGCAAGGCCAGCCTTGCCGCCATCCAGCAGCAGGCTACCTTGGCGGTCGTCCTGGGCGGCGAGTATCCGTCCAACACCAACGGATTCAACCTGGTCCAGGTATCCGGCGGCGCGGTGAGCGTGGCGAACAATACCGGCCGCGTCGCCACGCAGGGCTGGTGGGCGCCGGGGATCATGGCGCAGAGCGTGGGCGGAGGCGGCGGCATGGCGGCGGCGTCGTCCAGCGCGTCCCTTGGCGGCGTCGATATCCAGTTGGGCAGCACCGCGAAAACCGGCATGGGGGCCTTCCTGGGCAACGCCACCGGCGCCGGGGGCAACGTCAACGTCACGAACACGGGCGGCAGCATCGCCACGAGCGGCGCGCTGTCCTTCGGCATATTGGCGCAGAGTATCGGCGGAGGCGGCGGGTTGGTCACGCTGGACGACGGCGCGGGGCCGGCTGCGTATGCCGTGAACATCGCGTTCGGCGCCAGTTCGCCGATGCAGGGACCGGGCGGCGCGGTCAGCGTGACGCAGGACGTGGGCGGACGCATCGTTACGGCCGGCGTCAATTCGCACGGCGTCGTCGCGCAAAGCATAGGCGGCGGGGGCGGCATCGCCGGCTTGGCAACGCAGCCCGGCCTGGTGACGCTGAAGCCCGTCTCGTCTCCCGCGCAAGGCGGAGACGGCAACGCCGTCAACCTGTCCATCGCGGGGCTGATCGCGACCTCGGGCAAGGGCGCCGCCGGGATACTGGCGCAGAGCGTGGGCGGCGGCGGGGGGCTGGCGGGCGACCAGTCATCCGCGCAATACACGACCGGCCTGATCCAGAACGCCGGCCTGACCGGCGGCAAGGGCAATGGCGGCGCGGTCAACGTGGCTATCGGCACGGGCGGCACCGTCCAGACCTCGGGCGCGAACGCGCCTGCGATCCTGGCGATGAGCGTGGGCGGGGGCGGCGTGTTCAAGGACGGCAACCTCTACCAGTACAGCACTCCCGGCAACGAACTGGCCTATGGCGGGCCAGTAAGCGTGGACATCGGCCATGCGGCGCAGGTGGTCGCCACCGGCGCCAATTCGCCGGCCGTGGTTGCCATCAGCAATGGCGCCTATGGCGGAGGCCGGGCCATCTCGATCAACCTGGGCCAGAACGCCCTGGTCAGCGCCAGCGGCGCATCCGGCACGGGTATCCTGGCGATCACGCCACTTGCCAGCACCACCATCACCAACGCCGGCGTCATCCAGGCCAGGACGGCCATGGACGTGGCCGGCGCGGCCGTCGTCAACAACAATGGGATCGTGGCGGGCGACGTGCTCCTGGGCGGCGGCAGCATCTTTCACAACAACACCGGCGGCACTTTGTACAGCGGCGCCCGCTTCCAGGGCGACCTGGACAGCGCCGGCATCCTGAATCCGGGCGGACCGGGCGTGTACACGACCACGCGCATTACGGGCGCGCTGAACCATACGGGAACCTACCGGCCCGACTTGAATTTCGGCGGCCACGACAGCGACTTCATTTCGGTAGCGGGCGCTTCGACCTTCGCGGGCACCGTCAAGCCGGTGCTGCGCAATCCCGTGAAGAACGTATGGCTGGGGATAGGCCATTTCGACGCCGCGCAAACCAGCGTTCCCGCGACCGCAAGCGACAGCCCCCTGTTCATCTACGCGCTGAAGAACAATGGCGCGGGCGGCCTGCGCGACCCGCTCATTTCCGTCGACGCCAACTTCACGCCTGCGGCGTTTCCGCTCACCGCGGATCGCGCGAGGATCGCGATTTCCCTGCAGGCGCTGTGGAACCAGGGGAAAGCAAGCGATGCCTCCACCTTCGACAAGTTCACGGGCGTTCAGAGCGCGGACCAGTACCGCGACGCCCTGAACCGCATCGCCCACGACGGCCAGTTCGCCCGCGCCGCCAACCAGATGCATGCCTCCTACGCGTCGATGAACCGGATGATGAGTTGCCCGGCGTTCGTCGGCGAAAGCACGATCCTGCGCGAAGGCGATTGCGTCTGGACCCGCCTGGACACGAACTGGACCGAACGCAAGGCCACTTCGGACGACGAGGGTTACCGCGTGCGCCAGAGCACGCTCACGCTGGGCGCGCAGCGCGAGATCGCCACCAATTGGTTCCTGGGCGGTTCGTTGAGCTATGCCTACGGCAAGACCACGTCGGCCGCCGACTTCTCGGGCAATAGCGACACCTACGCGGGCGGCCTGGCCTTGAAGTACAACAATGCGCCGTGGCAGGTCTCGCTTGCCGTGCATGGCGGCGTGGAGAAGAGCAGGATGTCGCGCGGCACGCTGGACGGCACGGCCAAGAGCAAGCCGGAGTCGTCATTTCTGGCGGCCAGGCTGCGCACCGCCTACGAATTCAGCCAGCCGTCCTGGTACTTGCGGCCCTATGTGGATCTGGACGTGAACCACATCCGGCAGGAGGGCTACAGCGAACAGGGCGCGGGCGCCTTGAACCTGAAGGTGCGCGGCAACGACACGACCTCGTTCATGGCCTCGCCCATGGTGGAGCTGGGCGGGCGCAAGGACCTGGCCAGCGGCGCGACCTTGCGCTCGTACGTGGCCGGCGGGATGAGCTTTCTGAGCGGCGGCGACGTCGTGACCACCATGCAGCTCAGCGGCGCGGGCGCGACGCCCTTCACGCTGCGCTCGGGCATGCCCAGGACCTATGGCAACCTGGCGGCCGGCCTGGAATACGTCACGCCCAAGGGCGTGGAGCTGAAGACGGAATATGCCTTGCGCGGCAATGGGGAATACCGCGACCAGTCCCTGACCCTGCGCGCCGCCTACCGCTTCTGAGCCGGCGGCGCGGCGGGGCGCGGCGGCTACTTGCGGACCCAGCGACCCTGGCCGCTGTCGTCGTAGAACTTGATGTCGAAGCCCTGGGCCCGTCCCTGATCCATCCTGAAGACGATGGACGCCAGCGAGGCGACCAGTTCGGCTTCGCCCACGGGCGCGAAAGCGTAGGTGTCGCCGTCCCAGTGCCGCAAGGGGATGCGCATGCCCTTGGGTCCCAGCACCAGGGTCAGGGCGCCGTTGGCCTCCTGGATCTCGGCGGGGCCGTAGTAGGGGTTGTCGAACCTGCCGGTGTATTGCGACAGCGCTTTCGAAGCTGCGGGCTTGGCGGGATCGGCCTGTCCGGACAGATCGGCCTGGGGTTCGAAGAACGCCTTCATCGCGCCGTTGTAGGCCGCGAACCAGTCGCGCGTGGGCTTGCCGTACAAGGCGGTGTCGGTGAACGATGCCGCGACGGATTCGGCCGCGCCCACCGGCGCGCCATTGGTCAGCACCACGATGCCGATGCCGGCCGAAGGGACGATGCGGAAGGTCGTTCCCGTTCCCATCAGGAAGGCGCCGGAATGCCCCATTGAAGGGCGTCCGCCCAGTTCCGTGTTGACATTGAAGCCATAGCCGTAGAAGCCGGAGCGCGAGTCCAGGTCATGCGCGCGGGCGCTGAATGCCTGGGGGGAGAGCGCGGGCAACAGCGCGCCGGGGGCGATCAAGGCCTTGCCTTGATATTGCCCGTCCGCGAGTAGCAGCTTCAGCCATTCCGCCAGGTCGACGACGGTGGAGGACACGCCGCCCGCGGGCGCCTGCTGATCGGCGTTGCGCTGGCCCGCGGGCACGAAGCGGCCGTGCTGGTAGGCGTGCAGCACGGCGCGATTGTCGCGCGCCTCGAAGTCGCCGTAACGGTAGCTGGTCGACTTCATGCCCAAGGGCTTGAAAAGTTGGTCGTCGGCCAGTTGCTCCCAGGGGCGTCCGGCGGCCTTGGCCACCGCTTCGGCGCCGATGGTGGTGCTGAAGTTGGCATAGTGGTAGGACGTGCGGAAGGCGTCCAGCGGCAGCAGGCGCAGGCGGGCGATCACGTCGCCGCGGCTGAAGCCCAGGTCTTCGAGATCGTCGCCCGCCGTGCCCGGCAGGCCGGAACGGTGCGCGAAGAAATCGCCGATCGTGGCGCGTTCGGACACATAGGCGTTGCTCAGCCTGAAGTCCGGCAGATAGCGCGAGACCGGATCGTCCCAGGAGGCGCGGCCCTTGGATACTTCAATCGCCGCCACTGTCGCCGACAGCGACTTGGAGATCGATGCGATCTGGAACACGGTCTGCGCATCCACCGGCGCCTGCTTGCCGGCCTCGCGCGTGCCGTATCCCTGCGCCAGCACGGTCTTGCCGTCGATGACCACTGCCACGGCCATGCCCGGCACCTGGCTGCGCCGCATGATGTCCGCGACGATTTGCGGCAGTTCCTGCACGGCGCGCTCCTTGCTGCCAGGCGGGATGGCGACGGCGTCCGCGGGCGGATTCGGCGCGCTGGCGATGGGCACGGGCTGCGACCAGACGGCCGTGCCGCCGCCCAGCGCAAGAAGGATGATTCCGGTGACGAGCGTGTGTTTGCGGTTCATGATGGCCTCAGAATCCTGCTTGGTAAGCGATGCGGAAAACGCCCTGGTTGATGCGCAGGGCCTGGTCGCGCTGATGCGTGAGCCCGGCCTGCACGATGAATCCCATGGGGGTGACGTAGGTGACCGCGCCTGAAATGCCCCAATCCGTGTCGTCTTGCAGGCCATGCTGCGCCAGCTTCTGGCCGTTGCCGGAAAGCTTGCGCACGGCGGCCGTCGCGGTCAGCTGCCAGCGGTCGCGCGACAACGAGACCGAGGTCACGCCGTTGCCGTTGGACACGGGGGCGCCGCGAAAGGCGCTGGAATAAGTAGCTTCGTTGAACCAGCTGAGATTCCACGAGTTGGCCAGCGGCGCGTCGTAGCGCAGCCGGGCCGACACCGTGTTGGCGCTTTTCCCTTGATTCGGATCCAGATGCAGCCGGCCCGCGTCCAGCCCGCCCGACAGTCCTTCCAGTCCGGGCAGATCGCGGAAATCGTAGGAAAGGATGAAGGACTTCAACTGGTCGCTGAACATCGGCGGCTGATCGGGCCCGATGAGGCCGCCGTCCAGGCTGAAGCGTCGGTTCATCGCGGTGTTGTCGCGCTTGAACAGCATGGCGGCCACGGAGTGCGTTCCGCGGCCCGAGGTATCCAGGGTGTAGCGCCCGCCCAGCCCGATCGAGCCGCGGAATTCCGAGTTCTCGTTGAAGCCCGTGTATAAGCCATCGATCACGTGCCAGGCGTCGCCAAAGCCCAGGTCCATCTTGCCGCCGTACAGCGCGTAGTTGTCCGCGGTATAGGCGGCGAACAGGTTGTCCAGATTCACGCCCAGGTCGGAAAACGCATTGTCCTTGGTGTCGTTGGTGGACGAGTTGAACGTCGCCTTGGTGCGGATCGAAAACTGCCGCGTCAGCTGCAGCACCAGGGCCGCCTCCGCAGTGGGCTGCACGCTGCTCCAGTGCGAGCGGGGAAGCTGGCCGTTGTCGTCCTGCACGCCGAAGAAACCGGTATAGCCGGTCATCAGCAGGAAGCGGCCGTTGAGCCGCGGATAGGTTGCGCCGCCCTCGCCCAGCTCGCTGTAGGGCGTGAGGAAGATCTCCGTCTTGAAGATATCCCGGGCTTCCTGCGCGCACGCGCCTTGCGCGGCCACGGCCAGCAGCGCGGCCGCTGCGGCCTGGCGCAGCGGCCGGCGGGGTCCGTTCACCGCGCCAACTCGGCCGCCAGTTCACGCACCTGGGAATGGATGTTGTTGAACATGGCGAAGTTCACGCGGCTGGCGACGACGAACACGCCCAGCCCGCGGTTGGGCGACAGCACGGCGTAGGACATGAAGCCGCCCAGGCCGCCGCTCTTGCCCAGCAGCAAGGGCGTGCCGTTGCGCGGCAGGGTCACCACCCAGCCCAGGCCCATGCCGTCGGCATCGGTGACTTCCGTGCCTACGACGGACTTCAGTCCGTCATAGGGCAGCCACATCGTGTGCGCCAGCAACGACGCCTGCTTCGATTGTTTGGCGCCGTCCAGGTGCCAGCGCATCCAGCGCGCCATGTCGTCGGCGGTGGAGTAGATGCCGGCGCTGGCGTACATCACGTCAGGCACAGGGGCATTGGGATCGGGCTTGTCGAAGGGATCCAGGCCGGTCATCAGGCGCTTTTTCTGCGTGTCGCTCAGCGCATTGGTGGTGTCGGTCATGCCGGCGGGTTTCAGGACTTCGTCGGCCAGCACGGTCGAATAGTCCGCGCCGCCGGCCTTGGCCAGCGCATCGCCCAGCAGGCCGAAGCCCAGGTTGGAATACAGCGTGGTGGTGCCGGGCACGTAGGCCGGCTGGTGGCTGCCGACCCACTTCCAGTAATAGGCGCGGTCGAACGCGGCGAACGGATTGTCGGAGGGCTTGGCGTCGGGGTTGGGCAGTTCACGCGGCAGGCCGGCCGAATGCGTGGCCAGGTCCAGCAGGGTCAGCGGACGGCCGTTGGCTTGGACCTTGGCGTTTTCCGGCGCATAGTTGGCCAGGGGATCCGTCAGCTTCAGCTTGTCCTTGGCCGCCAGCGCCGCCAATACGTCGCCGGCGAACACCTTGGATACCGAAGCGATCCTGAAAATGGAGCGGCCGTCGGGTTCGACGCCGCTGCCTGGCGCGGTTTCGCCATAGCCCTGAATCACGACCTCATCGCCGCGCACGGCCGCGATGATCAGTCCCGGCGCGCCCGAGTTCAGGTACAGCTGCATGCCGGCCATGGAGACGGCATCCTGCAGTGCCAGGTCGGCCGCGCGGGCCTGGCTGGCGCCCAGTGCGCAGGCGGCGCTCAAGGCTAGGGAAGTGATGCGCGGCAGGATGCGGGATGTCAGCATGCGGTTCTCTTTGCGGGACTGTGGGAACGGCTGTTCCTTTGCCTGCGATGATCCCAAAAACCCGTTGCGCGGCCACTTGCGGCAGGACGAAACAACATGCCGGCATGACGAACTGCATATTTCGCAGGCTCGCCCGGTTCAGATTCCCATGCGTTCGCGCAGCGGTTTGCGGTATGAGCGCGACACCGGCCAGGTCTCGTCCACGGCTCGCATCCGGATCAACCACTTGTCGACGCTGCGGCGGTCCACGTCCATGACATGCAATGCGTTTGCAATGGCGGTGCGGTGTACACGGAAGAAGGTCTGTTCCGGCAGCAGGGTCGACCATATGCCGAGCGCGCGCGAGTCCAGCACCATCGACCCGTCTTCCAGCCAGATCTCGCTGTAGTTGCCCGCCGAGCGCACGCCCACGATGGTTTCGGGCTGCACGCCGCGGACCACGCCGCGCATGCTGAGATAGATCACGGACGTGGCGCTGTCGTAGCGTGGCGTGCGTCCGCGTTCGCGGCTGTTGCCGTACTTGGCCTGGCCGATCAGGTTGGCGCATTGGTAGAGGGCGCGGACCTCGTCGGCGGACCAGGTCCGGTGCCGCACGGTGGTGTCGAAGCCGATGATGCCGTAGAGCTTCTTGTCGTGGAAAACCGGCACGCTCAGTACGCTCTTGTTGCCCTGGCGCTGGAACTCGACCTGGATGGCGCGGGCGGTGCGGGGCAGGTCGTTGACGTCGTGGATCGCGACCGCCTGGCCCTTGACCATGAACTTGTGCAGCCAGGCGATCAGCGTGGTCGGCACGTCCTGGAGTTCGGCGACGAAGGGCTCGGTCATTCCGCGGCACCATTCATGGGTATTGCGCAGGCGCAGCATGTCCGGGCGGTACTCGATCATCCAGGACCGGTCCACGTCCGAGGTCTCGCCCATGTAGGCCAGCTGTTCGGAGATCGCGTCGTCGGCGGGGAGCTTGAGCAGGCTCATCGCGCAGTGGTAGAGCCAGTCCGACGAGGGGTCGGGTTCGAGCAGGGTGGGGGTGTGAGTCTGGTACTGGACTGCATCCTTCACTTGCGGTTCCCCCCTTGCGGCGACATGGCGCTTGGCGCGCGCGGGCCGGACCCCGCGGCTAGGCGGGATTTTCCCTCCGGTAACGAGGGATGACAAGAACCGAAATCATCACCGCACCGTGGTCGGCGTCGCCGCCTGGGACGCTTGCGTCGGCATGCGGCCTACGCTGAGCGTGCCGGGATCCTCGGCAGAGGGGCGCACCACCGCCGCCTTGTTGGCGTCATTGGCGCCGAGCTTGGGCAGGTCGATGGGGCGCGCGGCCACGGTTTCAAAGGGGCCGCCGCCAGCGGATGGCACGCCCTCCAGGGTGACGCCGCGGGTCCAGTTGCCATCGTGGCGCGACAGCACCTCGTAGCGCTGCGGGCCGCCGGTGGCGCGGGCGACGATGTAAAGCGTGCCGTTGACCAGATTGAGCGCGGGCGGCGAGGCCGCCTGGGCGTCCAGCTTGGACGGCCTGCCGTGCTCCACCAGCCAGAGCTGTCCGCCGGCGCGTTCCAGTAGCGCGACCATGACGTTGCCGCTGGCATCGGCGCTGATGGCCGGGCGGCCGATGTAGGGCACGCCCATGTCGGTCGGAGAGCCCCAGTCCATGTCGAGATCGGTGGTGTCGCCGGTCTCCATCAGCCGGGTCAGGTGGTTGTTGCCGCGCTGGCGGAAATAGAGTTCGACGCGGTTCTGGTGATTGCGGATCGCCGCCAGGCCGCCAGCGGCCTGGGGCGCGGGCACGCGGCGCCAGTCCTGCCATTCGGGGAGCTGGCTCTTGGCGGCAGGCAGTTGGCGGGTGTAGTAGAGCTCGCCAGTCCCGGTGATCGCGAAGATGATGTAGCGTCCGTCGCCACCCAGCGCCGCGGCCGGGGAGCCGGTCACGCCTTCCAGCGGCGGCAGGTCCTGCCAGGCGCCCCAGCTGCCGTCGATGCCGGACGGGGTTATCCAGTGCAGCAGCCCGTCGTAGCCCAGCGCCACGGCGGCGGCCTCGCCGCGCGGCGCCACGGCCGGGATCTGGGTCACGCGCAGGCCGCCCAGCGCCTGCCAGCCCTGCCAGGTGCCGTCATGGCGCTGCTTGTTGGCCCATACGCCGCCCAGCGGGTCGCGCGCCATCAGGCCGGCCGTGCCATCGGTATGGCTGAACGAGACCAGCGGCCCGCTGGTGCGCCCGCCCAGGCTTTGCCAGCGGCGCTCGCCGGTGTCCCAACGGTTCACCGCGCCATTGGTTTCGCCAGCGGCGAACACCACCATGCCGCCGCGCCCGTCCGGGTAGAGCTGCGGCGCGATGTCCTGGCGCGACACGTAATAGGCGCGCTGGACCCAGGCGGCCGCCGGGCCGGCGGGTTCCTTGCAGCCGGTGGGGCCGGCGCAATAGTGGTAGTCGTTCCAGGCGTAGTGCTGGAAGATCAGCGACTTGCTGGCGATCTCCGCCTGGGTCAGGTTGGTGGCGCGTTCCTGGCTGGGGTAATCGACATAGCCCATCTCGGCGTAGTTGCCGGGCGCGCGCAGCATGGCTTCGCGCGCCAGCCGGGCGCTGGCGATATGGTCGGGATGGCCGTGGCCGGCGCAGCGCCAGCACAGCTGCGTGTAAGGCACGGCGATGGTGTCGTCGAGGTGGCGCACCGTGGTCGGCGCGTACTGGCGGATCAGGTCGGCCAGGGTGTCGATCAACTGTTCGCGCGTGTAGGACTCGGCATAGGGGCCCAGCGTGTCGACGTTCTGTCCGGGTACGGATTCGGTGCGGCTCAGCGGCGTCAGGCTGCCCCAGCCCTTGCCCAGCCACGGATCCTTCAGGCGCATGTGCCAAAGCTGCACGCGCGGATTGCCCTTGAGGGTAAAGCGCGCGATGCGCCGTCCGCCCGCGGTGCCGGAGTCTTCTTTCCATTCGTCCGGTTGATGCGCCATGTAGGCATAGGCGGAGCGCACGCCGCGTTCGCGTCCCAGCATGTAGCTTTCGCCTTCGCCGGCATCGCTGGCGGTCAGGTAGACCAGCCGCACGCAGCCCCCTGCCTGGATGTTGGAGGCGATGTCCGGGTTCATGAACAGCAGGTCGTCGTCCAGGTGGGCGACGAAAGCCATATCCTTGATGCCATGGCATTGCGCCAGCGTCGGTGGCGCGGCGTAGGCCTGGGCGCAGAGCAGGGTGGCGACGGTACAGAATAGCGCCCGGCCAACGGGGCGCAGCATGGCCAACAAGACGTGCATAACGGGGCGCAGCAGAAAAGGCGCGGCGCGTAAAGGGTATTGAGGTGAGACCAGTATAGCGGCGCGGAATTGCAATAAATGGGGGCGGTACAGGCCGCTTCGTAAGCTCGGTCGCGGCCCGGCACGGCCCACTGCGCGCGCTAGCGAGCCGGCGCGGTTGCCGCCTTGTCGCCCCGGTACGGGCTGAGATCCAGCCCCGCCTGCTGGAAGCGCCGCACGATTGCCGGCAGTTGCTTGCTCTGGCTGGCGCCGTCGACGCCCTGGATGGCCTGGCGGCACGTCTCGATGTCCTTCGGGCAGCCGTGGCCGGGCGCCAGCAGGCTGGCGTACACCGATATATTGACGGCCAGCTGGGACACCTGGATGTCGGTCGGCTTGCCCAGGTAGAAGCCGTCCAGGTCGCGCTTCAGGCGGGCGGCTTCCGCTTTGCCGGCAGGGGCCGCGTCGCGGCAGTCCATGAAGGTGGGGGAATGGTCGACCCACTGCATGCGGCGGCATGCCAGGGCCAGGTGCGCGGACGGCGTGAGGCCGGCGGGCAGATGCGCCCGGACCGTCGGCGATCCGGCGGTGGCGAACGATACGGCCTGTCCGTCCCTACGCTTGCCGGCATCGATCGGGCCGGCGATCAGCATGTTCATATCCAGCGACGCGGGAAAGCGCGCGGTCGGGCCGTTGGCATAGGCCCGGGACACGGTTTCGGCGGTCGCCGCGGGCAGGCCGAGCCTTGCTCCGATAAGGCTGTTGCCGCCTTGCAGGTAGGTGTCGAGCTCGTCGCGCAGCACCGCTTCCAGTACCGCCGCCTCGGTGGCGGAAAGACTGTAGGCGGCGCTGGCTAGCGTGGGGACCACCAGGCCCAATATCGCGCAGAGCTTTTTCATGGATATGTTTCGGCGGTGTGGTTCGGCGCGCAAGCGTAACCGGTTTGCGCGCGTTGCGTGGATGGCATCAGTTCGCGCCGGCGCTGGCCAGCAGCCAGTCGCGCAGGCGTTCGTGCGCGGCGTCGGCGCGGACCGCATCCTTGCGCAGGCACAGGCTGAAGGCCGCGCCGCTTTCGACGAAGCCCAGCGGCGCGGCCAGCCTGCCTCGGTGCAGTTCGGCTTCCACCAGCACCGCCGGCGCGATGGCCACGCCCAGCCCGGCCGCGGCGGCTTCCAGCATGTGGCCCAGATGGTCGAACTCGCGCCCGGCTTGCCGTGGCGTCAGCGCGATGCCCTGGCGCGCCGCCCAATCCTTCCAGGCGTCGGGCCGCGAACTGGTGTGCAGCAGCGGCATGTCCTGCACGTCGGCCGCGCTGCGGATACGCGCGGCCAGGGCCGGGGTGCAGACCGGACCTATGGTTTCGGCGAAGAGCGGCGTGACATCCCATTCTTGCGGCCAGGCGCGTCCGGCCAGGATCAGCGCGTCCACGCGCTGCGTGTTCAGCAGGGCGGCGTCGGCGGCTGTCTGCAGCCTGATGCGGATGTCCGGATGCAGGGCTTCGAACCGGTCAAGCCGCGGGATCAGCCAGTTGGAAAGAAAGCTGGCGGGCGCGCCCACCGCCAGTTCCGCTGGCTGCGTGCCGCGCCTGAGTTCATCGCAGCGGCGTTCCAGCAGGTCGAAGGCATCATGCGCGGCGCGCTGCAGATCCAGGCCCGCCGCGGTCAGGTGGACGCGCCCGGCGCGGCGCTCGAACAAGGCGCAGCCCAGCCAGTCTTCCAGCTGCCGGATCTGCTGGCTGACCGCGCTGTGGGTCACGCAGAGTTCCTTGGCGGCCAGCGTGAAGCTTGCCTGGCGAGCCGCGCTGTCGAAGAAGCGCAGGGCATTGAGGGACGGCAGGCGTCGCATGGCTGTTAGCTGGCCTTACATGTATGGGAAATAAATCATTGATTCAAATAAATTTTTTGTGAAGATAGCATAAGGCAAGTTATCTCTATCCCGTCACGGAAAACTTGCCCATGCCATCCGCCATCCATCCGGCCGCGCCCGACAGCCGAGGCCAATTCGGCCCCTACGGCGGCCGCTACATGCCCGAAACGCTGGTCCCCGCCCTGGACGAACTCGAACGCCAGTTCAAGGCGGCTTTGGCGGACGAAGCCTTCTGGCAGACCTACCGCGGCCTGCTGGCCGACTATGTGGGCCGGCCGAGCCCGCTGTTCCTGGCCCGCGGCGTTTCCGAGGAGCTGGGTGGCGCGCAGGTCTACCTCAAGCGCGAAGACCTCAACCACACCGGCGCGCACAAGATCAACAATTGCCTGGGGCAGATCCTGCTGGCTCGCCGCATGGGCAAGCGCCGCATCATTGCTGAAACCGGCGCGGGCCAGCATGGCGTGGCCACTGCCACGGTCTGCGCCCTGTTCGGCCTGCAGTGCGTGGTCTACATGGGCGCCGAGGACATGGAGCGCCAGTCCGTCAACGTGCGCCGCATGCGCATGCTGGGCGCCGAGGTGCGCGCGGTGCATGCCGGCACCGCCACGCTGAAGGACGCCATGAACGAGGCCTTGCGCGACTGGATCGCCCACCCGGCCGACACGTACTACCTACTGGGTACCGGCGCCGGACCGCACCCTTATCCCTGGCTGGTGCGCGAGTTCCAGAAGGTGATCGGGGAGGAGACGCGCCAGCAGATCGCGGCCAAGACCGGCCGCATGCCCGACGCCATGGTGGCTTGCGTGGGCGGAGGCTCCAACGCGATGGGTTTCTTCTATCCCTTCCTGGAGCTTGCGGACGTGCGCCTGTACGGCGTGGAAGCCGGCGGGCTGGGTCTGGCCAGCGGGGCCCACGCGGCCAGCATCAGCGCGGGCTACGAGGGCGTGCTGCACGGCTGTCGCAGCTATTACCTGCAGGACGAAGACGGCCAGATCGTCAACGCGCATTCGATATCGGCCGGCCTCGACTATCCCGGCGTCGGTCCCGAGCACGCCTTGCTGCATGATCGCAAACGCGTGGACTACGTGTCGGTCACGGACGCCGAGGCCGTATCGGCCTTCCATTGGCTGACGCGCAAGGAAGGCATCCTGCCCGCGCTGGAAAGCGCGCATGCGCTGGCCTACGTGCGCAAGCTGGCGCCGCGGATGGGGCGTGACGAGATTCTCGTCGTATGCCTGAGCGGACGCGGCGACAAGGACATGGACACGGTGACTCAATTTGGCGAGGTGGCGGCATGACCCGGCTTGATCGAACCTTGGCAGCGCTGCGCCAATCCGGCCGCAGTGGGCTGGTGACCTATTTTGCGGCGGGCGATCCCGATCCCGCCGCATGCCTGGAGCTCCTGCGCGGCTTGGGCGCGGCGGGCGCTGACGTGATCGAACTCGGCATGCCGTTCAGCGATCCGGTCGCGGACGGTCCCGTGCTGCAACAGGCCAACGTGCGCGCGCTGGCCGGCGGCCAGACCCTGAGGCGCACGCTGGCCCTGGTGCGCGATTTCCGCGAGGCGGACGCGCATACGCCCGTGGTGCTGATGGGCTATCTGAATCCCATCCTGCGGCGTGGCGTTGACGGCTTTATCGAGGACGCGGCCGCGGCGGGCGTGGATGGCCTGATCATCATCGACCTGCCGCTTGAACACGCTGACGAGATCGGCGGCGCGGCGCGCGCGCATGGCCTGCATCTGCTCCGCATGTCCGCGCCGACGTCCGAGAACGCGCGGCTGGCGGGCTTGCTGCGCGACGCCAGCGGCTTCGTCTATCACATCATGCTGGCCGGCACGACGGGTGCCGACCTGCCCGACGAGCGCCGCATCGCCCAGGACTTGGAGCGGCTGCGTTCGCATACCCGGCTGCCGGTGGCCGCGGGCTTCGGCGTGCGCTCGCCCGACGAAGCCCGGCTCGTCGCCAGGCATGCCGATCTCGTCGTGGTGGGTTCGCGGCTGGCGCAGGTGTTGGCCGAGCAGGGCGTGGCGGGCGCCCTGGACGAGGTACGCGGGCTGGCGGCAGCGTTGCGGCGGCGAGGCGCCGCCGCATAGTCAGGCCGCCCGGCGGGTGTCGGTCCGGCGCATGTCAGCCCCAGGGTTGTCACTGCACCTTGAGCTCGATGTCCCGTGCGACCTCTCCCAGGCGGGTGAAATCCGCCTGCGCGCGTTCCCTGGCCTGTTGCGGCGCATTGGCGACGATGACCCAGCCCAGATCCTTGAGCTTGCGTTCGGTGTCCGCGCCTCTCAGTCCGGCGACCAGAGCGCCGTGCAGCTTTTCGATCACGGCATCGGGCGTGCCCTTGGGCGCGGCCAATCCGAACCAGCCCGCCGGCACCAGGCCGGTAATGCCCAGCTCCTTGGCCGTGGGGACTTTGGGATAGCCGTCGAATCGATAGTCGCTGGTGACGAACAGGGCCGTGGTCTTGCCCGCGCTGACGTAGGGAATCTGCGAGGCCGCGTTGTCCATCATCGAATCGATGTGGCCGCCCATCAGGTCGTTGACGGCGGGCGCGGCGCCCTTGTACGCGACGATGTTCAGGTTCAGGCCAGCCTGCTTGGCGAAGGCGGCCTGCGTCAGGTGGGCCTGCGTGCCCAGACCGGCGTTGGCCGAGGTCAGGCCGGCGGGCTTTTGCCGCGCCAGCGCCTGGAAGGCGGCGTAGTCCTGCGCGGGGAAATCCTTGTTGACCACGAAGACGAAGGGCACTTCCACCGCGATGGAGATATGCGCCAGGTCGTTCACCGGCTGGTAGCGCAGCTTGTAGATGTGCGGATTGACGGCGATGGTGCCGCTGGCCGACAGCAGCAGCGTATAGCCGTCGGGCGCCGCGCGCACCACGTGCTCGGTGGCGATCGAACCGCCGGCGCCCGGCCGGCTTTCGACGATGACGGGCTGGCCCAGCTGCTTTTGCAGCGACTCCGCGATCAGGCGCGTCAGCGTGTCGGAAGCGGAGCCGGGCGCGTAGGGATAGACGATGGTGATCGGCTTGGCCGGGTAGGCGTCCGGCGCCGCCTGGGCGGCGGCGGGGCCCAGGCACAACAGCAGGGCGGCGATATGGCTGCGTAGGCGCTTCATGATTTCCCCTTGTGGTTTTGGGAGGTTCGGATGATGTCCTGTACTACGGGTATGGCCAGCGCCGCATACCAGCCCAGTTCCGCGAGCATGTCGCGCCGGTACCAGCCGGCCTGGTGCAGCAGATTCAATGAGCCCAGCGTCCGCCCGTTCCAGCGCACCGGCACGTTGACGGCGCTGGCGCAGCCCAGCGAGGCGATCAGTTCATGGTCGGGAAAGGCCCGTTCGCAGTCGCCGCGATCCATGCACAGGCGCGCCTCGCCTTGCTGCACCACGGTGGCGAAGAACTCGCTGTCGTGGCGCATGGGCTTGCTGCCGCCGGCGGGATAGGCCGCGGGCTGGCTGGAGTAGTAGCGACGGTTCAGTCCCGCCTCCCAGTCCAGCACCAGCACGGTGAACAGGCGGTAGCCGATGCGCTGCTGCAACGCCTGGCCCAGCGCGCGCAGGCCGGCGCCGGGCTGGCCGTCCAGCGCCAGGCCGCAGGCCACGGCTTGCAGGGACGATTCGGAGGAAATGGAGACTGCGGTCATGGGGCCATCTGGGGCGATTCGGGAGGTGCCCATTTTGGGCATGAAGCCCATAGACGGCCAATGAATAAACCTGAGATATCCATTACCATTTCCGCATGATTGCCCCCCTCTCCGAATTGCTCTGGACGCGGCGCCTGAAGCTGCGCCACCTGGAAGTCCTGATCGCCCTGGAAAAGGCCGGAACCGTCACGGCCGCGGCCAAGGCCATGCACATGACGCAGCCCGCGCTGTCGCACTGGCTGAGCGATATGGAAGACATGGTGGGCACGCCGCTGTTCGCGCGCGGCAGGACGCTGGCGCTGACCGAAGCGGGGCGCTCGTTGTGGCGCTATGCCTGCCGCGTGCTGGGCGACACCGCGCGCACGGGCGAGGAGATCGAGGCGGTCAAGGCCGGCGTCGCCGGCCGCCTGCATATCGGCACCATCCTGTCGGCCGCGCCAGTGCTGTTGCCGCGCGCCATCGCCACGCTGCACCAGCGCGCGCCGGACGTGCAGATCGAACTGGTCGAAGGCCTGCTGGATCCGCTGATCGAACGGGTGGCGCGCCACGAGATCGATCTCATCATCGGGCCTCTGGATCTGCGCGCCAGCCGCTCCGGCTTGTGCGCACAGTGGCTGATGACGGACAGCTTCAGCCTGGTGGCGCGGCGCGGACATCCGCTGGCCGGCATGGTTGCGCCGCAGTGGGCGGACACGCAGGGCTATCCCTGGATCCTGCCGCCGCCGGGCGTGCTGTCGCGCGTCAGGCTGGACCAGGCGCTGGTGGACGCGGGTCTGACGCCGCCCAAGCCCGCGGTGGAAACCAGTTCGCTGGTGGCCCTGTTATCGCTGCTGCAGGACAGGGAGTACGTCGCGACGCTGGCCAGCTCCGTGGCCCACATGTACGAAAGGCTGAACCTCATCAGCATCGTGCAGGCGCCGACTTGTCTGGAGTTCGGCCCCATAGGCATGCTGTGGGCCGCGGATTCGCCCAGCATCGTGCTGCCCTGGTTGCGCGAGATCCTGCGCGACGAGGCGCAGGATCTCGCGCAGGAAGCGCCCGGGGCCGGCCAGCCTACCTGACGGTGGCGTATTCCAGCGTCTTGGGCGTGCCGGTCAGCACGCGCGGCGTATCGCCCACCACCACCGTGTCGTCCAGGCGGAATCCGCCTATGCCATAGGCGTAGATGCCAGGCTCCGCGGAATACACCTCGTTGGCCAGCAGCGGACGCTGGCAGAAGGCCATGTCTTCCGGGTATTCGTGGTGGATGATGCCGACGGCGTGCCCGGTGCGATGGCGGATGAAGTTGGCGTAGCCGGCCTTTTCGATTTCGGCCTGCGCGGCCGCGTCCATCATGCACACCGGGTTGCCGGTGCGGGCCGCGGCGATGGCCGCTTCGTTGGCGGCCTTGGCCGCGGACCAGAGCCGGGTTTGCTCCGCGGAGGGCGCGCCGCAAAACCAGGTGCGCTCATTCTCGATGGTCAGCCCGTTCAGGCGCGGGATGACGATGTTGACCAGCACGTCGCCTTCCTTGATCCGCGCGCCGCAGGAGGCGCCGTCGCCATGCGGCGAGGCGGACGCCGGGCCGCTCAGCGTCCAGCAGCGGATGACTTCGAATTGCTCGCCCGGAAAGCGTTCGGCGGCTTCCTGCACGAACAGCGAGGCCATGGCGAAATCCAGTTCCTGGACCAGCCTGCCGGGACGGATGTTCTCGCGGTACCGGTCCTGTATCCAGTCGGAGATCGACGCGGCCGCCGCCATCACGGCAATCTCTTCCTCGTGCTTCTGCCAGCGCAGCGAACGGCATTCCGCCGTGGCCGCGCGCAGCGTCAGATCGGGCAATAGGCGGCCCAGCTGCGCCAGCACGGGGCTGCCGCCTTCGACCGCGATGCGCGAACGCGCCAGCCCGGCCTGCCGCAGGCGTTCCGCCAGCACTTCCGGCAGCTGGGTGATCAAGGGCAGGCGGTCGGTGACGCGCGGGTGTTCCGCGTAGTAGGTGATGTCGGTGATCCAGACCTTGCCTTGCTCTTGCGAGAAGCGCATGTGATGCGTCGACAGTTCGTTCATCACCAGGAAGGGTGCGCCATTGCGCGGCACCACTGCGAAGATGGGGCGTTCCCAGGGCAGGACGTCGGTGTGGAAGTTGGTGGCGAACTGGAAGAAATCCGCCGAGGTGAACACGATGGCATCGGCGGCCAGGTCGTCCATCAGTGCCGTCATTTTTTCGTGGCGATAGCGCCAGACGGCATTGCTGAGCTTGGGCATGTCTTTCCTTTCAGGGTTGCGGTCAGTCGTTGTTCAGGCCGAGCTGGCGTATCAGCGGTCCCCAGGCCGCGCTGTCGCGCGCGACCGATTCCGCGACCGCCTGCGGCGTGGACGGCAGGGGTTCGAGCTGGAGCTCCTGCAAGCGCGTCTTGACGGCCGGGTCTTCGAAGAAGCGCCGGGTTTCGGCATTGAGGCGGTCGATGGCGGCCGAGGGCGTGCCCTTGGGGGCGACCAGGGCATACCAGCCCGGCAGCGGGAAATCGGCGATGCCCAACTCGGCCAGCGTGGGCACGTCCGGCACGCTGGCCGCGCGCCGCGAGCCCACCACCGCAAGCGGCACGACCTTGCCCGCCTTGGCCTGCACGGCGGCGGTATTCAGCACGTCCGCCATGAGCTGCGTCTGGTTGGCCATGACGCTGGTCAGCCCCGCGGCGGCGCCGTTGTAGGGCACGTGGGTCAGGCGCAACCCCAGGCGCTGTTCGAGCATTTCCACGACCAGATGCGTGGAGTTGCCTTTGCCCGCCGAAGCGAAGTTAAGGCTCTCGGGGGCGGCCCTGGCTTTTTCGACCAGGTCCTTGAATGAACGTATGCCGGTCTGCGGATTGGCGACGAGCAGGAAGGGCGTGTTGACCAGCAGGCTGACGCCGTCGAAGTCCTTGCCCGGGTCGTAGGGCAGGTTCTTGTACATGTAGGGGTTGAACGCCAGGTACGAGATGCCGCTGATCAGAACGGTGTAGCCGTCGGCGGGTTGCTTGGCGACATGGCTGGAGGCCAGGATGCCGTTGGCGCCCGGGCGGTTCTCGACCACCACCGGCACATTGAGATGCCGCGACATGTAGTCGGCCCAAAGGCGGCCGATGACATCGGTGCCGCCGCCCGCCGCTTGCGGCACGACGAGCTTCAGCGGCTTGTCCGGATAGGCGGCCGCCGCGGCGGCGCAGGCCGCCAGCAGGCCGCAGGCAAGCCCGGCTGCGCGCAGGCAGCGGGCCAGCTTGGTACGCAACATATGCATTCCCCATGGATTCGTTGGATAGGCGCCGCCGGGTGGCGGCCTGCCGAGATGGCATCCAGGCGATTATGGGGAAGGGGCTTATGAGTGCCCAATGAAAAAAGCTGAGGGCGCCATTAGCGTTATTGCATAGGTGCCCGCCAGCGCGATGGCCGGAGGCTAGGCGTAGCGCTCCAAGCGGAACGGCCGTATATCTACCGGCGTTTCCTTGCCCTGGATCAGGGCGGCCATCGTTTCGCCCACCGCCGGGCCGATGCCGAAGCCATGGCCCGAGAAGCCTGAGGCCAGATAGAGTCCGGGCGCCTGGGCGATGGGGGCGATGACCGGCATGGCGTCCGGCGTCACGTCGATGTACCCGCCCCAGGAATGCGCGATGCGCGCCTGTTGGAACACCGGGAAGGCGCGCAGCAGGCGTTCCCAGGCCTGGTCTATGCCGCGTTTGTAGGGCGCGGGGTCGAGCACGCGGCAGCGCTCGTAAGGCGTCTCGCGGTCGGCCGGAAAGCGGCGCGGCGTCGCCAGCTCTTCGAAGAAGCGCTTGCTGAAGCGGATCCGGACCAGGGAATTATTGGCGATCCAGGCGCGCAGGAACTTGCTCATCAGGCGGAAGCTGTCCGGCACCAGCTCGGCCAGCGAGGCCGAGAATTGCGAGACGGTATAGCCGCCGTCGGCGCGTTTGCGGCAGGTGAAGTCCTTGCCATTGATGGCCAGCGAAACGCCGGCGTCGAAGGGCTCGGTGCGCAACACCGAACCGCGCACCTTCAGCTGCGGGAAGTCCACGCCAAGATTGCCGCAGAACAGGCGCGACCAGCCGCCGGCGGCCACCAGCACCGCCTGCGCGCGCAGCGTGCCGCGTTCGGTGATGACCGTGTCGACGCGGCCGGCGCTGGTCTCCACGCCGCGCACGGCGCAGTTTTCGTATATCAGCGCGCCGGCCTGGCGCGCCAGCGCCGCCACGCCATGGGTCGCGATCTGTGGCTCTGCCACGCCGTCGGCGGCGCTGTAGAGCGCGCCCGTCCACGCGCGTCCGGAACTGGGCAGCAGGCGCAGCGCCGCGTCGCGGCCCAGCATGTCGGCCTCTACGCCATAGGCGCGGGCCTTGCTCAGCCAGCTTTCGTGCTCGGCGGCGTCAGTGTCGTTTTCCTGCAGGTAGACCAGGCCGTTGCGGCGGTAGCCGACTTCGACCTGGGCCTGGATGTCGCGCCAGAGCTGGTTGGCGCGCAGCGCCAGCGGCACTTCGGGCAGGTCGCGGCCCAAGGTACGCACCCAGCCCCAGTTGCGAGAGGATTGCTCGCAGGCCAGAGCGCCCTTCTCGAACAGCGCGCAGCGCACGCCCGCGCGCGCCAGCGCGAGCGCCGTGCTCACGCCTATGATGCCGCCGCCGATGATGGCCACGTCCACCGTGGCCGGAAATTGCGTTTGTGTCGTCATGGCAAAGTGAAAGCGCCAGGGCAGGGGTCAGGCGGGATAGCCCAGCGCGTCGCGCAGGCGATACCAGTTGATGGCCAGCGAGGCGCCGAATTGCCGCGCCGGGTAGAAAGGCATGCGTCCGATGGGCGTGACGGGGAAGTCGAGTTCGTCCGCCGGCACGCCGCGGATGGCGTCGGTCAGCACGCGCCCCAGCGCGGTGCCCATGGCCACGCCGCGTCCGCAGTAACCGTAAGCGGTCCAGACGCCTGGCGCCAGGCGATGCACGCGCGGCAGGTCGTCCATGGTCATGCCTACGCGGCAGGCCCAGCCGTGGCGCCAGGCGGCGTCGGCCAGCTGCGGGAAACGCGCGACCGCGGCGCGGCGCAGCTGCTCGCCGGTTGACGGATCCAGGCGCTCGGACGAGTGCCCGCGGCCGCCGATGACGAAGCGCCCCTCGGGGTCGATGCGGCAGTAGTAGGTGATCTTGCGCGTCTCGGAGATGCCGGCGCGCAGCGGCAGCAACTGCTCCTGCAGCGCTTGCGGCAGGGGATCGGTGGCGATCTGCGCGCTGGATACGTTGACATACGACTGCGCGACGGCCGGCCATAGGCGGTCGGTGTAGGCATCGGTCGCCAGCACCACATGGCGCGCGTGGACGGCAAAACCGTTGACGCTCAGCGTCGCGCCGCCGTCAGGCGTGGGCGCGATGGCGGACACTGGCGAGTGGTCGTGCACCGCCGCGCCGGCGTCCAGCGCCGCGCGTGCCAGCCCGCGCGCAAAGGCCAGCGGCTGTACCGCGCCCGCGCGCTTCTCGCGCAAGCCCGCAGGCCAGAAAGAGGATCCGGTGGCCGCGCGCATCGCATCGGCGTCCAGGTATTCGACCTCGCCGCCATGCGCGTTCAATTCCCGCGCGCGGCTTTTGAGATAGCTGCCCGATGCCGCCGAGAACGCGCCCTGGATCCAGCCGTTGCGGGTGGGAGAGCAATCGATGCGCAGGCGTTCGGCCAGTTCGAAAAGATAGTCGGCGTTGCCGTAGGCAAAGCGCATCATGCGCGCCGCCGTGTCCGCGCCGAAGCGGCGGATCAGCGCGGCCGGGCCAGGCTTGAAGCCCGGCACCACCTGCCCGCCGTTGCGTCCGGAGGCGCGGTGGGCCACTTCGTGGGACTCGAACAGCGCCACCTTGAAGCCGGCCTCGGCCAGATGCAAGGCGGCCGACAGGCCGGTGAAGCCGCCGCCGACCACGGCGGCGTCGACGTGCAGCGGACCGGCCAGCGCCGGCGAGGCGGCGCGCGCAGGCGCGGTCGCTGCCCACAGCGTGGCTGCGGGCGAAAAAAGATCGTTGTTCATGGTGCCGGAGCTACTGGGCGTGGGTGACGCGCTTGAGGAAATCGCGCATGCGTTCGTTGCGGGGATTGGTCAGCACTTCGCGCGAGGGGCCTTGTTCGGCGATGCGGCCGTTTTCCAGGAACAGAACGCGGTCGGAGACGTTGCGCGCGAAGTCCATTTCGTGCGTGACGATGACCATGGTCATGCCCTTTTCGGCCAGCGTGCGCATCACGGACAGCACTTCGCCCACAAGCTCAGGATCCAGCGCCGAGGTCGGCTCGTCGAACAGGATGGCCTCGGGCTCCATCGCCAGCGCGCGGGCAATGGCCACGCGCTGCTGCTGGCCGCCGGAGAGCTGTTGCGGATAGTGGCTCATCTTTTCGGCCAGGCCGACCGACGCCAGGATCTCGCGGCCGCGCGCGGTGGCGGACTCGATGCTCTCGCCCTTGACGTGCACCGGGCCTTCGATGACGTTCTCCAGCGCGGTGCGGTGCGGGAACAGGTTGAAGCGCTGGAACACCATGGCCACGCGCTGGCGGATGTTCTGGATGTCCTTGCGGCGCGCGTCCACGGTGACGCCGTCGATCGTGATGCGGCCGCCGTCGTAGCGCTCCAGGCCGTTGATGCAGCGCAGGAGCGTGGACTTGCCGGAGCCCGACGGCCCGATCAGGCAGACCACTTCGCCTTGCTGGATTTCGGCGTCGATGCCTTCCAGCACGCGGTGGGCGCCGAACGACTTGCTGAGGTTTTCGATCTTGATCATTGGCGGCGCCCCAGTCGGCGTTCAAGTTTGCCGATGAAGTACATCATGGGCAGGCTCATGGCCAGGTACATGAGGGCGACCAGCGTGAAGATGGTGGCGCTCTTGAAGGTGGAGGATGCGATCAGCTTGCTCTGCATGGACAGCTCGACCACCGTGATGACGGCCGTCTGCGAGGAGTCCTTGAGCATCATGACCACGTTGTTGCCATATGGCGGCAGCGCGACCTTGAAGGCCTGCGGCAGCACCACGCGGCGCATCAGCTTGGCGCGCGACATGCCCAGCGACTGGGCTGCCTCGAACTGGCCGGGATCGACCGCGTCGATACCCGAGCGGAACACCTCCGACATATACGAGGAGTACGCGATGCCCAGGCCCAGCGCGCCGGCCTGGAAGGCGGTCAGGCTGATGCCGATCTCCGGCAGCACGAAGTACATGTAGAAGAGCACGACGATGATGGGAACGCCGCGGATGATGTTGGTGAGGATGCGGCTGGCGTGCGACAGCGGCGCCACGCCGCTGACCCGCAGCAGGGCCCAGAACAGACCGAGCGCCGTGGCGATGACCAGCGCCGCCGCAGTGATGGCGATGGTCGTCAGCACCCCCTGCATCAGCACCGGGAAGAACTCCGCGGCGTCACTGAAAAATGACTGGAACATCTTGGATACCTGTTAGGCGGCGCGCCGCGGCGGATCGGGCCGCGGCGCTCGGGATCAGGGCGTGACGCCCCACTTCTTCATGATGGCGGCGAGGGTGCCGTCCTGGCGCAGCGCATCGATGGCCGCATTGAGCTGCTTGACGCGTTCGGCGTCGCCCTTACGCACGGCCAGTGCGATGTTGGTGGGCATGGCCGGCTGATAGCTGTCGACGTAGCGCACGTTGCGCACGCCCTGGGTGCGTACCTGGTAGGAGATCACCGGCCCGTCGCCGAAGGCCGCGTCCAGGCGTCCCAGCGCCACGTCGCGCACCAGGTCGGACATGGTTTCGTACATCTTGATTTCCTTGAGGCCGGGCGCGGCCTTGAGCGGCTCGACATAGAGCGTGCCGATCTGCACGCCGACGGTCTTGCCCTTCAGGTCGGCGATGCTCTTGTAGTCGGTCTTGTCCTTCTCCGGCACGATCAGGGCCTCGCCGTACTCCACCACCAGCTGCGTGAAATCCACCACTTCGGCGCGCTGTGGCGTCTTGGCGAAGGCCGAGGCGATGATGTCGATCTTATTGGTCTGCAGGGCAGGCACCAGCGAGGCGAACGGAATCGGCATCACTTCCGCCGTAAAGCCGGCCTGCTTGCCCACGGCGTGGGCGATGTCGATCATCACGCCTTGCAGGGTATTGGTCTTCGGGTCCAGGAAGTTGAACGGCACCGCGGTGGGCGTGGCGCCTACCTTGACGGTCTGGGCGTGCGCGCCCGACAGCGCGGCGGCGCACAGCGCCGTCGCCAACAACGTTTTCAACACTTTGTGCAGCATCGGAATCCCCTTGGAAGCTGGAATCGCGCGCCTGCACGGTGTATCGGACGTCCGATTTCGTCCTTGTCAGGTGCGCATTATCGTATCGAATAGCGATAAGCATATATCGCATGTAGATTTTATAATCTGGCCGAGGAAAGCCTGTCAATCAACTCCGGTTTCGGCTAAGCGCTTTTTATTTAAGGGTTTTCCCGGGATTACCTGATGCGGTAAAGGTAGAATATGTCAAAAGAACAGCGGCTTTTTCTTGCATTCATTTGAATTGGAATGCAATCTCTGCCTATCGAACACTAATAGACTGGCGGCCCGCGCCGCCCAGCCCAGCCATGAATCCGGAATCCTCCACGCTGTACGTCCAATCGCTGGCCACCGGCATCGCCGTGCTCGATGCGTTTGACGCCGAACACACCTCCATGAGCCTGCCGGACATTGCCGCGGCGGCGGGCATCACCCGCAGCGCCGCGCAGCGTTTCGCGTTCACGCTGGAAGCGCTGGGGTTGCTCAACAAGGACCCTGTCAGCAAGCGTTATTCACTGTCGTCGCGCACGCTGGACGCAGGTTGCCGCTACCTGGAATCGCATCCGCTGCTGGACCGCGCCAATCCCTTCCTGCTGGAACTCAACCGCAATGCCGGAGAAACCGTGAACCTGGCGGAGCCGGCCGGGCAGGACATGATCTATATCGGCCGCTTTCCCAGCCCTTTGCGGCTATTGGTGCACATGCCCGTGGGCCGGCGTATCCCCATGTACTGTTCCTCGACCGGGCGCGTGTACCTCGCCGGCATGAGCGACGAGCAGGCTCTCGAGGCCCTGGAGGCCAGCGAGCGCGTGAAGTACACGGCCAATACGCTGACCGACCTGGACGAGCTGATGGCGCAGATCCGTTTGTCGCGCGAGCAGGGTTATGCCTGCTGCAAAGAGGAGTACTACCGCGGGGATCTGGCGCTGGCGGTGCCGGTCTACGACCTGAACCAGCGCGTGGTGGCGGGCCTGCAGTTGTCCGTGTCGGCGGCCAAGTGGACGGTCAAGCGCGCGGTGTCGCGCTTTGTCCCGATGATGCTGGAAACCGCCCGGCAGATTTCCACGTCGCCGCCCACGCCTCGCGCGCTGACGGCGTTTGGCGGCGGCGCCGCGCGCGATCTGCACGCCGAGCCGCCAGGGCGCGCCAGCGGGCGCAAGGCTTAGGGCTGGCGGCCAGGCAGCGGCGGCTTCAGGCCGCCTGCGGCGCTTTTTCGCCCGGCTCGCCGCGGCGGCCGGGCTTGCCGTACAGCAGGCGCGCGCACAGGAATGCGCTGAGCGCGCCGGGCGCCGCGCCGATGGTCAAGGGGAAGCCGAGTTCTTCCTGCCATGGCCTGCCCTGGGAGATAAAGCCCACCAGGAAAACGAAGCCGTAGACGGCGCCGACCAGCCCCATTGCGGCATAGGCGCGCCAGGACGGATGCGCCGGCCGCAACGCGCCGGCCACGATGCCGCACAGCAGGGCGGGCACGAAGCCAAAGATGTAGAACCAGGGCAGGGCATAGACCAGCATGAGCAGGTTCTCGGGATCCCGGGTCGCGGCCGTCAGCGCGATGATGACGGCTGCGCCGCCAATGGGCGGCGCGGCCACGCCGTAGAGCGCGCCGCCCGCGACCAGGTCGCTGCCCAGGCGCCGGCCGGCGGTGTCCATCGCGCGTTGCCGCTTGCGGCGGTAAGCGATGGCGGCGAGAGCGCCTAGAAGCAGAATGCCGGCCGAGATATATGGGGTCATCGCGTCATGCAGAATGTGGGCGGGAGTGGGATGGCCGGCTTGCCGCTGGGACGCGGCAAGCCGGCGCAACAGGCCTGATGATACCGTGGCGGCCGGCCCGGTTTTCCTGCATGCGCCGCGCCCGCACCGGACGCAGCGCCATCCTGCAGCGGCGCGGCGCTCAAGTCTGGTCGTTGTCGGCGCGCGCGTCGGCGCTGCCGTTCAGCGAGCTGGCCAGCGCGGGGGCTGTTTCGTCCGCCTTGCGCTGTTGCTCCGTGCGCCGCATCAGCCGCTTGCTCACCATGGCGGCGACGAAGGCATTGCGTTGGGCCGCGTCGTAACCAGGGTGGCTGAGTTCGCGTACGTATTCGTTGATCACGGGTTTCATGGATGTTCTCTCGTCTTGAGGCCAGGCAGGGGCCGGGCGTGTGGGCTTGGGTCGGCGCGGAAGGCTTGCAGCAGGCGCGCCATGGTGACTTCGGCGCCGGTGTCGGCGGTAGGGAACGCGCGGCTCCAGCGGCGCGCGCGCTGATCCGGCGCGGCGGCCGGAAACTGGACCACAAGGCGCAGCCGCCTCAGGAATGCGCTGTCCAGGTTGGACTTCATGCTGGCGGCCCGCGACGCCAGGCCGCGGTACGACTGCATGGGTTGCAGCAGGTAGCTGACCTCGATATTGGCGTAGCGGTCATGGCTGTCCTTGACGTTCGTGCGCTTGCCGAAGAGGGCGTCGGCTTCGTCGAAGAACAGGACCGCGCCGCGCTGCTCGACCGACTCGAACAGGCGGTTCAGGTTTTCCTCGGTTTCGGCGATGTATTTGCTGACGATCCTGGACAGGTCGATGCGATGCAGAGCCAGTCCCGTCTCGCGCGCCAGTTCCCCGGCAGCCTCGAGCGCCTGCGCCCGCGGGCTGTGCTGGGCGCCGGTGTCCCAAAACGCGAGGATGCGCGGTTCCGCGAGCGGGTTCATGGCGGATTTCCTTCCATTTGTCCGGCTCGTTGCTGGACCCGGATGACCACGAATTCGGCCGGCTTGAGCGGAGCGAATCCCACCAGGATGTTGACCACGCCGCGATCCCTGTCCTGTTGCGTGGTGGTTTCGCCATCGCACTTGACCAGATAGGCATCGCGCGGCGTGCCGCCCTGGAAGGCGCCCTGGCGGAACAGCGCATTCATGAAGGCGCTGACGTTCATCCTGATCTGCGCCCAGAGAGGCTCGTCGTTGGACTCGAACGCGGCCCACTGCGTGCCGCGCAAGAGCGATTGTTCCAGGTGGAGCGCCAGGCGGCGCACCGGCACGTACTTGTATTCCGAGGCGAAATGGTCCGTGCCTTGAAGGGTCCGCGCGCCCCAGCAGACCGCGCCGCGTCCGGCAAAGGTGCGCAGGCAATTGACGCCCAGGGTATTCAGGTTGCGGCTCTCGTCGTCGCTCACTGCGGCGGCCAGCGACAGGACGCCAGCGAGGCCCGCGTCGATGCCGGCTGGCGCTTTCCAGACGCCGCGGTCGCCGTCGGTGCGCGCATACAGGCCCGCGATCGTGCCGCAAGGCGCGGTCAGGCGCGGCAGGCCGTTCTTCAGCGGGTCGGCCGCCCGGGTCCAGGGGAAATACAGCGCGGCATGATCGGATCTGGGCAGCGCCGCACCCATGACCGCGGCCGCCATGGAAGCCGCGTCGGCCGCCGCGGGCGGCGCATCGATGATCATGAAGGCGTGCCGCTCTTTGCAGTAGGACACGGCATCGGCCAGCACGATGCTGTGCGTGATGCCGGGCAGGCATAGCAGGTTGAAGGAATCGACATCGTCCAGCGCGTACAGGCCCCGGCGCTGCGCGCGCTGGCTGATGAAAGCGGCATGCGCGTCCAGCGGATCGTTCCGCGCGGGTTGCGCCACGCGCACGATCCAGGCTCTGGCCCCGCCGTTCAGGAAGAACTGAAGCACCGCGTAGCCGAGTTCGCAGCCTTCGGCCAGCCCACCGAACTCGCGTTCGTAGTCGGCGAAGTCCTGGATATGGACCGGCTGGTTGAGCGGTCCGCGCATGGCCGTCCCCAGGAAAGCGGCAACCGAGGTCGGCGCGCCGGCAATGGTGCGCACGCCTGCGGGAATTTCCTGGACATACACCCCGGGATGCGTCAGGGCAGGGACCATGAACTGCTCCTTTCCACGGCGACTTGATGGCGTGAACTTGCAGCAGGAGAGTCTTCGCGGGACGGCCGAAGCGCCGCGGACGGAGAGCCGGGCGGGGGCGCGACACGCCGTAGCGCGCGGGCGTTTGGCGGGCGTTGCGCCGCGCTTCTAGTTGGATTGCAGCGGAAAGGCTATCGGGCAAAAGTAGCAGCCCTGGTGAGATGTTTTATAGAAGGTCTGATAAAAGCGGGCAATAGCTTTTCAGCGGTGTTAACGTTCTGTTGCTTATTCAGAAGCCGGCCCTTGCAGGACGCCTTGCAGAGAGGCCGGCCGAGGCTTGGCCCGTAGCGGCGGCGCTGCGGGAAATCAGAGTGGCCGAAGGCCGGAATGGCGGTCGCGGCCCTCAACGAGGAGCGCGAGATGTGTAGCCTGACCCGACTGTGGCGCATGCATGTTTTCCCGGCAACGTCGTCAGCGCCCGCGAGCCCGCCCGGGCGCCTGTCTCGCCTCGCTCTCGCTCTAGCCGTGGCCGGCATGGCTGCCGGCGCGGGCCTGACGCCGACCGGCGCGGCGCAAGCCCAGGGACAGACCCCGGCGCAAACCGCGCCCGCCCAATCCGATGCCCAGGAAGAGGCCGCGCGTTCGCTGCAATGGCCGCGCAGTTTCGAGGCCGCCGACGGCACGCGGGTGGAGCTCTATCAGCCGCAGATCGACACCTGGACTGCCGACCGTATTACGGGCCGCATGGCGGTGGCGGTCGGCGCCGCCAAGGGCAATCCCACCTACGGCGTGGCAGACTTTTCCGCCCGTGCCGAGGTCAACAAGCCGGCGGGCCTGGTGCATCTGTCGGACATCCGGATCGAACGCGTGCAGGTGCCCACCTCGCCGGAAGCCGCCGCCAAGCTGCGCAGCCAGCTTGAAGCGCGCCTGCCCGCCAAGGGCGTGGTCACGCGGCTTGATGCACTGCAACTGAGCTATACGCTGTCCCAGAACAACCCGGCCACGAAAACCGTCCCGGTGGACAACGCGCCGCCGCGCATCATCTACCGCACGGTGCCGACCGTGCTGGTGCTGATCGACGGCGAACCCGTTTTGGCGGAAGTGCCCGACGCGGCAGGCTGGCGCCGGGTGGTCAACACGCGCGCGCTCATGCTGGCGAACAACGCGGGCCGTTATTTCCTGCAGGCCGCCGGCCATTGGTACGAAGCGGGCAACGCCACCGGGCCGTGGACGGATCTGCCGCAGCCGCCCGCCGCCCTGCTCGCCGCCGCCGACGCGGCGCGCCGCAAGACCGAACCGGACCCGATGCTGCCGCATGGCGGCAAGGCCCCGCATCGGGCGCCCGCCATCGCGGTGTCCACCGCGCCGGCCGAGTTGCTGGTGACCGTCGGCCAGCCTGAAATGCGGCCGGTGCCAGGGACTTCGCTGCTGTCGGTGGCCAATGCCGATCACGCCCTGTTCATGAATCCGGGCGACAACCGCTACTACGTGCTGGTGTCCGGCCGCTGGTTCCGCGGCGCCAGCCTGGACGGTCCCTGGTCCTACGTGCCGGGCAAGCAGCTGCCGCGCGATTTCGCCCGGATTCCGTCCAAGGATCCGCAGTCGGGCGTGCTGGCATCGGTGCCGGGCACGCCGCAGGCCAAGGAGGCGCTGATCGCCTCGACCATTCCGCAGACCGCCACGGTGTCGCGCAGCGCGGCGAAACTGCAGGTGGAGTATGCCGGCGGCTCCCCGACGCTGCGACCCATCGAGGGGACGGCGCTGTATTACGCCGCCAACTCGCAGGTGCCGGTGATACAGGCCGAAGGCCGCTACTACGCCTTGTCGCGTGCGGTCTGGTTCGTGGCGGATTCGCCCCTTGGCCCGTGGCGCGTGGCCGACCATGTGCCGGCGATCATCTACGCCATACCCGTCAGCTCGCCGCTGCACTACGTCACCTACGTGCAGGTGTACGGCTCCACCCCGCAGAGCGTGGTGTTCGGCTACACGCCAGGCTACATGGGCGTGGTGGCCAGTCCTGACGGCACCGTGGTGTACGGCACGGGCTACGCGTATCCGCCGGTCATCGTGCAGGACACCTGGGTCGGCTATCCGCCCAGCTATGGCTACGACGCGGCTTTCGCCACCGCGACCGGTTTTGCCTTTGGCTTCGTCGCTGGCGAGACCTGGGGGGGCGCCGCGCCTTATTGGGGGCCTTATTGGGGGGCGCCTTATTGGGGCGGCGTCAACGTCAACCAGGTCGACGTCTATGGCGCTTGGGGCGGCTCCGGCGTGGTCACGCACGCGGCCGGCTGGAACGGCTGGACGGGCACCGAATGGCAAGGCACCCACGCCGAGGGCTACAACCCGCAGACCGGCGCAGCGTTCGAAGGCACGCGCGGCGCGGCCTACAACGAGTACACCGGCAATGCGGCTGCCGGGCGGCGCGATGCCTACACCAACCCGACAACGGGGGCATCGGGCGCCGGGCGCGCGGGCGTGGTCGCCAACGACGACGGCCAATGGGCTGCCGGCCGCCAGGACGTGCGCACCAACACGAACACCGGCCGCAGCACCATCTCTTCCGCCACGGCGACCGGCACGGCGGGCGACGGCGTCAGCAGCGTGGATCGGCGCGGCGCCACGTACGACCGCAACACGAATAGCGGCATGGCGTGGAACAACGGCAATGTGTACGCGGACCACAACGGCAATGTCTACGAGCACAACGACAACGGCTGGCAACAGCACACGAGTTCGGGCTGGCAACCGGTGCAGCCCAGTGCGCAATCCGGCGGCAATTACCTGAACGGCCAGCGCCAGGCGCGCGACTATTCCGACGACCGCATGGGCGGCGCGGAGGGCGGCGGCTGGCAGGATCGCGGAATGCAGGGCGGCGGTTGGCGCGACCGCGGCATGGGCGGCGCGGAAGGCGGCGGCTGGCAGGGCCGCGGCGGGGGTGGTCGGGGCGGCTGGGGCGGCGGCTTCGGCGGATTCCACGGCGGAGGCTTCCGTCGCTGAGCCGTAGGCCGCCGCATCGGGCGGCACGCAAGGCGGGCGTCGCGCGCATGCGGCCCCGCCTTTCATTCCGGCCGCATTTGCGCAGCTCTGTCACGGCGGTCTAGACTGGCTGCTTCTTATTTTTCACGCACTCCGCCATGGCGCTGCATAGCTGGCTTATCTACCTGGTCGCGGTCATTGGGCTCTCGATAACTCCCGGACCGAACACGCTGCTTGCGCTCACGCATGGCGCGTTGCATGGGCACCGCAAGGCGTTGTGCACCATCGCGGGCGGCGCAGTGGGCTTTGTCGCGCTCATCGCCTTGTCGATGCTGGGCATCAGCGCCTTGCTCAAGGCCTGGGGTCCCGCACTGACCGTCCTGAAGTGGGCGGGCGGGGCCTACCTGATCTGGCTCGGCATCCAACTCTGGCGCGCGCCGGGCGTGCAGTTGCAGCCTGCCCCGGACATGCCCCGCATACGCGGCATGCGCATGTTCAGCCAGGGCCTGCTGTCGGCGATCTCCAATCCCAAGGCCCTGCTGTTCTACGGCGCCTTCCTGCCGCAGTTCATCGATCCTGCCCGCAGCCTGTACACGCAGTTCGCGATCATGGCCGGCACCTTCGTGGTGGTGGAGTTCCTGGTCGAGTACGTGCTGGCGCGCCTGGCGCATCGCGTGCGCCCCTGGCTGGAGCGCGCCGGCCGGCGTTTCAACAAGGTGTGCGGCGGTTTGTTTGCCGCCATGGGTGCGGCGCTGCCGGGGTCTTGATCCCCGGCGGGCCGCGTTGCCGCTTCAGCCCTCAGCCAGCCAGCGCCCGCATTCCGGATCGATCGCCGCCCGAGCGCCATCCATCCGCACTTGTTCCTCATCCAGCCGCGCGGCGGTAGCCGGATCGACATCGAAGGCGATGCCGAGCGCGCTTGCGACGCGAGAGTCCTCGATCGGCAGTTCCCAGGTCAGGAACAATTGCGCCAGTTCCAGGCCGGCCGCGAAGTCGGCCTCGCGAAAACCCGTGACGCCGCGCGGGATGACGGCATGCGGCTGGCAGGTATCGAAGATCATGGCGGTGCCGCGCACGAGCGGAATGCGCAGGCCGGCGGCCGGAAAATGCACGTCCAGGCCCCGGTCTTCGCTCAGGAACAGATTGCAGAAGGCGGCGCCGCCATATTGCTCGCCGTCATGGTGGTAGCGGGCGCCGCGGCAAGCCATCAGGGCGATGTCGGCGTTGGCCAGCACGCCGGGCAGTCCTAGCTCTTGCGTCCAGTCGCGCATGGCTTGCAGGCATAGCCCGTACTCGGGCCAGCGCGCCTGCGTGCGGGCCAGCGGCATCTGCTCGACGTCCCCGGGTTCCAGGCGCAGGCGCGTGGCCATCTCGCGCTCCCAGTCCGACTGCAGGCGCGCGGGCGGCGCGGGCACGTCCAGCGTGGCGGCCAGCACCGTGCCGCTGACGCTGCGGCTGCGCATGGCATCGCCGCTCCAGTAAAAGGAAGTCAGGGGGCCGGGCGTGCGGCGCGGGCGCGGAACGTGGTGCATCGGGCTGGAGGATCGGGGCGGGGCGCCGGGCCGGGACCCGCAGGGGAAGCGGCGGCGGCAAGCCGCTATGTTAACGGTCTCATAGTTAACGGCCCCATATCCAACCACCCATCCTCGGCGTCCCGTCCGCCCGGCGCATGACGGGGGCGCTAGTCCCGCATCAGCGCGGCCAGCCGTTCGACCTCGACCGCCAGGCGGTAGGCGCGCTTCAGGTAAAGCTGGGCGTCGTGCTCCCAGGAGAAGCCTATGCCGCCATGCACCTGGATGGAGAGCTTCACCGCGCGCCGCGCCGCGCTCGCTGCCAGACGGGCGGCCAATGCGGCAAGCCCGGCATCGGCCGAGCCACGCTCGGCCAGCAAGGCCTCCACGGCGTAGCGGCTATTGTCCAGCCCGGTCCAGGCGTCAACCAGGGCGTGCTTGATCGCCTGGAATTGCCCGATGGGCCGGCCGAATTGTTCGCGTTCCTTGGCGTAGGCAATGGCCAGGTCCAGCGAGGCGCTGGCGGTGCCGACCAGCTGCGCCAGCAGGAAGGCCACATGGTTCTGCAGCGCGGACAAGGCCTGCGCCGAAGGCAGTTCGGCTTGCGCGACCGCAGGTCCGCGCAGGCGGGCCAGCGCCACGGTGGGATCCAGGCCCTGCACGGATTCGAGCATCGCCGGGTCGTAGCGCGCAAGCAGCCAGCCATCGTCCTGACGGCTCAGACGCAGGTATTGGGCCGTAAGTCCATAGGCGTCGATCCAGCCCTGTTCGTCGCCGGCTCGGTCGCAGCGGACACTGGCAGGATGCGCCGCCAGGTCCAGCACGACTTCCGACAGGGCGGGCGTTTGCTCCAGCAGCGCGCTGGCCAGGAACGCCGACGCGCCATACGGAAGCGTGAGCAGCGCGCGTCCGGCCCATTCGCCCATCAGCTGTGTGCCTGGACCGTACTCGGCCTGGAAGGCTTCCGATCCGGCTTCCAGCCAGCCGCCTTCGGCCAGTTCCTTCCACAGGGCGCGCTGGGCGGCGTCGTCCGCGGGCAGGGCGCGGCGGGCGTAGGCGGCGGGATGCTGCTGTTCCAGCAGGCGGCCGAAAGTGGAGGACAGCAGTGTCCTGATTTCGCTATGCATGTTGTCCCCTGTCCTTGGGCAGGCCGAGCAGGCGTTCGCCCACGATATTGCGTTGGATTTCCGAGGTGCCGGCCACGATGGTCTCGGCGCGCGACCACAGGAATTCGCGCAGCACGCAGGCCGTGGCGGCATGGGGCGCCGCCGCCTGCGGGCCGAGGATGGCGGCTTCGTCCAGCAGTTCCAGGCGCTGTTCCCAGATGCGCTGACGGGTTTCGCTCCACAGCAGCTTGAGCATGGCGCCGTCGATGCCGGGCGTATCGCCCGCGGCGACCTGGCGCAGCACGCGGTCCACGCGCCAGCGTATGACCTGGCACAGGTCCGCCAGGTCGCGCACGCGCCGTGCCTGTACGGCGCGTTCGTCCGCGACCAGCGCGGTCTGCGCCAGCGCCTCGGTCAGTTGCCGCAGTTCGTCTTCCAGCTGGACGACGCGCGGCATGAAGTAGATGCCGCGCTCGTACTCGGCGGCGGCCATGGCGATGCGCCAGCCTTCGCCGCACTCACCCAGGATGCGTCCTTCCGGCACCGGCGTCGCGTCGAACAGCACTTCGTTGTAGTCGGCCTCGCCCGTCATCTGACGTATGGGCTCGACCCGCACGCCTTCGGCCTGCATGTCGATGAGCATGAAGCTCAGGCCGCGGTGGGCCTGGCTGTCGGGATCGGTACGCACCAGCGCGAAGCACCACTTGGCCAGATGCGCCTGGGTGGTCCAGATCTTGCGGCCGCTGACGCGCCAGCCGGCGGCATCCGGCTTGGCGCGTGTGCGCACCGAAGAGAGATCGGAACCGGTCTGGGGCTCGGAGTAGCCTTGGCACCAGATCTCGCTGCCGTCGCGGATGCCGGGCAGGAATTGCGTTTTTTGCGCGGGCGTACCGAAGCGCAGCAAAGTGGGCGCGAGGATGGCGTGCGCGATGCTGTTGATGGGCTGCGGCGCATGCAGGCGCGCGCACAGTTCATGGAAGGCGATCAGCGTGGCGGTGCTGAGTTCGCGCCCGCCATACTCGCGTGGCCAGGTAAGCGCAATGAGGCCGGCCTCGCACAGCATGCGGTTCCAGGCCTGGCGGCATTCCTGGGTGTGCGAGGCGGTGACCGGATACTGCTCGCGCAGCTGGGCCAGCGCGGTGCGCAGCCAGGCCTCGGCGTCTTCGAGAAAATGTTCGGTGCGTATCATGGTTGAGAGCAATCAGGAGTTGGGATGCAGGACGCGCGGCGCGTGCGCGATGCGCACGGGCGCGTCGATCCAGCGGTGCAGTTCGGCGGGCGGCAGGCCGTCCACCAGGGCCAGCGGCGCGAAGGCCCCGTCGCGCACGTCGAAGATGCCGATGTCGGCATAGACGCGCCCGACCACGCCGGCGCCGGTCAGGGGCAGGGTGCAGCGGCCGCGCAGGCGCGGCGCGCCCTCGCGGGTCAGCGCTTCCATCATGACCCAGACGTTGCGCGCGCCCACGGCCAGGTCCATGGCCCCGCCCACGGACGGCATGGGGTCGTCCGCGCCTAGCGACCAGTTGGCCAGGTCGCCCTGGCAGGAGACCTCGAAGGCGCCCAGCACCGTGATGTCGATGTGGCCGCCGCGCATGATGGAAAAGGAATAGACGTGATCGAAGATGGCAGCGCCTTCGGTGAGCGCGATCGACTGCTTGCTGGCGTTGATGAGATCGCCGTCGGCGATTTCGTGGTCTTGCAGCAGGCGCATGCCGAGAATGCCGTTCTCGCTGTGCAGCTGCACGCCGCGCGCGGGGTCGAGGCGGTCGGTGACCATGGTGGGCATGCCGATGCCCAGGTTGACCACGGCGCCCGCCGGCAGGTCGGCGGCCACCAGGGCGGCCAGTTGCTCGCGTGACAGTCGTTTCATTGCGGACTCCCCAACAGGCGGTGCACGAACAGGCTGGGCGTGACGATGGCGTCGGGATCGAGCGCGCCGCAGGGCAGGATCTCTTCGACTTCGACGATGGTGTTGCGGGCCGCCATGCACATGACCGGCCCGAAGTTGCGTTGGGCGCGGCGATAGACCAGATTGCCCAACTGATCTGCCCGATGGGCGCGGATGAAGGCGTAGTCCGCGCGCAGCGGCTCTTCCAGCACGTAGCCGCGACCGCCGAACACTCGCGTTTCGCGGCCGTCGGCCAGCGGCGTGCCATAGCCCGTGGGCGAGTAGAACGGCCCCATGCCCGCGCCGCCCGCCCGGATGCGTTCGACCAGGGTGCCTTGGGGCATGACCTCCACGGCCAGGCTGCCCGCCTGCGCCCGCTCACGGATCACGTCATTGCCCGGCATGCGCGGATAGGAGCAGACGATGCGGCTGACGCGCCCCGAGGCCACCAGGGCCAGGAAGCTGGCCTCGCCCGCGCCGGCGTTGTTGTTGATCAGGGTCAGGTCGTCCACGTCCCGCTTGGCCAGCAGGCCGGCCAGCAGGCGCGCGGGTATGCCCGAGCCGCCAAAGCCGCCGACGAAGATCACGGCGCCGGACTCGATGCCGCGCAGGGCTTCTTCCACGTTTGCGCAAGTCTTGTCTTTCATCATTGTTCCTCCTTGGTCCACGCCGCGCGGCCTTGGGCGCACAGGGCGCCGGCCTGGCGGCAGGCCAGTGCGATGCCATCGGACTGGGGCCAGAGCGATACCGCCACGTCCAGGCCGGGATAGACCGGCGCCATGAAGCGCAGGTCCAGTTCACCCAGCCGCAGGTCGGGCAGCTGCCGCAGGCAGGCTTCGAGCGCGCGGTTGACCATGCCCAGCAGCGCCGCGCCGTGCAGGATGGGGCGTTCGTAGCCCGCCCGCCGCGCGCTGGCCGGATCCACATGCAGCGGATTGCGGTCGGCGTTCAGGCGATACAGCGCGCCCTGGTTGCGGCTGGTGGGCAGGACGATGACGCTGTCCGGCGCCGTGGCGGGGGGCGCGGGGATGGGGACGGCCAGCGCGTCGCTGAGCGCGGCGTCGCCGCCCGAGTAGCCGCCGTCGCCGCGGCAGATGTTCAGTTGCTCGATGACGGCGAATTCCTGTCCGGTGGCCGCGTCGCGCAGCGTGCGTCGCGTCACGACGAAGGCGCCCGGACTTTTGTCGGCGATGCGCGTGACCTCCATCTGGCACAAGACCTCGCCGCGCGCCGGCAGGCGCCGCGGGAAGCGCATGCGCTGCTCGCCATGCACGACCTGGCTCCAGTCCAGGCCGTGGCGCGGATCGCGCATCCAGAACCCGGGGTAGGCCAGCACGCAGGCCATGGCGGGCAGGGCGCGCAGGCCCTGTTCGTAGATGAACCGGGTTTCGTCGCCGACAGGGTCGTCTGCGGCCAGGCCCGCGCCCACGCCCAGGGCATAGAGGATGCAGTCATCTGCGCCGTAGGCCTGGCGTTCGGGCGCGAAGACGTGGGTCTTCAGGCTGCGGTAGTCCAACGCCATGGGAACCTCAGACCGGATCCCAGGCGAACACCTGGGCGGAGGTGTCCAGCGGCATGAAGGAGGCGCGCAGCGCAGCCATGCCGTGTTCGGCGATGCTCTCCGTGGTCCAACCGTCCGAGCGGTGCACCGAGCGCACCGGACGCGACTGGCTCATCAGGAAGATCTCGTTCAGGCGGATGGCGAACACCTGGCCGGACACGTCGGCGGAAGCGTCCGAAGCCAGGTAGCAGATCAGGGGCGCGATGGTCTCGGGTCCCATGCGGCGGATCTTCTCGACGTGGCGCGCCTGCTCCTCGGTCTTGGCCGGGATGGTTTCGGTCATGCGGCTCCAGGCCAGCGGGGCGATGCAGTTCGAGCGCACGTTGAAGGCAGCCATGTCCAGCGCCATGGCCTTGGACAGGCCGACGATGCCGAGCTTGGCGGCGCAATAGTTGGCCTGGCCGCGGTTGCCGATGACCGCCGAGTTGGAAGTCATGTTGATCAGGCTGCCGCCGCCCTGTTCGCGGAAGTGCCGCGCGGCCGCGTGGCTGAGGTTGAAGCAGCCGTACAGGTGCACCTTGACCACGGCGTCGAAGTCCTCGGGCGTGAGCTTGTGGAACATCTTGTCGCGCACGATGCCGGCGTTGTTCACGACCGCGTCCACCCGGCCGTAGGTGTCGGCGGCGGCCTCGATGATGCGTTGCGCGCTGGCGTATTCGGCCACCGAGTCGCCATTGGCGATGGCCTCGCCGCCGGCGGCGCGGATATCCTCGACCACCTGCGCCGCCGTGCTTTGCGAGGCGCTGGTGCCGTCCAGCGACACGTTCAGATCATTGACCACCACGCGCGCGCCTTGCGCGGCCATGGCCACGGCCGCGGCGCGGCCGATGCCGTTGGCCGCGCCGGTGACGATCACTACTTTTCCTTCCAGCATGTCGAATCTCCTTCAGTCCATCCAATTGGTCAGCACGGTGGTGGCCTGGGCGCTCAACACCCCGCCATTGCCATGCACCAGCGCCGTGCGCGCCTGTTTCACTTGCCGCTCACCGCAGTCGCCGCGCAGCTGGCGCACCGCTTCCACCAGGCCGAACATGCTGTACATGCCGGGATGGACGCAGGACAGCCCGCCGCCGTTGGTGTTCACCGGCAGTTCGCCGCCGGGAGCGATGCGTCCGCCCGACACGAAGGCGCCGCCTTCCCCTTTGGCGCAGAACCCCATGTCCTCCAGGAACAGGATGGGATTGATGGTGAAGGCGTCATAGAGCTGCACCAGGTCGATGTCGGCCAGCGCCACGCCGGCCCGTTCGCGCGCCAGGTCGGCGCTTTGTCCGGCCACGGTGCGCGTCAGGTCGGCCATGCAGGCGATCTGGCGATGCGAGTGCGCCATGGCTGTGCCTTGGACGTACACCGGCCGGGCGGCATCGGCGCGTTCCGCGGCCGTCACCACGATGGCGCCCGCGCCGTCGGTCACCAGACAGCAGTCGCGCGCGGTCAGCGGCGAGGAGATCACGCGCGCACCCAGCACGTCGTCGATGGACAAGGGCTCGCGCTTATAGGCTTCCGGGTTCAGCCGCGCCCAGGCGCGCGCGGCCACGGCGACCTCGGCAAGTTGTTCGCGGGTGGTGCCGTATTCATGCATGTGGCGGCGTGTCGCCAGCGCGTAGCTGGTCGGCGGGTTGAAGGGCTGGAATGGCTCTTCGTACGGAAACGGGTCCAGCCGCGCGCGGGCGTCGGAGGTCGCCGAGACACCGTTGCCGCCACGCGGGGAGGCGCCGTATGCGATCACGATATTGCGGCACAGGCCGGCCTGGATCGCCGCCGCAGCGGTCAGCAGGTGGCCGACGAAGGAAGCGCCGCCGATCTGGGTGCTGTCCATGAAGCGCGGGTACAGGCCCAGGTATTCGGACAGCTTGTTCAGCCACATCGACGAGGACAGACTGGCGCTCATCAGGCCGTCGATGTCCTCCATGCGCAGCCCGGCGTCGCGTACTGCGGCATGCACCGCGAGCGAGCTGATCTCCAGGTCGTTCAGACCGCCCGCGTCGCCGATGCCGGCCGTGGCGCAGCCGGTGATGGCGATGGCGCCGCGCAGGTTCTTGTTCCAGTCCGTCATGGCGCTTCCTTTCCGAACACCACGCGGGCGCGCTGCGGGTCGGGCCGCGCCGTCAGCCGCATGCCGATGCGCAGCTCGCCTTCGTCCAGCAGCGTGGACATCATGCGGAAGCCTTCGTCCATGTCGGCCAGGATCACGTTGCGCGCGGGGGCCTGCGGCGTGGCCGGAATTTCCGAATAGGAATAGAGCGTGGCGCCGGCGCGCATGGGTCGCCAGGCATATTCCTGCGAGCGGCAGTGGGTGCAGTGCGTGCGCGGAAAGAAGAACGAGAGCCCGCAGCTGCGGCACACCTGGACCTCCAGGCGTCCCGCACGCAGCGCCTCTGCAAAATAGGCTTCCGGCGACAGCGAGCCGATGCGGACCTCACTCATCCTTGACCCCGGCCTGGCTGATGACGGCCTGCCATTTATCCATTTCGTCGCTGACGAACTTCTGGTACTGGGCCAGATCCATGTCGCCGGGCTCCGAGCCGGTGGAGCGGATGTAGTCCTGCGTGGCCGGCTGCATCACCGACTTGCGGATCTCGCTGTTCAGGGTCTGCACGATGTCGGCCGGCGTGCCGGCCGGGGCATAGACGCCTACCCAGGTGCTGAGGTCGAAACCCTTGTAGCCCAGCTCGTTGAGGGTGGGTACATCCGGGTAGCGCGGCTGGCGCTGCGCCGACGCGATGGCCAGCGGCACGATCTTGCCGGACTGCAGATAGGCGTTGGCGGTCACGGACTCGGCCATGCCGAACGGCACCTGGCCCGACACCAGGTCGGTCATGGCCGGACCCGCGCCGCGGTAGGACACGTGCATCAGCGGCAGCCCGCTCTGCGCGCGCAGCAGTTCGCCCACGATGTGCGGCGCGCCGCCGGCGCCGGCCGTGCCATAGGGCACCGAGGCCTGCTTTTGCGCATAGGCCTTGAAGTCGGCGAAAGTCTTGATGCCCTGGTTGGCGTTGACCAGCAGGAAGTTGGGGCTGACGGCCAACAGCGCCACGGGAGCGAAGTCCTTGCGGGCGTTGTACGGCAGCTTCTTCATGGCGGGGTTGATCACGTGGCTGGTCGCGCCCACCAGGATGGTGTAGCCGTCCGGCTTCTGCCGCGACACGTACTCGGTGGCGATCTGGCCGGTTGCGCCCGGCTTGTTCTCGACCACGAAGGGCTTGCCCAGGCGGGTCTGCAGATCAGCCGCGATGCGGCGCGTCAGGATGTCGGTCATGCCGCCCGGGGCATAGGCCACCACCAGGGTGACGGGCTTGGCCGGATAGGTGTCGGCGGCGGCAATGGCGGGAAGGGCGGCCAGCAGCGTCAGCAGCTGCTTCAGGCCAGGCTTGAGTTTCATGTCGGAGGTCTCCTCGTCCTGCGGGCTGGTTTGCCCTGCTTGGTTATGGCGTCGAGGTGACCTTCCGGATGGCGCATGGGGCGGGGGGCCTCGACGCGCTAATGATGGAAGCGGTCCATCATGCAAACAATTGATTAATTATCATGAAGGCATTCAAGAAAGAGATGAATCGCCAGCCGCCGCGGGCTGCCCCTGTTCTGCAAGATGGGCTTCGAAAGCAGCGAGAAATGCGGCCGCGGCGCGCGACAGCCGGTAGTCGGCACGGCGCAGGACGGACAGCTCATGCAGGGTCTGGGGCCGGTCGGCGATGCACAGCGCCTTCAGCCCCATTTCCTGGCAGACATGGCGCACGTAGCCCGGCATGACCGTGATGCCCATGCCGCCGCGGATCATGGCGAAGGCGGTGGTCAGGCTGCCGGTCTGCGCCACGCTGCGCACCGTCAGTCCCTGGTCCTGCAGGATCTGGTCCATCTTGCGGCGCACGGTGTAGGTGCCGCGCAGCAGGATGTGCGGGTAGCGCGCCAGTTGGCGCCAACGCGCCTCTTCGTATAGCGCCAGCGGGTGGTCGGCCG
Source organism: Achromobacter sp. GD03932 (assembly GCF_029839485.1). Taxonomy (NCBI): domain Bacteria; kingdom Pseudomonadati; phylum Pseudomonadota; class Betaproteobacteria; order Burkholderiales; family Alcaligenaceae; genus Achromobacter; species Achromobacter sp. GD03932. The sequence goes on from NZ_JAOCAT010000002.1 coordinate 184,832, forward strand.
GCACCACGGCATACATGGGGCCGCGGTAGACGACGCGGCAGTCCAGCCGCGGATCCTGGCTTTCCAGCGCCACCAGCCCCAGGTCGGCCTTGCCGTGCAGGACATGCTCGGTGGCCTCGTCGCCGGTGAGTTCGTGCAGGTCGAAGACGATGTTGGGATGACGCGCATGGAATTGCGCCACCACGGGCGCGATCAGCGTGTGCATCATGATGGGCGAGGCCGCGACGGAGACCTCGCCGCGCTCCAGTCCGGCCAGGCTGCTCAGGCTGCGTTCGGCCGCGCGCAGCGATCCGAAGGTTTCCTGCGCGTAGGCATACAGCTCTGCTGCGCCTTCCAGCAGTTCGACGCCACGCGCGGAGCGCTCGAACAGCGCCATGCCTATCGCCTTCTCCAGTTCGGAGCACAGCTTGCTGACGGTGGACTGCGTCAGGTTGAGCGCCTCGGCGGCGCGGGTGAAGTTCTTCAGCTCGTACACGGCGCAAAAGGCCCGGAGCTGGCGCAGCGTGATACCCATGGTGCGACTCCCGCAAGAGGCGGCTATCGTACCCAAGCCGCCAGCGGTTCGGTATTTATTCCATTCCAGACTTATTTCATGAAAATTACTCGTTTGTTGTGATGAAACCTCGCCCTTAGCATCGGTGGCATGACCCTAGCTGGAGTTTCCATGACTGCGCCTATTCCCGCCTTTTCCCATGCCCTCGTGACCCGCGACGCGCGTGGCGTCTATACCCTGCAGATCCACGACGCCAAGAGCCTGAACATCCTGGCCTCGGCGGTCACGCTGAGCCTGACCGAGGCCGCCCGCTGGATTGCGGCCCAGGACGACGCCCGCGCGGTCGTCATCCGCGGCACGGGCGAGCGCGCCTTCGTGGGCGGCGCCAACATCTATGAAATGGCCGAGCTCGATCCGCAAGGCGCGCGCGAGTTCATCACCCGGCTGCGCGACCTGTGCGACGCCGTGGCCGCGATCCCCGTTCCCACGATTGCCCGCATTCCGGGCTTCTGCCTGGGCGCCGGCATGGAGCTGGCCGCGGCCTGCGACATCCGCCTGGGATCGACCGACGCGGTCTTCGGCATGCCCGAAGTGCGCGTGGGCATTCCGTCCGTGATCCATGCCGTGCTGCTGCCGGCCATCATCGGCCCTGGCCCCACCAACTGGCTGCTGTTGACCGGCGAGACCGTGGACGCGGCCCAGGCCCGCCAGTGGGGCTTCCTCGAATTCGTCAGCGAAACCGGCGGGCTGGACGCCCTGGTCGAACGCACCGTGACGCCCATCGCCGAAAGCGGACCGCTCGCCGTGCGCTCGCAGAAGGCGCTGCTGCGCTACTGGAGCGAGTCCAGCGTCGAAGCCGGCCTGGACCGCAGCGTGGCGGCGTTCGGCGAGGCCTTCACCAGCGACGAGCCGCGCCGCTACATGGCGCCCTTCGTCAACCGCAAGAAGCACCAGGAGGCCAAGTAATGGCCGGCCCGCTCGCGGGCGTGCGCGTCATCGACATGACGTCGGTGGCCATGGGGCCGTACGGCACGCAGATCCTGGCAGACATGGGCGCCGAGGTCATCAAGGTCGAGGCGCCCGAAGGCGACGTGTTCCGAACCTCCGCCCCGGCCGCGAGCCCGGGCATGGGGCCGGCCTACCTGAATCTCAACCGCAACAAGTACAGCGTGACGCTGGACGCCAAGACGCCGGCCGACCGCGACAGCCTGCTGCGCCTGATCGACGGCGCCGACGTGTTCGTGTCCAACGTGCGCCCGGCGGCCCTGGCGCGCCTGGGCCTGGACGCGGATACGCTGCGCGCGCGCAACCCGCGCCTGATCCATTGCTCGGCCGTGGGTTTCGGCCAGGACGGCCCCTATGCGGCGCGCCCGGCCTTCGATGACATCATCCAGGCCATGAGCGGCCTGGCCGACCTGCAGGGCCGCAACAGCGGCGCGCCTGCCTACGTCAACACCATCCTCGCCGACAAGGTGGCGGGGCTGACGCTGGCCTACGCCATACCCATGGCGCTGTACGAGCGCGAGCGTTCGGGGCAGGGGCAGGCCGTCGAAGTCCCCATGTTCGAGACCCTGGTGTCCTTCACGCTGATCGAGCACATGAGCGGCCACAGCTTCGTGCCGCCGCGCGGACCCATGGGCTACAGCCGCGTGCTGTCGCCGCAGCGGCGTCCCTACCGCACGCGCGACGGCTACCTGGCGCTGCTGCCATACACCGACGCGCAGTGGCGGCGCTTCTTCGCCCTGGCCGAACGCGCCGACCTGGCGGCGGACGCGCGCTATGTCGACGCGTCCTCGCGCGCGCGGCACTTCGACGAGCTCTATCAGGACCTGGCGGACATTGTCGCCTTGCGCGGCACCGGGGAATGGCTGGCGCTGCTGGCGGACGCGGACATTCCGCATTCGCGCGTGAACACGCCGGAAGCCCTGTTCGAGGATCCGCATTTGAAGGCGACGGGATTTTTCCAACGCGTGGAACATCCGACCGAAGGGCCGCTGATGGCCGCCGGCATCCCGGTGCGCTTCTCGCGCACCCCGGGCGAGATCAGGCGCCAGGCCCCGCGCCAGGACGCCGATCGCGATATGCTCGAGCCTGCGCGCTGAGGCCGGCATGGCCGGCGGCGCCTGGCGGCGACTTCGACCATGAACATCACTCTCAAGCAATTGCGCGTGTTTTGCGCGCTATACGAACTGCGCAGTTTCACGGCGGCCGCGCGCGCGGCCTTCGTGACCCAATCGGCCGTCAGCAAGCTTTGCGCCGAACTCGAGGCCGAGGTCGGCCAGCCGCTGTTCGAGCGCTCCACCCGCAGCGTCACTCCCTGCGACGGCGCGGCGGATTTCTACGCCTACGCCCAGGAAATCCTGGGCACCGTGCGCGCCGCCGAGCGCAGCATGTCCGGCCTGCGCACGCTGGAGCGCGGCACGGTGGGCGTGGCCACTTCGCCGCTGATGATGGTCGGCCTGTTGGGCGAGGTGGTGGCCGACTATCACCGCGCGCATCCCAGCGTGAAGCTGGACCTGTTCGAGCTCTCCACCGACGACACCATCGAGCATGTGCGCAACGGCCGCGCCGACTTCGGCATCGTCTCGGTCGAAACCCCCTCGGAAGAGCTGGCCACGCGAGTCATCTATCGCGACACCATGTACGCGGTGTGCGCGCCGCGCCATGCGCTGACGCGCAAGCGTTCGGTGTCGTGGGCCGACGTGGCCGCTCACGATCACATCATGCTGCGCAACGTGTACAGCGTGCGGCGCAGCCTGGACCGCGTGGCGGCCGACCTGAACCTGGAGTTCCGCTACCGCATCGAGGCCGGCATGCTGACCTCGGCGCTGAAGCTGGTCGGCGCGGGACTGGGGATAACGGTCGTGCCCGGCTATGCCTGCGACCTGGCGCGGCAGCTGGGCCTGCGCATCCTCGCCATCGACGGCGCGCGCAAGCACGGACATGAACTCTGGCTGATCCAGCGGCGCAACGCGCGGCTGTCGCTGGCGGCTTCGGCCTTCCTGCAGGCGACCGAGGAATATCTGCGGCAGCGTCAGGCTTCAGAGAATTAATCCTGGTTTGGAATAAGTCTATGAAAATTAGTCCCTTGTTGGGATAAGCGGGTCGCAAGCATCATACGGTCAGAGTTCAAGAGGCCGACCCGCGGCCCCTCACAGGAGACAAGCATGATCCGACCGTTCGGCGTCCGCCGCCGCCTGCTGGCCGCCGGCAGCCTCACCGTCCTGACCGCCCTTGCGGGCGCGCTGCCGTCCACCGCGCTGGCGCAGGGCGCGTATCCCGACAAGCCCATCACCATCGTCGTGCCGTTCTCGCCGGGCAGCGCCACCGACACCAGCGCGCGCATCATCGCGGAGAAGCTCGGTCCGCGCTTGAACGTGCCCGTCGTCATCGAGAACAAGCCCGGCGCGTCCGGCACCATCGGCGCCTCGTTCGTCGCGCGCGCCCAGCCCGACGGCTACACGCTGATCCTCACCAGCAGCTCGACGCACTCGGCCACGCCGGCGCTGTTCCGCAAGCTGCCGTTCGATCCCACCGGCGATTTCACCCACGTCGTGCGTATCGCGACCATCCCGATGATGCTGGTGGTGCGCGAGGACGCGCCCTACAAGTCGCTGCAGGAACTGGTCAAGGCCACGCAGGCCAAGCCCCTGAACTACGCGTATGGTTCGCCGACCAGCCAGATCGCCGGCGCCACCTTCAACACCGTGGCGGGCGCCGCGGCCAACGGCGTGCCGTACAAGAGCCAGCCGCCGGCGGTGACCGACCTGCTGGGCGGCCACGTCGACTATCTGTTCGCCGACCTCTCTGTCGTGACCTCGTTCATGCAGGCAGGCAAGCTGCGCGGACTGGCCTACACGGGCCATGAACGCGCCAAGGAATTCCCCAGCGTGCCGACGCTGGCCGAACTGGGCTACCAGAAGTTCGACCTGGTCGTGTGGGTCGGCGTGGCCGTGCCGGCCAAGACGCCCGACGCCATCGTGCAGAAGCTGAACCAGGAAGTCGCCGCCATCCTGCGCGAGCCGGACGTGCTGCAACGCTTCGAATCCCTGGGCATGCAGGTCTCGCCCAACACCGTGGCCGAGCACCAGGCCTTCGCACAGTCGCAGCGCCAGGTCTGGACCCAGCGCGCGGTCGACGCGAAGATCGAACCGCAGTAAGCGGCGGGAAACGAGGAGGGCGCCCGGGTGGGCGCTTTTTTCATGGGGCGCGGTGACCGCTCCCTGGCCGCGTCCCGTGCTTGCCGCCACCAAAACGAATAAAGTGCCAGACAGTGTCCGCCCCATCACGGCGGGCAATCATCAAAACACGGAGACGACATGGATACCGTAGGCAAGGGCGCCAGCGTGCGCGAACAGGTCAGCGCAACGGAATGGGAGGTCCGCAAGGATCTGGCGGCGCTATATCGGTTGGTGGCGCTGTTCGGCTGGGACGATCTGATCTTCACCCATATCACGGCCAAGGTGCCGGGGACCGAACATTTCCTGATCAACCCCTACGGCATGATGTTCGACGAAATCACGGCATCGAGCCTGGTCAAGATCGACCTGGACGGACGCAAGGTGATGGAGTCGGAGTACGACATCAATCCCGCCGGTTTCACCATCCATAGCTGTATCCACGCGGCCCGCAAGGACGCGATGTGCGTGCTGCATACGCATTCCATCAACGGCGTGGCGGTGTCGGCGCAGAAGGCCGGGCTGTTGCCGTTGTCGCAGTTCGCGTTCATCGTGCTGCGGTCGCTCGGCTACCACGACTACGAAGGCCTGGCGCTCAATCCCGAGGAACAGCCGCGCCTGGTGCGGGACCTGGGCAGCAACACCTATCTCATCCTGCGCAACCATGGCCTGTTGACCGTGGGGCAAAGCATGGCCGAAGCCTTCCAGGCCATGCACCGGCTGGAGGCCGCCTGCATGGTGCAGGTGCGGGCCCAGGCCGGCGGCGAACTGACCTACATCCCGCCCGACATCCTGAAGAACGCCACGGTGGAATCGCAGGCCGACCGCGCGCACAAGGCCATGCTGGCCTGGCCGGGACTGCTGCGCCGCCTGGACCGCCGCAACCCGGGCTACGCGGAGTAGCAGCCGGGCGCGGGCCCCAAAGGATGGGGCCCGCTGAAACGGATCAGTACTTGCCCATGTAATCGCGCTTGCCGATTTCCACGCCGTTGTGGCGCAGGATGTCGTAGGCCGTGGTCACGTGGAAGAAGAACTGCGGCAGCCCATAGTGCAGCAGATAGGCGCTGCCGCTCAGCTTCTTTTCCTTGGGCGTGCCCGGGCGCAGCACGATTTCGCGCGCTTCGCTTTGCGCGAATTGTTCGGGGCTGAACGAACCCAGGTGTTCCAGCGTCTTGGCGATCAAGGCTTGCAGGCCCGCGAAGCTGGTTTCGCTATCAGGCCACGAAGGCACTTCCGCGCCAGCCAGGCGCGAGGCGATGCCCTTGGCGAAATCCGCAGCGATCTGCACCTGGCGCGCCAGCGGGAACATGTCGGGGAACAGGCGGGCGCCCAGGTAGGCGTCCGCATCGATGTTCTTCTCCGTGGCGTGGGCTTCCGCTTTCTTCAGCACGTCGGACAGGGCCGACAGCATTTGCGTCAGGACGGGAACGGAGGCGCTGTGCATGAAATTGCTCATATCGTGTCTCGCTTGAGAGTGGGCGCCGGCGCGGGAGGCGCCGGGCAGGCTTGCGAAGACTACCAGTTGCCGGCGTCGTCATCCGTAACGCGTCTTGATGCTTTAGTCATCATGACATCATGATGTTATGATGGCTTCATGAAAAACGACGCCGAATATGCTCCTCTTTATGCCCGGGTGGAAATGGCCTTGGCCGCGGAAATCTCGTCCGGCAGCCTGTCGCCTGGCGACCGGCTGCCGACGGAAGACCAGCTGATCGAGCGCTTCGCGGTCAGCCGCAGCACGGTGCGCAAGGCGGTGGAAAACCTGGTCGCGCGCGGGCTGGCGGAGATCCGGCGCGGCAAAGGCACGTTCGTCACGGAACCCAAGCTGACGCAGACGCTGACGGCCCTGAGCGGATTTGTCGAGGACATGACCGCGCTCGGCCGCCGGGCGACGGCACGCCTGCTGGACAAGCGGCCGGTGCCGGCCACGGAAGACGTCGCGCGCCAACTGGGCGTGGCGCGCGGCGCGATGGTCTATCGCATCGAGCGCGTGCGGCTGGCGGACGGCGTGGCCATGTCGTTCGATGAAACCTATCTGCCGCTGGACGTGGGCGAAAAAGTCGCCAGCAACGACCTGGAGGCCGAGCCCATCTTCGACCTGCTGGAGCTGCGCTACGACCTGCCTCTGATCGAGGCCGAGTACCAGCTGGAAGCGGTCACGGCGGACGAACGCGTCGCGCAGGCGCTGGGCGTCGCGGCGGGAAGCCCGATTTTCCTCATCGAGCGCACGTCCTACACCGAGGCGCAGCGGCCGGTGGACTACGAAAAGCTTTACTACCGCGGCGACCTGATCCGCTTCAGCACCCGGCTGTCGCGCCAGCCGCGCAAGCCGACCTGAACCGGCGGCCATGGAGACCTCGACGATCTTCTGGCTGTTCGCCGCCGCCTTCGGCGCCAGCGCGCTGGGCGGGGTGCTGGGGATGGCCAGCGGCATCTTCATCGTGCCCATCCTGACGTTGCTGTTCGGCGTGGACATCCATGTGGCCATCGGGGCCAGCATCATCTCGGTAATCGCCTGTTCCTGCGGCAGCGCCGCGCCGTTCCTGAAAGAGCGGCTGACCAACGTCAGGCTGGCCATCGTCCTGGAAACGGCCACCACGCTGGGGGCGCTGACCGGCGTGTTCCTTATCGGCATCGTCTCGACCGGATTTCTCTACGGCCTGTTCGCGGTCATCCTGGCGCTGTCCGCGCAGCAGATGCTGGCGCGCCGGCGCGAGGCCGTCGCCAGCCCGCCAGGCGCCGCCAGCTGGGCCACCGCGCTGCGCCTGCACGCAAGCTTTCCCGACCGCGCGCTGGGCCGCGAGGTGCACTACCAGGTGGACCGGGTGCCGTTGGGCTTGTCGCTGATGTATGGCGCGGGCCTGATTTCGGCCTTGCTCGGCATAGGCTCGGGCGTGCTCAAGATCCCGGCCATGGACGCCGCGCTGAAGCTGCCCATCAAGGTCTCGTCGGCGACTTCCAATTTCATGATCGGCGTGACCGCCGCCGCCAGCGCGGGCGCCTATTTCGTGCGCGGCGACATCGACATCGGCATCGCCGGACCGGTCGCGCTGGGCTCGGTCGCGGGCGCCTTGCTCGGCGCCCGCCTGCTGATGGGCCTGCCGGCGGACAAGCTGCGGCTCTTCTTCGTGATCGTGCTGTCCTTGCTGGCGGTGCAGATGCTGCTGAGCGCGTTGGGCGTGCATATTCCGGGAGGCCCGGCATGACGCAGGCGGCGGACAAACAGGCGCGGCGCGACCGCGTCATCGCCGGCTTGCTGTGGTACGGAACCTGGCTCGCCTCGGCCCTCATCGCCGCCGGCATGGCTGTGGATTTCCTGTTGCCCGCGCATGGCAGCCTGCGGGATCTTGAACTCGTCAAGGCCGGGGTGGCCCTGTTCATCGTGCTGCCGGTGGCGCGGGTGGCGCTGATGCTGGCCATCTTCCTGCGCGAGCGCGACTACGCCTACACGGCGATTTCCGCGCTGGTCCTGCTTATCATCGCCGCAGGCGTCGTGTCCGGACTGCGGTGAGGCTGCCGGCTTTCCTATAATCGGAGCGCGGTGCGGTGGCGCATCGCCGCATACTTTCGCCAGGACTTTTCATGCTTGCCATTACCAGCCAGGATGTCTACGTGCACACCAGCCAGGGCCGCCTTTTCGCGCGGCGCTGGGACCCCGCCGGGGAGGCCGCCGCCGCAGCGCCCATCGTGCTGTTCCATGATTCGCTGGGTTGCGTGGAGTTGTGGCGGGATTTTCCCGAACAACTGGCGCAGGCCACCGGGCGCAGCGTCATCGCCTATGACCGCTTGGGCTTTGGCCGCTCCGATCCCAATACCGCCGTGTTCGAACCCGGCTTTGTGCAAGACGAAGCGCAGGACGGATTCCGCAGCCTGCGCGCAGCGCTGGGCGTCGGCCCCTATGTGGGGTTCGGTCACAGCGTGGGCGGCGGCATGGCCGTCTGCAGCGCTGGCGTGTACGCAGAAGATTGCCGGGCGCTGATCACCGAGTCCGCGCAGATGTTTGCCGAAGACCGCACGCTGGAAGGCATCCGGGCCGCCAAGCGGAACTTCGCCGAACCCGGCCAGCTGGACCGCCTGAAGAAGTACCACGGCGAGAAAGCCGAATGGGTGCTGGGCGCGTGGATCAACACCTGGCTGTCGCCCGAGTTTGCCGCCTGGAACCTGGACGAGCAATTGCGCCAGGTGCGTTGCCCCGTGCTTGCCCTGCATGGCGAAATCGACGAGTACGGTTCCCCCAAGCACCAGGAAAAGATCGCGGCGCTGGCCGGCGGCCGCCCCGTGCTGCTGGAGAACTGCGGGCATGTACCGCACCGCGAGCAAAGCCGCATCGTGCTGGATGTGGTGAGCGAGTGGTTGAGGGCGGTGCCGTAACCAATCGGGTGCGCCCATACACAGTCCGCGCTTAGAATCAGACTAGCCCTTCCGCGCCGCCGCGCTCGCATTCTTGAGGTCCCCGATCCGATGTCTGACCGTCAACCTGTATCCCAAGCCGTCCACAACACGACTACCCGCCACGCGATTTTCATTGTGGCCACGCTCAACGAGGGCGCCGCCGCCGCCGAAACCGTGCGCGGCTGGTGCGCCGATGTCGGCGGCCTCGTCCGCACCGTGGGCACGCGCGCGCCCGAGCAGAATCTTTCCTGTGTCACCGCCTTCGGCTCCAAGGCCTGGGACACGCTTTTCGGCGCGCCGCGCCCCACCGCGCTGCATCCTTTCCGCGAGTTCGGTTCGGGCGAACGACTGGCCGTCGCGACGCCGGGTGACCTGCTGCTGCATATCCGCGCCGACTCGATGGATTTCTGTTTCGAACTGGCCACCTTGCTGCTGGGCGGCCTGGGCGATGCCGTGACGGTCGTGGATGAAGTCCACGGCTTTCGCTATTTCGACCGGCGCGCCATCATCGGCTTCGTGGACGGGACCGAGAATCCGGAAGGGCAGGAGGCGGTCGACTTCACCGTCATCGGCGACGAAGATGCCGAGTTCGCCGGCGGCAGCTACGTGCTGGTGCAGAAGTACCTGCACGACATGAAGGCCTGGAATGCGCTGACGGTCGAAGGCCAGGAAGGGGTCATCGGCCGCCACAAGTGGTCCAACGTGGAACTCGACGACGACATCAAGCCCTCGTCCTCGCACAGCGCCCTGACGACCATCGAGGAAAACGGCCAGGAACTGAAAATCCTGCGCGACAACATGCCGTTCGGCCGGCCGGGATCCGGGGAATTCGGCACCTACTTCATCGGCTACGCGCGTTCGCCGCGTCCCATCGAGCTGATGCTGGAGAACATGTTCGTGGGACGTCCGCCCGGCAATTACGACCGCCTGCTCGACTTCAGCCACGCGGTCACGGGCGGCCTGTTCTTCGTGCCGTCGTCAGAGTTGCTGGAAGCGCTTGCCGAGCGCAGCCCGGCGGCCTGTGCGGACGCGGGCGAGCCTGCGGCCGCTGCCCTGGCCAGCAAGGCGAACTGAAGCTCCAGAGCCTGGAGCAGGGGCGCTGCCTACCGCTCCTGCTCCAGCGTCGCCTTCATCCGCACCATGCTTTCCTGGCTGACCATGATGACGCCGCTGGCTGGCTGGTCGATGTCCAGGATGAAGGTCAGCACCAGGGAAATCAGCGTGGCGAACAGGCCGGTCGAGATCAGCCGCCTGCGCTTGTGCAACCCCGTGCCGTAGGCGATGAAACCCATTGCGCCGCCGGTGACGATGAAGAGCAGATAGAAGACGGGCTCGGGCACGTGGTTTTCCAGCGCGACGCGGCGCTTTTCGTTGACCTGCGCCATTTCGTTGATAGCCTGGATGAACATGACCGTGGATATCGAGGGCGGGTTCTCCAGGACGCTCGCAGCCGTGCTCCGGATCTGGCGCTCGATGCGCCGCGAGGCCGCGCCGGCTGCCGCCAGGCGCTCCTTGTCATTGTCGGCGTCGCTGAACTCCAGCGCCGTCGTCGTGTACTCCAGCAAGAGCTTGGCGATGGGTTCGCGCGCGGCCGCAGGCAGCAGCTGCGAGCGCCAGTAGGCATTGCCGATGGCGTTGGCCTCTTCCAGCACCAGGTTCTTGCGCGTCTCGAAACGCGTCACCGACATCGCGAAGGTAAAGCCCAGCAGCAGCGCCAACAGGCCCAGCAAGGCGGTCTGGAGCGCGCCGATATGGGTCTTGGCGGCGTCGTCGGATGCGCGGCGGCGCTTGCGCCCCAACCGGAAGCCCAGCTCGATGATGGCCAGGCAAACGATGACGCAGATGAAAAACACGTAGGTTTCATCAATTTCGCGCAGCACGTTGATTTCCGGTGGTTATTTGCGGATAGAGGGTATGCCGAGTGCGGCGCGGCGGGCAAGGGGCGAATAACCCGCAGCCGCGGAACCTTGCCAGGTATTTGAAAAGCGTCTTGGAGTAAGGTGTCGCTTCCCTTGTAAGCGACACAGCACGGAGCAGAAATTGAAATACCGCAAACTCGGCCGTACCGACCTGGATGTCAGCCTGATCGGACTGGGCACCATGACCTGGGGCGAGCAGAACACCGAAGCCGAGGCGCACCAGCAGCTCGACTACGCCCTGGAGCGTGGCATCAATCTGGTTGACGTCGCCGAAATGTATCCCGTGCCGCCCAAGCCCGAAACGCAGGGCCTGACCGAAACCTATATCGGCACCTGGCTGGCGCGCAGCAAGCGCCGCCAGGACATCGTGCTGGCCAGCAAGGTGGCGGGCCCCGTGCGCGACGCGAAGCGCCCCGGCCACATCCGCGACGGCAAGACCCACCTGGACCGCAAGAACCTCACCGCGGCGCTGGACGCCAGCCTGAAGCGCCTGCAGACGGACTACCTGGACCTGTATCAGCTGCATTGGCCCGACCGCACGACGGCCACCTTCGGCAAGCTGTCCTATCCCTGGGTCCAGGACGAATACACCGTGCCGATCGAGGAAACCCTGGAAGTGCTGCAGGACTTCGTGCGGGCCGGCAAGGTGCGCCACATTGGCGTGTCCAATGAAACGCCCTGGGGCGTGGGGCAGTTCCTGCGTCATGCCGAGAACAAGGGCTTGCCGCGTATTGCAACCATCCAGAACGCCTACAGCCTGCTGAACCGCGTCTACGAGATCGGTTTGTCCGAGTACTCGCACCACGAAGGCGTGGGCTTGCTGGCCTACTCGCCGCTGGCGATGGGCGTGCTTTGCGGCAAGTATCTGGACGGCGCGCGCCCGGCCGGCGCCCGCCTGACGCTCTATACGCGCTTCACCCGCTACAGCAACGAGCAGGCCGAGGCCGCCACCCGCGCCTACGTCGAGCTGGCGCGCGCGCACGGCATTTCGCCCACGCACCTGGCGCTGGCCTGGGTCAACCAGCGCCCCTTCGTCACCAGCAACCTGATCGGCGCCACCACGCTGGAACAGCTGAAGGAGAACATCGACAGCGTGGACGTGACCCTCTCGACCGAGGCGCTGGAGGCAATCGATAAGATCCACGCGCGCCAGCCGAATCCCGCCCCGTGATGCGCTGACCGCCCCGTCCGCCATGGCGGCCAGAACCCATGACGCTTTCCGGGGCGTCATGGGTTTTTTCATGGAGGATGCCGATCCGGCCACGGATACACTTTTTTTCCTGGCGGCTGTCGATTTCGTATGGCGCGGTTCGTCGTGTCGATGGAGCATGCAAGTTCCACCATCCACACAAGGAGACCGAGATGCGATTCATGGTTCAAGTCAGGGCCACCGCCGATAGCGAGGCAGGGGTAATGCCCACCCAGCAACTGCTGGCCGACATGGGGCGGTACAACGAGGAGCTGGTCAAGGCGGGCGTGATGCTGGCGGGCGACGGCCTGAAACCCAGCTCCAAGGGCGCGCGGGTGCATTTTTCCGGCAGCAGCCGGCAGGTGATAGACGGCCCCTTCGCGGAAACCAAGGAGCTGATCGCCGGCTACTGGCTCTGGGAGTGCGCCTCGCTGCAGGAGGCGATCGAATGGGTCAAGCGCTGCCCCAATCCGATGCCCGGCCCGTCCGATATCGAGATCCGTCCGCTGTACGAGGCCGATGACTTCGGCGAGGAGTTCACGGCGGAGCTGCGCGCCCAGGAGGAGCGGCTGCGCGATCAGTTGGAGAAAGCGTCCAAGCAGTGAACCGCAGGGCCAGAGCGGCATGGGGAAAGTTCGCAGTTGATAATATAATTGCGAATCAGTCTTATTTATAAGAAATTGCCATTTCTTCCCCTCCCGCTCTGGAGAATTCAACGTGGTCCGTCCCGCTTCCGCCAGGAAGTGCCGCGCGCGCAAGCACGCGCGGCATGCAGTTGCGCCCTATGCCCTAGCCCTGACCCTGGGCATCGTTCATTCCGCGGGCGTCCATGCCCAGGGCGCCACGGCGCCGCCGCCCAAGGACGCGGGGGATGCGCAAGGCGTGGCTCAGTTGCCGGCGGTGACCGTCAACGCGACCTCGGTGGACGACACGCTGGAACCTCTGTCCGCGCCGGTGAACAGCGGGGCGTTGGGCAACCGCAGCCAGCTGGAGACGCCGTTTTCCACGACCGTGGTCACTGCCGCGGATATCGAGGAGCGGCAGGTCAACAAGCTGGGCGACGTGTTCGCCCTGGACGCATCCGTCACCGACAACAGCGCCTCCTATGGGGCCTGGGCAAGCTACTTGAGCGTACGCGGCCTGCCGCTGGATTGGCAGAATTCCTACCGCATCGACGGCAAGCCCTTCCTTAGCTACGTCACGACCTTGCCTTACGAGCACTTCGAGCAGATCGACCTGCTCAAGGGCGCATCCGGTTTCATGTACGGCTTCGGATCGCCGGGCGGCTTGATCAACTACGTCACCAAGAAGCCGACCGACGAGCCGGTGCGCAGCATCGAACTGGGTTATGTGTCCAAGGGACTTTTGCGCGAACACGTCGACCTGGGCGGACGCGTGGGCGGCGACGGCCGGTTCGGCTATCGCCTGAACGCCACGCACGAAGAAGGCAATACCTACAACGGCGGCTCGTTGTACCGGGATTCGGTGTCGCTGGCGCTGGACGCCCGCCTGACCGACAAGCTGAGCTGGGACTTCCAGTCCATCTACCAGAACCGCAAGGCGATCGGCCAGGAGCCGACCATCTACGCCGGGCAGATGGCGGGCTCGGAGCTGCCGTCGCCGGTGCGCAACGACAACGGCAGGATGGTGGGCGAGGGGCCGTATGCGGACAATAAATTCCGCTTCTACTCGACCGGACTGAAGTACCAGCTGTCTTCCGATTGGTCGGTGCGCACCGACTACAGCTACAGCTCCACCCGTACCCGGCGCAATGAATCGGTGCTGTTCCTGCAGAACCAGGCGGGCGACTACCAGGACTACCGCTCGGACTACGGCGAGGCCTATGCCTATAACCAATGGCAAGGCATGCTCGAAGGCCGGTTCAGCACCGGCCCGCTGAAACACCTGGTGGTGGCGGGCGCGTCGTGGCAAAAGCAGAAGAACGACTACAGCGTCGACGGCGTGTACCAGCTGCAAGGCACGGGCAACCTGCGCACTCAGAACACCAACACCTATTACAGCCAGGGCGGCCTGGATCTGTACCGCGCCGCCGAGATCACGCAGAAGGCGCTGTTCGCGAGCGACACCATCGATCTGACCGGCGGCTGGTCCGTGCTGGGCGGCCTGCGCTACACCGACTACGAACAGGTCGGCTTCAATGCGGCGGGCGCGCGCAATTCGCGCTACGACAAGAACGGCGTGCTGACGCCGACGGTGGCGCTGATGTACAACATCACGCCGCAGACCATGGCCTATGCCAGCTACATCGAGTCGCTGGAGCCGGGTTCGTCGGTGGGCAATACCTACGCCAACTTCGGCGCGCTGCTGGACCCGCTCAAGAGCAAGCAGTATGAACTGGGCATCAAGACCAACCAGGACGGCTGGGCCGCCACGGCGGCGCTGTTCCGCATCGAGAAGAAGGCGGAATACACCAACGCCGCCAACGAGCTGGTGCAGGACGGCAAGTCGATCTACCAAGGCCTGGAACTGGGCGCCTCCACGCGCATTGCGACGAACTGGAACGTGGGCGGCAGCCTGATGTTCCTGGACTCGGAATACAAGAAGGGCTCCAGCTTCACCGGCAACCGCGTCGCGGGCGCGCCCAAGTTCGTCGCCGCCGCCCAGGTTGCGTATTCGGTGCCGCAATTGCCGGGCCTTAAGCTCAGGGCCGACGTGAAGTACACCGGCAGCACCATGTTGGGCGCTTCGAACGCGGTCCAGGTACCCGACTACGCCATCGTCAACATCGGCGCCACCTACGACACGCGCATCTACGGCTACGAAACCACGTTCCGCGCGGGCATCAACAATCTGGCCGACAAGCGTTACTGGCTATACCAGTCGCCGGACTACGTGAAGGCGGGCGACCCGCGCACCTATGCCTTGAGCGCCAGCCTCAAGTTCTAGGCGCCGTCACGTCCCACAGGCGGTCAGGCGCAAAGTCCTGCTGTTCGCCCTTCTTGGCGTAGCCCAGCGGATTGGCCACGATGCGGCAGCCATTCTTCACATAGTCCTGCGGACAGTGGAGATGGCCGTGCATCCAGACGTCGGCCAGGGGCAGCAGGGCGTCCAGCGCATTGCAGAACCCCGCTGTGCCGGGGGTGACGCCGTAACGCGGATCCGCGCTCGCCAAGGTGGGGGCGAAGTGGGTAATGGCCACGGTGGGGCCGTCGTGCGGCGTGCGCAGTGCGTCTTGCAGCCATTGCTGGCAGAGCAGCCCCTGTTCGCGCATCTGCTCGGCCATGAAGGGCGCGCCGTTGCGGCGCATCTCGGCCTTTTCCAGATAGAAGTCCGCCGCGCGGAAAGCTTTTTCGCGCTTCTTCAATGCCCCGCCAACGGTGTCGCCGGGCGCGG
Source organism: Achromobacter sp. GD03932 (assembly GCF_029839485.1). Taxonomy (NCBI): domain Bacteria; kingdom Pseudomonadati; phylum Pseudomonadota; class Betaproteobacteria; order Burkholderiales; family Alcaligenaceae; genus Achromobacter; species Achromobacter sp. GD03932. The sequence goes on from NZ_JAOCAT010000002.1 coordinate 200,357, forward strand.
CCAGCGCGTCGAAGTCCGTCCACAGCGTGGTGCCGACAAAGCGCACGCCATCGATGACCAGCGTCTCGCGCTCCAGCCAGTGGATGCCGAGTTCGCCGCAAAGCTCGCGCAGCCGCGCGTGGGTCTCATCGAAATCGACGTTGTCGTATTCGTGATTGCCGGGGACATAGACCACGGGCGTGGGCCAGCCCTTGTTCGGCGCATAGCTGCCCAGGCCGAAGTCGTCGCCGGTCATGAGCGAGCCGCGGCGGTACGAGCCGACGTCTCCGGCCAGCACCAGCAGATCGGCGCCGGGCGCGGGCCGGGCCAGGAAATCAGGATCGGTTTCAAGGTGCAGGTCGGAGAGCAATTGGATCTTCATAGCCGCCATCTTAGGCCACCGGCGGCCCAGCCGCCGCTGCGAGGGGTCATTGTTCCATGCGACACTTTCCGGGTTCACCAGCCACACAGGAGGAATTCCATGCGTATCGCCATCATGACCGCCGCTGCCGCGCTTGCGTTGGCCGCAAGCGCGCAGGCGCAGCCGCTGGATTGCGGCAACGCGGCCACGCAGACGGACATGAGCCTGTGCGCCGACCAGGCGTACCGCAAGTCCGACGCCGCCCTGAACGCTGCCTACAAGGAAGTGACCACGCGCCTGAAGAACGACAGGGCCGCGACGACCCAGCTGCATGCCGCCCAGAAGGCCTGGCTGTTCTTTCGCGATGCGGAGTGCGCCTTCGCGTCCAGCAGCACGTCCGGCGGCAGCGCCTATCCCATGACGCTGAGCCTGTGCCTGGACAAGCTGACGCAGGCGCGCACCAAGGAGTTGCAGGCCTACCTGAAGTGCGAGGAAGGCGACCTGAGCTGCCCGGTGCCGGGCAAGCAGTAAGCCGCCGCATGAAGACCGATGAGATGAGCAAGAGCGATCCGGGCCTGATCACGGACGAGCAGGGCGTGGCGCGCTGCTTCTGGCAGCCGTCCATGCCCGATTATCACGACCACGAATGGGGCAGGCCGGTGGCGGATGACCGCCGCCTGTACGAGAAGATCTGCCTGGAGGGCTTTCAGGCCGGCATGGCGTGGATCACGATCCTGCGCAAGCGCGAGGCGTTCCGCGCGGCCTTCGACGACTTCGATTTCGAGCGGGTGGCGCGCTACACGGAGCGCGACGTCGAGCGCCTGATGGGCGACGCGGGCATCGTGCGCAACCGTGGCAAGATCGTGTCCGCCATCAACAATGCCAAGCGCGCACGCGCCCTGGCCGACGAAACGGGTTCATTGTCGGCCTGGCTCTGGAGCCATGAGCCGCCGGCCCAGGACCGCCCCGCGACCGTGGACCTGGATTACTGGAACGGCAATCCGACCTCGCCGGCGTCGGCGGCGCTGTCGCGCGACCTGAAGAAGCGCGGCTGGACCTTCGTGGGCCCGACGACCATGTACGCCTTCATGCAGGCCGTGGGCATGGTCAACGATCACATGAGCGGCTGCGTCTGCCGCCAGGCGGTCGAGGCGGCGCGGGCGGGGTTCAAACGGCCGAAATAGGCCGCGGCAGGGCTGGCGCAAAACAAGTTGAGTTGGTTGCGATTCGCAAGTATATTGGTTGCGAACCGCAACTTTAAGGGCGTGCCATGGACTTGATCGACACCCCCATCCAATCTCGCGATCAGACCATCCGGGATCTGCGGGAGTTCTCCCGCAAACTGGTGCGCGAGCTGGGCTTCATGCGCAGCTCGCTGGCCGGCAGCGAGCTGGCGCCGTCCGCCGTGCACGCCATCATCGAGATCGGCCTGCAGCCGGGCATCCAGGCGCGCGACCTGGCGGCCATCCTCAGGCTGGACAAGTCCAATACCAGCCGGCAGGTCGCCAAGCTGGAATCCGCCGGGCTGTTGACGCGCGAGGCCGACAGTGCAGACGCGCGCTCGTCGCGGCTGTACCTCAGCGCGGAGGGAGCCCGGCTGCGTACGCAGATCGACCAGTTCGCCACCGACCAGGTTTCGCGGGCATTGCGTCAACTGGCGCCCGAGGACCAGCAGTCGCTGATCCGCTTTCTTTCCCTGTATGCCGACGCCCTGTCGCACGAGAACCCCAACACCGCGCCCGCCGTCATGGGCGGCATCGCCGAGCAGATCCACGCCGGCTACCTGCCCGGCTGCATCGGCGACGTGGCCAGCCTGCATGCGCGCTATTACGCGCAGGCCTCGGGATTCGGCGTGTACTTCGAACGCAAGGTGGCGACCGAGCTGGCCGAGTTCGCCGAAGGCCTGCCCGCCGCCGGCAAGAACATCTGGCTGTACGCGGACAACGGCAGGACGCTGGCCTCCATCGTCATCGATGGCGATCTTGCCGCCCGCGAAGCGCACCTGCGCTGGTTCATCGTCGACGAGTCGCTGCGCGGCATGGGCGTGGGCCGCGCCCTGCTGGAGCGGGCCATGGCGTTTGTCGACGCTCACTACGACGAGACCTACCTGTGGACTTTCAAGGGGCTGGATGCGGCCAGGCATCTCTACGAGGCAGCCGGCTTCACGCTGGCCGAGGAGTCCGAAGGCCGCCAGTGGGGCAGCGTGGTGGTCGAACAGCGCTTTGTCCGCCGCGGGCGGCGCGCCTCAGATCACGCTGATGCGCAGCTCGGCCAGTAGGGCTGCCGCCTGAGTCTTGGATATGGTGGCGCCTGCCAGGCGCGCGGCCGAATTCAGGTCGAGGCCGCCCAGGTCGGCTTCGCGCAGGTCGGCGCCTTCGAAGCGGACATTCTTCAGGATGGCGTTGCGCAGGCTGCCGCCATGGAACACGGTGTCGCGGAAATCGCTGCCGGTCAGGTCGGCATCGGAGCAGTCCAGGTGCCGCACATCGGTCTTGCGAAACGACACGCCGCGCAGCAGCGCGCCGACCAGCAGGCATTCCTCCAGCGACCAGCCCAGGCAGGCGATGCCGTCGAAGTCGCTGCCGGTGAGCTTGCAGCCCTGGAAACGGGCAGCGGCCAGCCGGGCGCGGCGCCAGTTGGCATTGTTGAGATCGCAGTTTTCAAAGACGGCATCGCTGGCGTCGCACGAGGCGAAATCCACCTGGCCGCCGCGGCAGCGCAGCCAGACGGCGTCCGCCAGCGTGGCGCCCTGAAAGGAGGCGCCAGCGATCGTGCAGGCCGTCAATTGCAGGCCGCGCAAATCCAGGCGCGAGAAATCCGCGTCCTGGAAGTCGCAGTCCTGGAACGAGAGCGGGCGGCCCGCCGAGCGTTCGATCATGGCCTGCATCAGCTTGCGGTCCACTTCCTGGCCCGTCACCGTCTCGATTGATTCTTGCGTCATGTCGCAAGTTCCTGCCTGAATTTCTGGAAAGGGGACAGCCTACTGGAAGATTTCGCTTTCGACGCAGAAGGCGATCAGTTCCTGGTCGGTACGGACGTTGAGCTTGCGCATGGCCGAGATCTTCTGGCCGCTGACTGTCTTGACGCTGCGCTTCAAGGCGTCGGCCACCTGCATCATGGATTCGCCGCGGATGAAGTGGCGCAGCACTTCGAATTCCTTGGGCGACAGGCTGTTGATGCGTTCACCGATGAACTTGCTGCGCTCATCGGCGGCGCCGTCGCGCTGGAAGCCGGGCGGATAGTACTTGCGGCCGGCATGCAGCGTTTCCAGCGCGGTCATGATCTCGGTGAGGTTGTCGCGCTTGAGCACCACCGCGGCCACGCCGGCGTCGTAGAGCGCCGAGATGATCATGGAATTCGACACCATGGTCAGCACCACGATCTGGACTTCCGGGTAATGCCGCGTCAGGTATTTGACCAGGCGGATGCCGTCACCGTAGGTGTCGTCGCCGGGCATGGAATAGTCGGTGATCACCACGTGCGGCATATCGCGTTGCAGGTGCTGGACCAGCGCGGTCGGCCCGGACAGGGTGGCCGTGACCTCGAAATTGAGGTCCTTTTCCAGCAGGTCGCGCATCCCCATCAAGACCAGGGGATGGTCGTCAACCAGGACGATACGGAGTCTTTCCATGCGGGGGAGTGACTTCAAGCGAGCCCTTGCTGCAACTGGGGAGATGGCGGTCGGACTCATGGTTGGGTGGGAGGCAAACCGATAGCGTAGTGGTTTTTGCGTAGCGGCGCGCCCCGCGCCCGAGAACCGGGGCGGGGAACACGCGCAACAGGGAGATCGGCGGCCTCAGCCGGCCGCTTCTTCTTGCAGGCGGCCCAGGACGAAGCCGTCGACAGCGCCGGTGCGGCCGCGCCACAGCGTGGGCTGTCCGGCGATGGGTGTGCCGTCGGCAGTGAAGAACAGCGCGTCGGCGAGATGGATGTAGTTCGGCAGCGGGTCGGCGGGTTGGGGCACGCGGAAGACGTCGCCCAGTTCCGCCAGCGAGGCATGCACGGCCTTGCGGGTGGCGTCGTCCACCTTGTCCAGCGAGTCCGTGAAGCTGGCGGCGAAGCTGTCGAAGTACTCCGCGCCGGACACGATGGAACCCGACACCAGCATGCCGCCCATCTGCAGGGTCACGCCGATGCTCTCGATCTGGCTGCCGTTGTTCACCAGGTTGACGAGAAATTGCAGGAAGGCGTCGGCGTCGGGAACGTTGCTCATGGCGTGATTCTTGGAAATGTTTGGAAAGCAATCAAGATACTCGAATCGCGGGCGAAATACACAGAATGGGATAGGCCGAAAAACAACCAAATCCGACCGCTATCTCCCCGCTTTGGGAGCTGTCATTTTTTCCAGGCTGCGCCCCAGCCGTTCGCTGGCCAGCCGCAGGCGGTCCTGCAGCGCCGCAGGCGCCAGCACCTCGAATTCGACGTCCAGCGCCATCAGCCAGTAAACCAGCGCGTCCAGGCTGGGCACGGCGCATTGCAGCACGCAGCGCGCTTCGTCCAGCGCGTCGATCTGGCCGGCGCCCGGCGGGATGCGCGCAGCCATGACGGCGCGCGGCGCATGCAGGACCACGCGCGCCGGTTCCGGATGCGGCGCCATGTTGACCGAGCGCGAGACATAGGCGCGCAGGTCGCCGCCTTCGGGCGGCGGGCGCGGGGCGAAATGCGCGCCGACTTCCGGGGCGCCCGCGATGCGGTCGATACGGAAGGTGCGCCAGTCCTCGCGCGCGGGGTCCCAGGCCACCAGATACCAACGGTATCCGGTATGCGCCAAGCCTTGCGGCTCCACCAGCCGGGTGCTGGCCCGGCCCTTGCCGTCCGCATAGTCGAAGCCGACTCGCAATTGGTCGCGGCAGGCGGCTGCCAGCGTGGCCAGCAGGGTGGCGTCGACGGCAGCGCCGTCGCGCGGGATCGGCACGATGGCCGAGCGCAGGGCGTCGACCCGGTGGCGCAGGCGCTGAGGCATGACCTGCTCCAGCTTCACCAGCGCCCGCAGCGCGGTTTCCTCGATGCCGCCCACCGTGCCCGTGGCGGCCGTGCGCAGGGTGAGCGCCACGGCCAGCGCTTCATCGTCGTCCAGCAGCAGGGGCGGCAGCGCCTTCCCCGCGCGAAAGGCATAGCCGCCCGCCACGCCGCTGCTGGCATGGACGGGGTAGCCCAGTTCGCGCAGCTTGTCGATGTCGCGCCGCAGGGTGCGGGGGTGAATCGCCAGCGTCGCGGCCAGCTCGGTTCCGGCCCAATGGCGGCGGGTCTGCAGCAGCGACAGCAGGCGCAGGAGGCGGTTGCTGGAAGTAAGCATGGCGGCACGATAACGCGTATCGAGGGCGGAATCTGTCCTCAATGGATTCTACATTGGCTCCCGTAGTCAGCGGCAGGGGCCGCGACGCACATCCCTTGATTGAATTGGAGATTCGCCCATGTCTATCGTTTTCTATTGGCACCCCATGTCCAGCGCAACCCCGGTGGCTTGCGCGCTTGCCGAACTGGCCGTGCCGCACGAACGCGTGAAGGTGGACATCAGGACGGGGGAACAGCATCGCCCCGAATTCCTGGCGCTCAATCCGAACGGCAAGGTCCCCACGCTGACGGTGGACGGCGCTCCCTTGTTCGAAACCTTGGCGATACAGCTATGGCTGGGAGAGCGCTACGGCGTGGAACGCGGCCTGTGGCCCGCCGCCGACACGCCCGAACGCCTGCTGGCGATGTCGTGGTGCGCCTGGTCCTATGTCAGCTACGGTGCGGCGGTGACGCGCCTGTATCTCGCCACGCAGGGCGCAGACGCGCCCGGCGGCGCCGAGGCCGAGCGCGTACTGGACGACGCGGACGCGTTGCTGGCCGTGCTGGACGGCCATCTGTCGCGGCAACCCTGGATTTTGGGCGCGGCCTACTCGCTGGCCGACCTGGTGGTCGGTTCGGTGATCGGCTATAGCGCCTATCTGGGCGCCAGGGTGGCGTCGCATCCGCATGTGCGGGCGTGGATGGACCGGGTCCAGGCCCGGCCCGCCATGCAGATCGACGCTTAGCGCGTGTGGGCAGGCGCCGCGGCTTACCAGCCCCAGCAGGTGCCGGCCGCGGGCTTGCCGCAGTTGCGGTAGTTCACGGCGAACCACAGCTTGCCTGCGCCCCGCGGACTGCCATCGGTCTTGGCGTCGTTGCGCGGCAGCTCTTCCAGGGTGTCGCGCGCCTTCTTGGTGGGCGAGCCGCTGGCGGCGTCGGGCGCCAGCGCGATACGTCCCAGGCCGGCAGCGTCGCGGTCATCGAAGACAATGTCGGTGTCCTTCAATGCGCTCATCTTCAGGGAGGCGTCGCGCACCGCGGCGGCATAGCTGTCGTTGGCGCCGGCAGGCGCCAGGCTCTTGTCGAGGGTGCTGACGGCGAGGATCTGCGCCGGCGCGGCGGGCGCCATCATCTTGTACTGGTCCAGGCCCGGCAACTGGCCGCCCGCGGCTTGGCGGCGCAGCCAGTCGCCCCACAGGAACTCCGCGAACTCCGGCAGGTTGCCGTTGCTGTAGGCGATGTCGCGGGTGAAGTACACCAGCGAGCGGTAGCGGTCCTCCTGCATGCCGCCGGCTTCCTGGGCGCTGGCCAGCCCCAGGCGGGCGGGCAACTGGTCCACGGTGATGGGCTGGTTCTGGCCGTCGCGCAGCCAGGCGCGGCGTTCGTCGACCATGCGCTGCCAGAACGCCGCCGCATTGGGCAGGGTGCTGTAGTTGGCGTCGACCTTGACCCAGACCGGCAGCTTGGGCCCGCCATCGGCGATTTCGCGCAGCGACGAGAAGGTGTGGTGGCCATCGGTCAGATACAGGTTGCCGTCCCAGCCAACCACCACCGTCTTGAGGTTGGCGGTGTCGGTGCCGGGGGCGTTCTTGCAGGTGTAGGTGGCGGGCTGATCCAGGCGTGCGGCGCGCGCCTCGGCGACGCTCTGGAATTCCTGCGCGCGCTCGGCGCCACCCATGTCTTCGCAGTAGTCGTCGAACCTCTTGCCGACCGTGCGGTTCAGGTAGTCCAGCTGCTGTGCCGGCTTGTCCGCCCAGGTCGGACGTTCGAAGTCCCCTTGCCAGCGGCCGAGCTTGTAGTAGATCTGGTCGTAGCCGATGGCGGCCTGGGTGGGGCGCAGCTCTTCGATGCGGACCTGGATGACGTCGCCCGGCTTGGCCTGCAGGTAGGCCGTGTTGCGCGGCGGCTGGGTTTCGGCGGGGGGCGGCGCGACGGCGACGGGTTCGTCGTCATGATCGTCGCCGCCGCCGTTGCAGGCTGCAAGGGCCAGCGGCAGCAAGGCCGCGGCCACGGCGTGCAACAGACGTGGCCGGCGGGCAGGAAGAGCGCGGCGCGCAGGACGGGAGATAGAGGGCATGGTCCGCTTCAGGATCTGGTTTCAAAGATAGCCGATCATGAGGGACGCGTGTTTCCTGCAGATTGCACCGGAGCGGGTTGCCACGCATGCAGCCGGTCCATGAGGTCGCGCACGACGGCGGCCTGATCGTGGATGCGGGCGGCAGCGCATGCCGACAGGCCCGCCGCCAGCTCCTCTTCCAGGGCTTCGAAGTGCGAGGCAGGCGCTCGCATCTGCAAGGCCAGCAGCGCGCCCTGTATGCGATGCAGCATTTGGGCCGTAGCGACGGCGTCGGGTTTCTCGGCGGCCTGTTCCAGCGCATCGAGATCCTGGGTCATGGTGTCCTTGATGAGCTGGCGGTGGTTCGGCGCAAGCGCGGCGTACACGGCGAGCGTGCCCGCGGCGGGAAAGGCGGAAGTATGAGGGAGCGGTTTATGCATGAGAGCCTCCTAGGCGTACATGCTGATGACGTCAGGCTCCCGGGCGATATTAAAAAGGTCCGATACCAGGGGGCAGGTAATCGGACCGATTCGTCAGGAACGGAAGCGGCCCCGCAGCCGCTCCGCTGACTTGCTTAGAACGTGTGGCGCACGCCGACGCCGGCGGCCGTGCTCTTCAGGCCGTCGATGAAGGCATAGTCCTTGCCGTACGAACCATAGGCGTACAGGTTGGTGCGCTTGGACAGGTCGTAGGTGTAGCCCACGCTCCAGACGTTCATGTTGGTGTCGCCGCCGGTCAGCTTGTCATTGTTCGGCGATACGTGCTGCCACGACGCGAACAGGCTGCTCGCGCTGCCCAGGGGCAGGGTGGCGCCCAGCATGTAGGAGTTGGCCTTGAAGCCGTCCACGAAACGGTTGGTGCCGAATTCGTCGCTGAAGGGCGTGCCCGCGGGCAGGTCCTGGCCGACGAACCAGCCGTCGGTGGTGCGGCCGTAGGCGGCGGCGAGCTTCACGACTTCCAGGTCGTAGGACACGCCCAGCGCGTACTGGCGCGGCGTGGCGTCATGGTCGATGGCGCCGCGGTTGGAGCCGTTGAGCTGGTCGTAGGTCAGCGCTACGTTCAGCGGACCTTGCACGTAGCGCAGGCCGGCGGTGATGCCGCGGGTATTGTCGGCGGTGCGAAAGCCCGTCTGGTCGGCGTTCGTGTCGTCCGCATTGAACGAGTAGCCGACGCCGAGCTCGAAGCCGTTCACCGAAGGCGTCTTGTACATCACCATGTTGTCCCAGCGCATGGTGTTGGCGGCGCTGAAACCCAGGCCCATGTTGGACTGCGTGTAGCTGGTGTAGAAGGGGTCGATGTCGGCAAGGTAGTTCGAGCCCACCGTGGCCTGGCGGCCGAACTCCAGCGTGCCCCAGGCGTCGTTGGCCAGGCCGATGGTGGCCTGGCGGCCGAACAGGCGGCCGGATTGACCGCGCTGGCCGTTGGCCGAGTCGAATCCGCTTTCCAGCGTGAACACGGCGCGCAGACCGTCGCCCAGATCTTCGGCGCCGCGCAGTCCCCAGCGCGAGCCGGCCTGGATGCCGTTAATCATGCCTATCTTGCTACCGTCGTATCCATCGCCTTTGATCTTGTTGTAACCAATGCCGGTGTCGATGACACCATAGAGAGTTACCGACGATTCTGCCTGAGCAACGCCTGCAAAAGTCGTGAACATTGCGGCGGCGAGCAGCGTCTTTTTCATCCTTGGGGACTCCTTGTAGAGGGGTGGAAAAAACAAAAGGGAACAGCACGCGAGCATGTAGCCCAGCGCTGTTCCCAGCCCTCATTGTAGGACACCGGCCGCAGCCGGCTGGATCAGTCCTTGCGGCGTGCGCGCTTTTCCTCGCGCACAAAGATGAAAACGCCGACCAGCACCATGGCCGCCAGGGCGTACCAGGTGATGGCGTAGCTCAGGTGATTGTTGGGGAAGTTCAGCACCGTCAGGCCGCCGACCGGGGCAGTGCGTCCGCTGCCGTCCTTGCCCGTCGCATCGGCGTCGATGAAGTAGGGCGCTACGTCGCTCAAGCCGCGCGCCGCGGCGATGGCGGGCAGGTCGCGCGAATACCAGAGGTTGGTCGCCGGATCGTTGTTGCGCAGGAAACCATGGGCGGGTTCGCCCATGCGCAGCAGGCCGGTGACGCTGGCTTCTTCGGGCGTTTGTTGTATGGCCGACTTGCTCTTGCGCCATTCGGGCAGCACGAAGCCGCGGTTGACCAGCACCGTGCCGCCCTCGGGCAACTGCAGCGGCGTCATGACCCAGTAGCCGCTGCCCAGCTCGGTCGCGGCCTGCACCAGGGTCTGGCGGTCGTACAGATAGGTGCCCTTGGCGGTGACACGGCGGTATTCGGCGTTGTCGGAGGTCAGCGCGGGCCATTCGGCCTGGGCCGGCGCTGGCGTGGGCGCCGCATGGGCACGCTGTTCGACCTGTGCGATCAGGGTGCGCTTCCAGGCCAGCCGGTGCACCTGCCAGGTGCCCAGGGCGCAAAGCCCCGCGAAAATGGCGACAGCAAGCACCCCCAGGATGACCAGGGTGAGTTTGCTGCGCGGATTGCGGGAGGAGGTGTCGCGGGTAGTGGAGTCGTTTACTGCGGCCATCAGGGCATTTTCCGCATGTCGTGAGTGGACATGGGCATCATATTGGAGTCGAGGTGATACATGATCCAGATGGATCCGCTGAGCGTGATTACGACCAGCACCAGCGTGAATATTAACGCCAACATGTTCCAGCCGCTTTCGGACTTGGTGTCCATGTGCAGGAAGTAGATGATGTGGACCACGATCTGCACGGCGGCGAAGGCCAGGATGATCAACGCAGTGGTGCGGGATTCGGAGAAAACCCGATTCATGACCAGCCAGAACGGAATGGCCGTCAGGATGGCTGCCAGCACAAAGCCGGTCATGTAGCTCTTGAAGGTGCCGTGGGCGGCGCCGTCATCGTCGTCGTGGTGGTCATGGCCGCCATGGCCGTGATCGGCCGGATGATCCAGGTGCGCGGTCATGGCAGCACTCCCATCAGGTACACGAAGGTGAAGACGCCCACCCAGATCAGGTCCAGGAAGTGCCAGAACATCGACAGGCACATCAGGCGGCGGCGGTTTTCGGGGATCAAGCCGTGCATCTGGACCTGGATCATCATCGTCACCAGCCACACGATGCCGAAGGTGACGTGCAGCCCGTGGGTGCCGACCAGGGTGAAGAAGGACGACAGGAAGGCGCTGCGCTGGGGACCTGCGCCCTGGTGGATCAGGTGCGCGAATTCGTACAGTTCCAGGGACAGAAAGCCCAGCCCCAGGATGCCGGTCACGGCCAGCCACAGCTGGGTGGCGCCGACGCGGTTGCGCCGCATTTCCAGCATCGCGAAACCGTAGGTGATGGAAGACAGCAGCAGCAACGCGGTATTCACCGCCACCAGTTCCAGATCGAACAGGTCCGCGCCGGACGGGCCTGCCGCATAGTTGCGTCCCAGCACGCCATAGGTGGCGAACAGGCAGGCGAAGATGAGGCAATCGCTCATCAGGTAGACCCAGAACCCCAGCAGGGTGCCGTTCTTGGGATGGTGTTCGCCCGGGACGTGGAACACGGGTTTGGCGGGCGGCGCCGTGCCGCCGGGCAGGTTGGGGGCCAGGGTATCAGACATTTTTCGCTAGCAACCTTGTGCGGGCGTCTTCGGCGCGCACGACCTCTTCGGCCGGCACGTAGTAGTCGCGCTTGTAGTTGAAGGTGTGAATGATGGACACCAGGATCAGCGCCGCGAACGACAGCACGACCAGCGGCCACATATGCCAGATCAAGGCGAAACCCATCACCACGCTGATACCCGCCAGCACGATGCCCGCCCAGGTGTTCTTGGGCATGTGGATGGGAATGAAGCCCTGCTGCGGCCGCAGGTAGCCGTGCTGCTTCATCTGCCACCAGGCGTCCTGGTCATGCACGCGCGGCGTGAAGGCGAAGTTGTAGTTGGGCGGGGGCGACGAGGTCGACCATTCCAGCGTGCGGCCGTCCCAGGGGTCGCCGGTGTCGTCGCGCAGCGATTCGCGGCGGCGGTAGCTGACCACCAGCTGGATCAGGAAGCTGGCGATGCCGCAGGCGATCAGCAGCGCGCCGAAGGCCGCCACCTGGAACCAGATCTGCAGGGACATGTCCTCGAAGTGGTTCACACGCCGCGTCACGCCCATCAGCCCCAGCACGTACAGCGGCATGAAGGCGACGTAGAAGCCCACCAGCCAGAACCAGAACGAGCACTTGCCCCAGAACGGATCGAGCTTGTAGCCGAAGGCCTTGGGAAACCAGTACGTGATGCCGGCCATCAGCCCGAACAGCACGCCGCCGATGATCACGTTATGGAAGTGCGCGATCAGGAACAGGCTGTTGTGCAGCACGAAGTCGGCGGGCGGAACGGCCAGCAGCACGCCCGTCATGCCGCCGATCACGAAGGTCACCATGAAACCCAGCGTCCACAGCATCGGCACCTCGAAGCGGATGCGCCCGTGGTACATGGTGAACAACCAGTTGAAGATCTTTGCTCCGGTCGGGATCGAAATGATCATGGTGGTGATCCCGAAGAACGAGTTCACGCTCGCCCCTGACCCCATGGTGAAGAAATGGTGCAGCCATACCAGGTACGACAGCACCGTGATCACGACCGTGGCATACACCATGGATGCGTAGCCGAAGAGGCGCTTGCGGCAGAAGGTGGAGACCACTTCGGAGAAGATGCCGAAGGCCGGCAGGATCAGGATGTAGACCTCTGGGTGGCCCCAGATCCAGATCAGGTTCACGTACATCATGGCGTTGCCGCCGAAGTCCGCGGTGAAGAAGTTGGTGCCCACGTAGCGGTCCATGGACAGCAGCGCCAGCACCGCGGTCAGCACCGGAAAGGCGGCCACGATCAGCACGTTGGTGCACAGCGCGGTCCAGGTGAAGATGGGCATGCGCATCATGGTCATGCCGGGCGCGCGCATCTTGACGATGGTGACCAGCAGGTTGACGCCCGAGAGCAGCGTGCCTACCCCCGCTATCTGCAGGGCCCATATGTAGTAATCGACGCCCACGTCGGGACTCTGGAGGATCCCCGATAACGGTGGATACGCCAGCCAGCCGGTGCGCGCGAACTCGCCGACGAACAACGACATCATGACCAGGATCACCCCGCCCGTGGTCATCCAGAAGCTGAAGTTGTTCAGGAACGGAAAGGCCACGTCGCGCGCGCCGATCTGCAAGGGCACGATGTAGTTCATCAGGCCCGTGACCAGCGGCATGGCCACGAAGAAGATCATGATCACGCCGTGCGCGGTGAAGATCTGGTCGTAGTGGTGCGGCGGCAGGTAGCCCATCGAATCGCCGAACGCCACCGCCTGCTGCAGGCGCATCATGATGGCGTCGGCGAAGCCGCGCAGCAGCATCACGATGCCCAGGATGACGTACATGATGCCGATCTTCTTGTGGTCGATGCTGGTGAACCATTCGCGCCACAGATAGCCCCATTTGCCGAAGTAGGTGATGGCGCCCACCACCGCGATGCCGCCGATGGCTACCGCGATGAAGGTGAAGAGCAGGATCGGTTCATGGTAGGGAATGGCTTCCCAGGTCAACTTACCGAAGATCAGCTTGGTGAGGTCTGGTTGGTCAGGCATCTCGATTCCAGCAAAAAGACCGCAATTTCACGTAGCCCTTGCATCATCCGGATCGCCGTGCGCCAGCGATCCGCTACAGGAGCAATCCTTCGGTGGCGGTGCACATCGCGCCCACGTATTTGCGCGGCGCGCCGGTCAGGCCCAGGCGCTCGCGCGTTCCGGCGTCCAGGGTGGTGACGTTGAGCGCGCCGGGTATGCCCATGCCGCCTTGCGCGTCGATCGCCATCGCGTCGCGCATGCACATGCGGTTGGGCTCCACGCAGCGGTTGACGATCGCCTCGAACAGGCCGGGCGCGCTGGACGCATAGCGCTGCACCGGGTTGCGTTCGCTGGGTTGCTCCAGCTTCAGGTAGGTTTCGCGGCTGAGCGTGGCGTCGGAGGCGCGGGCGTCAGCCACCCATTTGTCGAAGCCCTGCTGGTCCACGCCGTGGAACTTGAAGCGCATGCCGGAAAAGCCCGAGCCGCTGTAATTGGCGGACAGGCCTTCGTATTCGCCGGGATGGTTGATTACCGCGTGCAGGGTGGTCTGCATGCCCGGCATGGCGTAGATCTGGCCCGCCAGCGCGGGCACGAAGAAGGAATTCATCACGGTCGACGAGGTGATCTTGAACTGGATGGGGCGGTCGACCGGCGCCGCCATTTCGTTTACCGCCGCGATGCCTTGTTCGGGATAGATGAACAGCCACTTCCAGTCCAGCGCCACCACCTCCACCACCAGCGGTTTGGTGCCGGCTGGCACTTCGCGGCCTTCGGACAGGCGCACAAGCGGGCGGTAGGGATCCAGTTGGTGCGTGCTGACCCAGGTGAGCGCGCCCAGCGCGATGATGATCAGCAGCGGCGCGGCCCAGATCAGGAGCTCCAGCATGGTGGAGTGATTCCATTCGGGGTCATAGTGCGCTTCCTTGTTGCTGGCCCGGTAGCGCCATGCGAACACGAAAGTCAGGAGGATCACCGGCACGATGATGAGCAGCATCAAGCCGGTGGAAATGATGATCAGGTTGCGCTGCTGCAAAGCGATGTCGCCCGAGGGCGAGAGCAGGACTGCATTGCATCCGGCGAGCAATGGCAGCGCGGCAACCAGGACCAATCCGCGGAACCTTGGGAAGGACGGCATGACCATACCCCGAAACGTAACCGTGGGAAGTAAACGCAACACTACGCTGGAAGCCGCGAAAAATCTAGGGTAAAAAGAACAAAAATGTGCAGGGCGACGCGCGCAGACCAGGGCTGCATCCCAATAACGGAGCGGCTCTGCGCGATATGGGCTGCAGGCGCGCGGGTGTGTTTCAGGATCGTAGGCAAGGCTGTTCCGAACCTCCTTTCAGCGAGCATTCACATGGCGACCACCACGCAATATCCCGGTCATGCTCCTTCGCTCCCCGCGGCCGGCGGCGGCAGTCACGCCAAGGTTGCGCCAGGGGAAATCGCGGTGGGCGTGGTGGTGGGGCGCGCTTCCGAATACTTCGATTTCTTCGTCTTTGGCATCGCCTGCGTGCTGGTTTTTCCGCAGGTTTTCTTCCCCTTCGAGCCGCGGCTGGAAGGCACCCTCTGGTCCTTCGTCATCTTCTCGTTCGCATTCATCATGCGGCCCATCGGCACGGCGCTCTCGATGGCCGCGCAGCGGCGCTGGGGGCGCGCGACCAAGCTCACCATCGCTCTGTTCCTGCTCGGAACGGCCACGGTGGGCATGGCCTTTCTGCCGGGCTACAACGTCATCGGCGCGCATGCGATCACGCTGCTGGCGGTATTCCGCTGCCTGCAAGGGCTGGCGCTGGGCGGGTCGTGGGACGGCTTGCCGTCGCTGTTGGCGCTGAATGCGCCGCCCAACCGCCGCGGCTGGTATGCGATGCTGGGGCAGCTGGGCGCGCCCGTGGGCTTCATGGTGGCCAGCGCGCTGTTCCTGTTCCTGCACGTGACCCTGACCGAAGCCGATTTCCTGGAATGGGGCTGGCGCTATCCCTTCTTCGTGGCGTTCGCCATCAACGTGGTGGCGCTGTTTGCGCGGCTGCGCCTGGTCGTCACCGAGGAATACACGCAGCTGCTGGAAGAGGGCGAGCTGGAACCGATCAGCGTCGCGCAGATGGTGCGCGAGCAAGGCTTCAACCTGTTCATCGGCGCATTCGCGGCGCTTGCCAGTTATGCCTTGTTCCACCTGGTCACGGTGTTTCCGCTGTCGTGGATCGCGGTCAGCGCCACCCAGCAGATCCAGGACGTGCTGATCGTGCAGATCATTGGCGCGGTGCTGGGCATCCTGGGCACCATCGCATCGGGCTGGCTGGCCGACCGCATCGGCCGGCGCACCACGCTGGGCCTGCTGGCCCTTCTGATCGCCGTGTTCGCGCTGTTCACGCCCTGGCTGCTGGGCGGCGGACCCAAGGCGCAGGATGCGTTCATCCTGGTGGGCTTCGTGCTGCTGGGGCTGTCCTACGGCCAGGCCTCGGGGACCGTCACCGCGAACTTCACGCGGCGCTTCCGCTACACGGGCGCGGCGCTGACCTCCGACATGGCCTGGCTGATCGGCGCGGCATTCGCGCCATTGGTCGCGCTGGGCCTGTCCGCGCGTTTCGGGCTGGTGGCGGTCAGCGTCTACCTGTTGTCGGGCGCTGCCTGCACGCTGCTGGCGCTGCGCATCAACAAGGTGCTCGAAACGCGGGACTGATGGGCCTGCTGTTCAGCCCGCGTAGCCTTCCAGCACGTTGGCGACGTTGATGCCCACGTCCGCCACGGCGTAGCCGCCTTCCATCGTGAACACCGCCGGCAGGCCCAGGCCTGCCAGCAGGCGGCCCACATGCAGGTAATCGGCGCTCTTGAGCTGGAACTTGGAGATGGGATCGCCTTCGTAGGTGTCCACGCCCAGCGCGATAACCACCGCGTCAGCCTTGAAGGCGCGCACGGCGGCCAGCCCTTGTTCCAACGCCTGCGTCCAGGCGGCGAAACCGGTGCCGGCGGGCAGCGGCAGGTTCAGGTTGGCGTCCAGGCCCGCGCCTGCGCCGCGCTCATCGGCGTAGCCCAGGTAGAAGGGGTACTCGGTGGTCGGATCGCCGTGCACCGACACGGTCAGCACGTCGGCGCGTTCATAGAAGATGCTCTGCGTGCCGTTGCCGTGGTGGTAGTCGACGTCCACGATGGCCACGCGTTGGGCGCCAGCTTCGCGTAGCGCCTGCGCGGCCAGCGCCGCGTTGTTCAGGAAGCAGTAGCCGCCGAAGAAATCGGGGCCCGCGTGGTGGCCGGGCGGACGCGTGAGCGCCATGGCGACGCGAGGCCCGCCCGCCGCGGATACCGCGCGCGCGGCGTCGATGGCGCAGGCCGCGCCTGCGGTGGCGGCCTCCCAAGTGCCCGCGGTCAGCGGGCAGCCGCTGTCGAACGAGAACAGGCCGACCCGCGCGGCGAAGTTGGTCGGTTCGATGTCGTGACGGAATCCGCGCACGGGCCAGACCGAAGGCAGGATGTCCAGTCCGGCATTGGCCGGGTCCAGCGCCACCCAATCGCGCCAGGCTGTTTCCAGGAAGTCCACGTAGCGCGGGGTGTGCACGCGCTTGACCAAGCCCAGGTCCGCCGCCGACGGTGTGCGCAATGCGCCGATGCCACGCTGGCTCAGCGCCTGCAGGACGAACTCCAGGCGCGCGGGGGTTTCGTGGCAGGGCACCAGCTTGCCGCGGAACATTTCCTGTCGGCCAGCGTGTTTTTCGTGGACAGGGTTGTGGAAAATCAGCACGGCGGGGGTGTCCTCGGACGTAGAGCCTGGTGGGCGGAAGCGCAACTATAGCGGCCGCGGCGTTTGCAGCGCCATGGCGAAGGCGGGACGCGCGCGGCGGGACGGCGCCTTACGGGCCAGTCTTCGCGGCGCATGTGCCGCCCTTGGCGCCGGGGTGCGGAATCTTGCGCTCCGATTCGCCCTCGCGCCGGGTCCAGGAGATGACCCGCGCCGAGCCGTCCGGGCACACCCGGTACTGTTCGAAGCCATAGGTGTCGGCGCTGTAGCGGCACGCCACGGAAATAATGGGTTTGGCCGCGTCGAACTCGGGATTGACGAAGCCGCGGCAGGGGCTGGCCGCCGCATCGGGATACGGGATCTCGTGGTAGCGCCCGTCCTTGGGGCGGTACAGGAAGATGCGCGAAATCGCTTGCGTGCTGCCGCCGGTCTGGCCGATGACGAAGTCGCGGTAGCCGTCATGGTCCACGTCCACGTCCTGGAATTGGTCGACTTCCTCGTCGCCGCCGATGCTCGCGATTTCCTGTTCCGGGCCGTTGCCCACGCGTGCGCCGAGGCGCTGCTGGGGCAGTTCGGAAACCGTCACCACCGAGGACAGGCCCGGCCGGATGGCATAGGCGTAGTCGCGGGCAACGGCGCCGTTGCAGAGCGCGGACAGCGCGGCCAAGGCCGCCATGGACAGGAATCCTTTCATGCGGGCGCCCTCCGCGCCGTGAACTCGGTGAGGCATTATGCCGCAGCGGCTTGCGGGGAAACCAGGACTTGCCGCCGGGCGGGCGGCGGGGGATCCTGGGTAGAATTCCAAGATATGCAGGATTGCCGCGACGCGCTCCGCCCGCCATGAATTTTCCGTTTCCCATCCGCCAAGAATGTCCGCCGGGCGCCTGCGTGTGCGACCGCGACCGGCTGTTGGCCGATCCCGCCGCCGACTTCCGCGTGTTGCGGCTGACCAAGGAAGAGGAAAAGCGCCTGGTGGCGCGGCTGGAGAACATCTCCAGCCTGGAAGACCTGCGCGCCATGCAGGGACGCATCCATGCGCAGCTGGGCATCGTGATTCACATCACGCCCAGCGAAAACGAGGTGCGCACCTCGCGCGGCATCGCGATCCAGCTGGAGGACCAGCTCGGGCTGTGCCGCAAGACGCGCACGGCGATTCCCGCCGCTATCCGCCGCGGTTTCGACAACCGGCCCGAGATCGTCTACGCGCTTCTGAACGAGCGCGACCTGCTCAGCGGCACCTGAACGCGTTCAGGATTGCTTTGCCCCGGCGGCCGTGCCGCAGGGCGCCAGCGGCACCACGTCGGCCGGTGTGCGGCCGGCGTCCGGACGCGTCGCGTCCCGCTTCTTGCCCAGGGTGACGGGGTAGATCAACAGCACGGCGCTGCCGGCTTCCAGCTTGGGGTCCTGTTTGGTGCCATAGGCCACCGTCCAGCCGCGCACGGCCAGCGGCGCCAGGGTGTATTGCAGCGCCGAGCCCGGCGAAACGTGCGCCACCTTGCCGGCGAACAAATCCTGCTGATGGGTTTCCATGCCATTGGCGGTCACATAGGTGGCGATGCTGACCAGCGAGGCGCCATTGCCGGGACGTCCCAGCACGGCGGTCTTGTACTTGCCGGCAGGGATGTCGGTCAGGTTTACGGTAAGAGGATCCGCCGCGTGGCCGCTGGCATCCAGCCTGACGCCGTTGACTTCGGCGCGAGCCAGGGGCGCCGTGCCGGTGTTGCGCACGCGCACGCTGTATTCCCCGGAAGTGCCCGTGACCGTGCAGACCTCGATGCCGTAGGCGGGGCGCACAGGGTGCGCCTGCGCCGCCGTGGCGGCCATGGCCAGCAGGGCCGCCAGCAACAGCTTGCGGGCAGGGGAATTGACGGTGGGCACGGCACGCTCCTCTTAAAGGGGCAGCGCGCCGGATTGCCGCGTTGCCTGCCCTATTACACCACTTGGCGGCCGGGCGCCGCGGCTTGCTCGCGCTTGCCGGCCAGCCAGTGGAGGATCAGCGCCAGCACCAGCAGGCCGACGATGATGAAGCCCCAGAAGATCCAGGCCAGCACCGAGATCAGCGTGCCGAGGCTGCCGGCGAAGGGCAGTACCTGATTCAGGCCTTGCGCGGCCCAGACCAGGCCGCCCTGCAGCGTCTGCAGCCAGGCGGGGTCGACCCAGGCCGCCGCCCAGGCGGGGGGAACCCATTGCGAGGTATCCAGCGCCGTGCCGGGCACCTGGGTCGTGGCGATGGTCGACAGGACCCAGTTGGTCAGCTGCAGTGTCAGCGCAACCAGCCCGGTCCAGAGTGCTGCAAGCACGGCGAAGGCGAGCCAGATGATCTTTTTCATTGAGGTGGTACTCCGATGTTTCAAAAGAGGGTCCACGATAAGGCGGATTCTATTTCTGAAAAACCAGCGTGGTTGTGACAAACATTAAGAAAAAACCGAAGTTTTTGCCTTGGCGAGCACGATCTGGACCAGCGGATGGTGCTGTCCGCGGCGGTTGCGGATGGCGTGGATTTCCTCGTGCACGTCGTCGCAGCGGGCCAGGGGGCGCAAGCCCCGCAGCACGCCGATGTCGCCGCCGCCCAGTCGGCTGAGCGGAAATACGCCCAGGCCGCGGGCCGCGAACACCGACATCAGGGCGCTGTCTTCGAATTCGCCGACGACATTGGGGTAGATGCCTTGTTCGGCGAACCAGCGGTCCAGCGTCTGGCGCAGCACGGAATGGCCGGTGGGCAGCAGTACCGGCAGGCGCTCCAGGCAGCGCGGAAAGTCCAGGGTGTCGGCCTTGCGCACCAGTTTGGCGGGGCCGTACCAGTCCACTGGCGATGAAACCAGGCGGTCGCTGGTGAGGCGCAGGTTGGGGTTGGCGGGCGCACCCTGGCCGGCCAGCACCAAATCCAGGTGATGCTGGGCAAGTTCGCCCAGCAGTTCCTCGACCTCGCCTTCGTGGCAGGTCAGGCGCAGGTCCGGCGTGTGCAGCACCGGCCCCAGCAGGGCCTGCGCGGCCAGCTTGGAAATACCGTCCGACAGGCCCACCGACAGACGTATGACGGGCTTGGTGGCGGCGGCGCGGACCTCCTGGGGCAGCATTTGGCCGATCTGGAAGATCTCTTCGGCGCGGGCGAAGGCGGCTTCGCCCGCGTCGGTCAGCGCCACGCCGCGCCCGGCCGGCTTGAGCAATTGGTGGCCCAGGTTTTTTTCCAGTTCGCGCACTTGCGCGCTGATGGTCTGGATGGCCATGTCCAGCCTTTCGGCGGCACGGGAAAAGCCGCCTTCCTTGGCGACCATCCAGAAGTAATACAGGTGTCGGTAATTGAGCATGGCAGGAATAACTTCGGTTTTTTCGAACCTTAACTCACTTTCAGGCTGATTTCTCCATTCGGCCAGGATCTGGATCATGAGCCCCTTCGAACACAAGCGGGAACATCATGGACACCTTGCTCACCTTACTCTCCGCCGATTTCTTCGGCACCCCGGCCTGGAGCTGGCTGCTATTCATCGGCATCGTGGTCGCCTTGCTGGCCTTTGACCTGGGCGTGCTGCACAAGGAAGACCGCGAGATCGGCGTGCGCGAGAGCCTGCTGCTTTCCGCCGGCTACATCAGCGCGGCGCTGCTGTTCGGCGCCTGGGTCTGGTGGCAGATGGGTTCCGCCAGCGGCATGGCCTACTACACGGGCTTCATGATCGAGAAGTCGCTGTCGATGGACAACGTCTTTGTGATCGCGCTGATCTTCAGTTTCTTCGCGATTCCGCGCCAATACCAGCACCGCGTGCTGTTCTGGGGCATCCTCGGCGTGATCGTGCTGCGCGCCATCATGATAGGCCTGGGCGCGGCGCTGGTCAGCAATTTTGGCTGGCTGCTGTATCTGTTCGGCGCCTTCCTGGTGTTCACCGGCATCAAGATGTGGATGATTGCGGACCAGACGCCGGATATCGCGTCCAACCCGATCCTGAAGTTCCTGAAGCGCCGCATGCGCGTCACGGAAGGGCTGCGCGGCAACGCGTTCTGGGTGATGGAGACCGATCCCGCCACGTCGAAGAAGGTGCGCTGGGCTACGCCGCTGCTGCTGGCGCTGGTGTTGATCGAGTTCGTAGACCTGTTGTTCGCGGTGGACTCCGTGCCGGCGATCTTCGCCATCACCACCGACCCGTTCATCGTCTACACCAGCAACATCTTCGCCATCCTGGGCCTGCGTGCGCTGTACTTTGCGCTGGCGGCGATGATCCACCGCTTCCATTACCTGAAGTACGCCTTGGCTCTGGTCCTGGTCTTCATTGGCGGCAAGATCTTCCTGGTCGGCTTCATCGGCAAGGTGCCGGCTGCCTTGTCCCTGTCGGTGACCTTCGGTCTGATCGCTGGCGGCGTGTTGTTCTCGCTGTGGAAAACCCGCTCGGACGCCTCCAAGCAGGAACTCGCGGCGGAATAAGCCCCGCGGCGTGACGCAAGACGCCCGCCATATCCAACGGATATGGCGGGCGCTTTTTTTGGGATTTGTCGCGCCGGTGCGGCGGGCGTAGAGTGCTGGACAGTCCAAATGCCGCAAGGAGCCGTCATGACCAGTTGGTCCGCCAAACAGTATTCCGCCTTTGAAAACGAACGCACCCGTCCGGTGCGGGACCTGGTCGCCGCCTTGCCCAATCAGGATGTGAAGCGCGCCGTGGACCTGGGCTGCGGTCCTGGCAACTCCACCGAGGTGCTGGCCAGCCGCTACCCCGATGCCGAAATCAGCGGCATGGACAGCTCGGAGGACATGCTGCAGTCGGCCAGGAAACGTCTGCCGGGGCTGCGATTCGAATTGGCCGACATCGCCACGTGGGATCCGCCCGGAACCTACGACGTGATTCTGGCGAACGCCGCGCTGCAATGGGTGCCGGACCACGCGACCCTATATCCCCGCCTGGTCGGCAAGCTGGCGCCGGGCGGGAGCCTGGCGGTGCAGACCCCGGACAACCTGGAGGAGCCGGCCCACCGCCTGGCGCGCCAGGTGGCAGGCGAGGCGCCGTGGGCCGCCGCCATCGGCGGCTTCAAGCATCCGCCGCGCCACAGCGCCGCCTGGTACTACGAGCTGCTCAAGCCGCATTGCGGCCTGCTGGACGTGTGGCGCACGACCTACCATCACCCGCTGGCAGGCGCAGCGGCGGTGGTGGAGTGGTTCAAGGGCACGGCGCTGCGGCCCTATCTGGACCGGCTGGACGCCGCCGGGCAGGCCAGTTTCCTGGCCCGCTACCAGTCGCTGATCGAAGAGGCCTATCCGGCGCTGGCCGACGGCACGGTGCTGCTGCCGTTCCCGCGTCTGTTCATCATTGCGGGGCCGAAGCAGGGTTGAGGTTGGCGGCGGGCGCTTCCCAGCCGCCGCCCAACGAGCGGTACAGATCCACCAGCACCAGCGACACCGAGGCCTGGGTCGACACGCGGGCCTGGTCGCTGGCCAGCACCGCGTTCTGCGCGCTGAGCACGTTCACGAAGTCCGAAGCGCCCGCGGCATATTGCCGCTGTGCGTTCAGCAGCGCCTGGCGGGCGCTCGCGGAGGCGCGCTCCAGGCTGGCCCGGGTCAGTTGCTGCGCCTGGTAGGCGGTCATGGCATTGTCGACTTCATGCCAGGCATTCAGCACGGTTTTTTGGTACAGCAGCGCGGCTTCCTGAGCCTGCGATTCGCGCAGCCGCAGCCGGCCTCGCAACCGGCCGCCCTGGAAGATGGGAATCTGCAACGCGGGGCCGACGCCGAACACCCCGGCGTTGTCGGTGTCGAGGTCCCGCAATTGCAGAGCCTGCAGGCCGAGGTTGCCTGACAGCGTGATGCGCGGATAGAAATCGCCCTCCGCTACGCCGATCGCCGCGACGGCCGCGTGCAGATTGGCTTGAGCGCGGCGGATGTCGGGCCTGCGCTCGGCCAGTTCGCTCGGCAGTCCGACGGGAACCTGGAGCGGACCGCCGGGTATCGGACCCACCGCCGCCAGACGCGGTTGCAGCGCGCCGGGCGGCTGCTCCAGCAGCAGCGCCAGCGCATTCATCAGCTGTTCGACGCGCAGCACGAGCGGCGGCACGCCGGCTTCTATGGCGGCGGCCTGCGCATCGGCTTGCGAAACGTCCAGTTCGGTGGCGACGCCTTCGCGTTGGCGCAAACGAGTCAGCGCCAGGTTGCGCTCGGCATTGGCAAGCGTTTGGCGCAGCACGTCCAGTTGGTTCTGCGTGCCGCGCAGCAGGATGTAGTTGCGCGCCGTTTCGGCGCGGATGGCCAGGACCACGCCGCGCTGCGCCTCCAGCGCCGCCTGGGACTGGGCGCCGGCCTGTTCGACTTCGCGTCGCACGCGGCCCCACAGGTCCAGTTCCCAACTGGCGTCCACACCCGCTTGCCACAGATTGAATGAGGACTTGCCGCCGTGGCCCGAAGGGTCGGCCAGGCCGACCTCGCTGTTCTGGCCGCGCTTGTAGCTCGCGCTTGAGCCTACGGCGGGCAGGCCGTCGGCTTCGGTCACGCGCAGGGCCGCGCGGCTTTGCAGCAGGCGTTCGTGGGCGATGCGTATGTCCAGGTTGGCGGCGGTCGCTTCGGCGATCAAGGCGCTCAGGGTGGGATCGCCGAAGCTGTCCCACCAGGATGTGTTCACATCTTGCGGCACGGGGACGCTGTCCACGGCGGAGGCGTCAGGCATCCGCCATTGCACGGGCAATGGCGCCTGGGGAGCCTGAAAGTCGGGGCCCACTGCGCAGCCTGCCAAGGCGGAAAGCGTGCAGGCCAGCGTGGCATTGATCAAGCGGCGCGGGGTCATTGCATGGACTCCTCTGCCGCGGCGCCGGTATCGACCACGGCTTCGACGGACATGCCGGCGCGCAGCGGCGGCGCGCCTTCGGCCGGCGCGTCCAGCACGATCTTGACGGGCAGGCGCTGCGCGACCTTGGTGAAGTTGCCGGTGGCATTGCTCGGGACTACCGGCGAAAAGCTCAGGCCCGTGGCCGGTGCGATGCTTTGGACGCGGCCGCGCAGCGGCGTATCCGGATAGGCGTCGACCGTGATGGTTGCGGGCTGGCCCGGGCGCATGCGGGTCAACTGCTTTTCCCGGAAGTTGGCCACCACATAGGCTTGTTGCAGCGGCACCACCGCCAGAATCGGCGTGCCCGGGCTGACATAGGCGCCCACGCGCAGCGAGCGCCGGCCGACGATGCCATCGATGGGAGAGACGACCTGGGTATGCGACAGGTTGAGTTCCGCGCGGTCCTTCAGCGCCTGTGCGCGCAGCAGCCCGGCCTGCGCGGCCTCGCGGTTGGCTTCCAGCACGTCGCGCTGCTTGCGCGCGGCCTGCAGTGTGGCCGTGTGTTCGGCCTGCCGCGCCTGCGCCATGTCCAGCCGGCTGCGGGCCTGTTCATAGGCCTGCTGGGTGCCCGCGCCCTCGCTGGCCAGCCTGCGGTGGCGCTGGGCCTCGCTTTCGGCATAGCGAATATCCGCCAGGTCGGCGCGCGTGACGGCGACGGCCTGCTCGATCACGGCTTGCTGGCGTTCCAGGGTTGCGGCCGCGTCCGACAGGCGTGCGCTGGCGACTGCGAGTTCGGCGCTTGCGGCCGCCAGCGCGGCCTGATGGTCGCGGTCATCGATGCGGGCGAGCAGCTGGCCTTGCTTGACGGCCTGGTTGTCTTCGACCAGCACGGCGTCGATGAAGCCGGACACCTGCGGGGCGACGATGGTGTGGTCGGCGACGACAGTGGCGTCATCGGTGGATTCGGCGGCGCCGGTGGCGGACCATGACCAGCCTGCATAGGCCAGCAGGACCAGGGCGCCCAAGGCGCAGGCGCGGGGAAGGGGAGAGGTCAAGAGAGAGAAAGGCATGTTATGGACTCGATTTCAGGTCGCGGCGCGCGGTGGATAGATGCGGGTCGCGACGAAGGGGATGAGCAGGATGAGGAGCACGGCCACGCCGGCCATGCACAGATAGAGGTCGGCTGAGGTCAGCACGGCGGCCTGTTCCTGGATGCGGCGGGACAGCGCGGCCGCGTTCTCGCCGGCCGTGCTCAGCGGAAAGTTGCCCAGCTGGTCGGCCAGCATGCTGGAGTGGTAATTGCGGCGCGAGGTGGTCAGCGCGTCCAGCAGGCCGGTGGCGGCTACCGCGGCAAAGCCCTTGATGGTGTTGAACCACGATGACGCCCAGGGGCCGTCCTGCGGCGCCAGGCCGCCGGTGGCCAGCATCAGCAGCGGGATCACGGCCATGGGCTGGGCGAAGATCTGTACGGCTTCGAGCAGGTAGAACTGCTCGCGCGACCAGACGGGCGTCAGTTGCGACCCCAGCAGGCAGGACAGGGCCAGCAGGCCGAGGCCCGAGGCCAGCACCCAGCGGCAATCCACCTGGCGCAGGTTGCACAGCGCCGCGACCAGCGGCAGGGCGATCAGTTGCGGCAGGCCCATGGTGAGCAGCACCGGCGCTGTTTCCAGCGGCCGGTAGCCGCGCAATTGCGCCAGGAATGACGAGGGAATCAGGATCACGCCCAACAGCACGATCAGCACGCCGCCCAGCGTCAGCAGGGCATGGCTGAGGTTGCGGTTGCGCAAGAGCTGGATCTTGAAGAACGGCAGGGGATGCGACCATTCGTTGATCATGAACAGCACCATCAGCACGCCGCCTCCGCCCAGCAGGACGGAGATCAGCGGCGAGTTAAGCCAGTCCAGCCGGTCGCCCTGCAACAGGCCGATGACCAGCATGGACAGCGCCGGGGCGCCCAGCAACAGGCCGCGCCAGTCGAACAGGCGCAGCCGTTCGAGCTTGAGCGGATCCTGGGGCAGCCCGCGCCAGACGGCCCAGGCCGCGAGCGCCGCGGGAGCGACGATCAGCCAGAAGGTCCAGCGCCAGCCCAGCACCTCGGTGCAGAAGGCCGCCAGCGGTATGCCCAGGCTGGGCGCGAAGGTGGCGGTGAGGGCGTAGCCGCCCAGGCCATAGAGCTTGATGCCCGGCGGCAGGAAGCGCAGCGCCACCGTCATGAGCATGGGCGGCAGCGCGCCGCCCGCGAGGCCTTGCAGCGTGCGCAGGAACAGCAGCACGGGCAGGTTGGGCGCAAACGGGCAGAGCGCGCCGAACAGCGCAAAGGCGGCCAGCGCCGTGACCGTGAAGCGGCGCAATGAAAACGTGACCGAGCACCAGGGCGCGAATGCCATGGCGCATACCGACGCCGCGGCGTAGACGGCCACGAACCAGGTGCCCTGGTCGTAGCTGATGCCCAGCGCGCCGCGGATGTCGGGCAGCGCCATCTTGGTCACGTTTTCGTTGAGCCCGGCGAGGATCACCGCCAGCAGCACGCCGAGCAATCCGGTCAGGATGCGCCAGCCGAAGGCCGCCGCGGCGGGCGGGGCGGGGGGAGCGGCGGCCGTCATGATCGTGGGCCGCCCCTGCCCGGGGATGAGGAAGACAACATGGAATAGCGTCCTTGGATAACAGGAGCTATTCAGTCTAGGTAGATGCGGGGGGCGGAAAAACCATTCCTGGATCAACCCACCCTTGCGCCCGGCGCAAGGGTGCGCGGGCCGCAGCGGGGGCGTGCAGCGAGGCTTGCACGGCGGGCAACCTTCGATTGCGCCACGCGGGATTTATCCCGGCGGGCATGCGAACGAATAATGCGGCACTCGTTAACCGCAGAGGATTTCATGAATACATACCGACTCTCCATCCTGGCGCTGAGCATGGCGCTGGTTGGCGCCGCAGCGCATGCCGAAGGCAAGACCCGCGAACAGGTGCGCGCGGAACTGATGGAAGCCAAGGCCGCCGGCCTGGTGACCTACGGCGAACAGCAATATCCCGTGGATCTGCCTCATGTCAGCACCAAGACCCGCCAGCAGGTGCGCGAAGAACTCGACGCCGCGCGCGCGGCCGGCCTGGTCACGTACGGCGAACAGGACTATCCGCCTGCGCTACCGTCGCAATCGCGCCAGACCCGGGACCAGACGGTCGCGGAACTGCGCGAGGCGCGCCTGCGCGGCCAGATGAAATCGGGCGAACTGGACTACCCGCCCACCGTCAATTGATACCGTCGGCCTTGTCCGCGAAGTAGCGGGCAGGGGTCTTGCCCAGCGCCTTGCGGAACATGGTGATGAAGGCGCTGACGGATTCGTAGCCCAGGTCTTCGGCAGTGCGCTGCACCGAGACGCCGGCGGCCAGGCGCTGCAGGGCCTGGATGATGTGCATCTGCTGGCGCCAGCGGCCGAAGCTCATGCCGAGCTCTTGCTGCACCAGCCGCGCCAGCGTGCGTTCGCTCATGGCGACGCGCCTGCCCCATTGCGCCACCGTGCTGCGGTCGGCGGGGTCGGCGTGCAGGGCATCGGCGATTTCGCGCAGGCGCGGGTGGTCCGAAATGGGCAGGTGCAGTTGTTCGGTCGGCATGCGCGCCAACTGCTCGACCAGCACTTCGGCCAGCTTCCGGTTGGCAGGCGTGGCCGTGTCCTGCGGAGCCAGGTCCGCCAGATAGGCGACCAATTCGCGCACCAGCGGCGAGATCGCCAGCGTGCAGCACTGTCCAGGCAGGCCCGTGGCGTCGGGCGGCACGAACAGGAAACACACCCGGCCGTTCTGCGTGACGCGATTGCTGTGCGGCACGCCGCCAGGAATCCAGACGCCATATTGCGGCGGCACCATCCACAGACCCTGCGGCACGGAGCAGGTCACGCCGCCCTGCAAGGACAGCACCAGCTGGCCCATTGCGTGCCGGTGTGGTGGAGACTCCTGGTCGTTCTCGTCCGCATGCACGCGCATTGCATAGGCCTGTTGCGTGTCGATATCGGGATTGAAGAACGGGGCCGGGTCGTCCAGACGGTGCATTGAATTTCACCTTGACCGAATTTAGGGATAATTTGTCATTATGGCGAAATTCGGCGAAGGCGGCGATGCTTAAGCTGGCGGCATGAATTCGCATATCCCTACTTCCAAACGTCCCGCCGGCCATCCCGTGTTGCTGATCGCCGGCATTCTTTGCATGTCCATGGCGCTGCGCGCGCCGATTACTGGCGTGCCGCCGCTGACCGGCATGATCCGCGAGCAGTTGGGGCTGAGCGCCACCGCCGCGGGCATGCTGATCACCTTGCCCTTGCTGGCCTTTGCCGTGGTGTCGCTGTTTGCCGCGGGCCTGGCTCGCCGCCACGGACTGGAGCGCAGCTTGTTTGCCGCCATGCTGCTGATCGCGGCTGGCATCCTCGTGCGCACGCTGGGGCCGGCCTGGAGCCTGTTCCTGGGCACGGTTGTCATCGGCGCCGGCATCGCCATCGGCAATGTGTTGTTGCCCAGCCTTCTGAAGCGCGATTTTCCGCAGCAGCTCGCGGGCCTGACTTCGGCCTATGTGCTGACCATGAGCCTGGCCGCGGGGCTGGCGTCCGCCATTGCCATCCCGCTGGCGGGTCTGTCCGACGCGGCCTGGCGCTTTTCCTCGGGCTGCCTGTTGGTGCTACCCGTGCTCAGCGCCTTGCTATGGCTGCCGCAGCTGGCCAATCACACCGCGCCCGCGGGATCCACGGCGCATGCGCCGCACGGTCCCAGGTTGTGGCGCTCCGCGCTGGCGTGGCAGGTGACGCTGTTCCTGGGCATCAATTCCTTCGTGTTCTATGTGGGCGTGAGCTGGCTGCCGGCCATCCTGCGCGATGCTGGCTATACGGCTGAACGCGCCGGCACGTTGCATGGCTTGCTGCAGCTCATGTCGGCCGTCCCGGCCCTGTTCCTGGCTCCCCTGGTGCGGCGCCTGAAGGACCAGCGCGGCGCGGCGTTCTGCGCGGCCGCGGCTTCGCTCGTCGCGTTTGCCGGCTTGATCGTCGCGCCCGGCTGGGCGACGCTGTGGATCGTGCTGATGGGCCTGGGCACGGGCGGCGGCATCATTCTGGGCCTTGCATTCGTGGGCTTGCGCGCCAGTCATGCGCAGCAGGCGGCGGCGCTGTCGGGCATGGCGCAGTGCGTGGGCTATCTGTTCGCGGCCAGCGGCCCTGCGCTAGCGGGCACGCTGCACGACACGCAGGGAGACTGGACCCTGGCGCTGGCCCTGTGCGCGGTCTTGTGCCTGGCGATGGCGGCCACCGGTCTTTACGCGGGCCGCGCCATCCAGATCGGGCAATACCGGGATGCCGCGCTCAAGTCTGTCCGGCCCGGCTTTTCCACAAGCGCACCAGTGGCTCGGGCGCGTCGGTCTCCGGCACGTCGAAGCTGATGTCCGCGAGGTCGTCGCCTTTGTACACGACTTCGACGTGGAAATAGCGCTGATCGCCGCCTGCCGGCGCGCAGCGCGGAACGGCCACCGGCGCGGCGCGTTGCAGGGCGTCGCAAACCTCCTGCCGCAGGTCCGGCGGGCAGGTGGCGAGGTCGATGCTGCGCGGCTGCGCCAATGCCGGCATATAGGCCAGCCCGCCTTCGCGGGTCAGGCGCACCAGCATGGCAAGGTCCAGGGATGGCAGCTCGATCATGTCTGGACTCCCACGCCGGCCCAGGCGCGGGCGACGGCATCGCGCACGGCGGCGTCATGGCGTTCCGCCGCGACGGCCAGCGTCAGTTTCGCGAACTGCACGAAGTCGGCATCGTGGCGCAGGCGCTTGTCGCACAACGCGTCGTACCAGACGCGGCCCGCGCTGGCCCATGCGGGGCCTTCCATCGAAGTGGCCGCCAGATAAAAGGCGCGGTTGGGGATGCCGGAGTTGATGTGCACGCCGCCATTGTCGTTCGGCGTGTCCACGTAGTCGCGCATGTGCGCGGGCTGCGGATCCTTGCCCAGCAGAGGGTCGTCGTAAGCGCTGCCGGGTTCCGCCATGGAGCGCAGCGCGCGGGCGCGGATCTTGGGCTTGAACAGCCCGGCGCCCACCAGCCAATCGGCCTGGCGCGCGTCCTGGCCCAGCGTGTGCTGCTTGACCAGCGCGCCGAACACATCGCACAGGGATTCGTTCAGGGCGCCGGACTGGCCTTGGTAGAGCAAGGCGGCCTCGGCGTCGATCACGCCGTGCGTGAGTTCGTGGCCGATGATGTCCACGGCCACCGTGAAACGGTTGAACACTTCGCCGTCGCCGTCGCCGAACACCATCTGTGCGCCGTTCCAGAAGGCGTTGTCGTAGTCTTCGCCGTAATGCACGGTGCCGACCAGCGGCAGGCCCTGGCCGTCGATGGAGTGGCGCTTGTAGACGTCCCAGAACAGCTTGTAGGTCGAGCCCAGATGCTCATAGGCCTCGTCCACCGCCACGTCGCCGCTGGCGGAGGCGCCTTCGGCGCGCACCAGCTTGCCGGGCAGGGTGGTGGTGTTGGCGGCGTCGTGCACGGCGCGCTGCGGCGTGCCGGCGGGCGCTGCCTTCTTGGGCCGGGCGGGCTTGGCGCGCGGCGGCTGCGCCGCCATTTCGCGCAGGCTGCGCTGCTGCTGGTCGATGATCAGCGTCTTGACCGCGGGCATGCTGACCCGCGCATCGGCGTGCTGCGCCAGCCGATCCAGCATGTAGGGGGGGATCACGCCGATCAGCGGCGCGGACTCGGAAGGACGTGGCATGCGCGGTCTCCGTCGTGGGCGCCGGGCCAGGGCCGCGGCGCGAGGCGATTCAACGGTAGCAGATAGATCCGCGGCAGGGACGTAACAGTGTGCGGCCTGATGCTAGGAACTATGGACGCCGCGTGGCGGCGTCCATGGCGCGCGGCGCCTAGTTGAACACGCCCGTGAGGACGTCCGCGACGACGGCGGTGGCGATGGCGACGAGGATCAGGTCGCTGCCCGCGACGCGCCATTCGTAGCCCGGATGCACGGGCAGGCGCGCCAGCATGGGGCCGGGCACCATCTTCTTGGCGATGCCCGGAGGCAGGGGCTTGCCGCGCGCCAGGTTCTTGCGTATGCCCGGCGGCAGCGAGCCGTAGCCCGTCGCCCCGGCCTGCACGGCATAGCTGCGCGCGGTGGACACGGTGATGCCCGCGGTGCTGAGCGTGACGCTGACGCCGCTGTCCTGGCTCTGCTGGCCCTTGTTCTTGCCATTGCCGTTACCGCCGCCATTGCCATTGCCATTGCCTTGGCCCGCGTGGTCTGGCTTGCCTTTGCCCTCGGGCGGCGCGGCCTGTGCCGGTGCGCCAAGCACGGCGGCACAGGCAAGGATGGCGACGATCATTGAAGGTGTGCGGCGCATGGTTGTGGCTCCTGCAGTGTAGAGAGTTGCCTAGCGTAGCGCTGTCGTTGGGTTCGTGCCACTGTCCTTCGCCGATGCCGTCGCAACAATCGCCACAATTCGCCTGACGTTCCAGTCGCGATAGAATCCCCTGCTTATTTTCCGGGGGGGAACGCACGATGAGGTATTTCCTGATCTTGGTTGGGGCGGCCGTGGTCGCCTATTTGCTGGCGCGCGGCATCGCCGCCGTGCTCTCGGACCGTAAACGTTCAAAATCAGAAAGGGATTCGAAGTGAAGCCGACAGATATCCAGATGGTCAAGACGATTGGTGCCGTAAAGCCGCGTAGTTTCAAGATCGCGGTGATCACGGCGGTGTTGTTTTTGCTGATTCTGTTCCTGGCCTTCGATTCCTGGTTCCAGGTCGACCAGGGCGAGCGCGGCGTGGTGCTGCGCAACGGCAAGCTGGTGCGCGTGTCGGAACCGGGCCTGGACTTCAAGACCCCGTTCATCGACAACGTGATGACGGTGTCGGTGCGCGACCACACGTTCGTGTTTGAAAAGCTGGAAGCCTACAGCTATGACCAGCAACCGGCCACGCTGCGCGTGTCGGTGACCTACCGCGTGCCGTCCGAGCACGTGGCCGAGCTGTACTCGGAATACGGCACCATCAGCAATCTGCAGATGCGCGTGCTGGAGCGCAAGACCCCGGATTCGGTGAAGAACGTGTTCGGCCAATACACGGCGGTGCGCGCCATCCAGGAACGCCAGAAGCTGGGCCAGGACGTGAATGCTGCCGTGCTCAAGACGATGGAAGGCGCACCGGTGCAGGTGGTGGGCGTGCAGATCGAGGAAGTCGGTTTTTCGCAGGCCTATGAGCACTCGATCGAACAGCGCATGTTGGCGCAGGTGCAGATCGAGACGACCCGCCAACAGAAGGAAACGGCGATGATCACCGCCGAGATCCAGGTGGTCAAGGCCAAGGCGGAAGCCGACGCGCGCCGCCAGCAGTTCACGGCCGAGGCCGACGGCATCCGCATGCGCGGCGACGCCGAGGCGGCCGCGATCCGCGCCAAGGCCGAGGCCTTGGCCGCCAACACCAATCTGGTGAGCCTGAACGCGGTGGAGAAGTGGGACGGCGTGCTGCCGACCACGCAGGTGCCGAACGCGGCCCTGCCGTTCATCGGCATCAAGTAGGCGCCGCGGGCGCAGGCTGTGCCCGCAGCGGCGGCGCAGCCTGACGCCGGCGCGCGTAGTCCATGAGGCTGTCGCCCGACAAGGCCTTGCTGTAGTACCACCCCTGCACGATGATCTCGGCGGGGGATTCCAGCGCCATCAGCTGCTGGTCCGTTTCCACGCCTTCCACCACGATCTGCAGGTTCAGCGCTTCGCAAAAGCGCAGCAAGCCGTTCAGGACCAGCGCGCCTCGGGGACTGTCTTGCGCCACGACGAAGCTGCGGTCGATCTTGACCGCATCGATTTCGAACTGGTGCAGATAGCTGAGGGCGGAATAGCCGGTGCCGAAATCATCGATGTAGATGCGGGCGCCTATCGCATGCAGACGGTCGAAGGCGGTGTGCAGCGCCTGGGTGTCCTCCACCAGCGCGTCTTCGGTCAACTCGACCGAGATCTGTCCGCCGGCCTGCGCCAGCACCTTGATCAGTTTTTCGAGGTAGTCGCCGGACGTCAGCGTGCCGGCCGTGACGTTGATGGTCATCGGCAAGCGGAAGTCGCGCTTGCGCCATTGCAGACATTGCTGCACGGCCTGTCTGGCCACCCACAGGTCCACCTCCCGCATCAGGTCGGCCTGCGCCAGCCAGCGCAGGAATTCCACCGGCGTTTGCCGCGCGCCGTCGGGTCCGGTGGCGCGCAGCAGCGCTTCGCAGCCGGTGCACAGGCCGCTGCGCAATGACACCTGCGGCTGGAATTCCAGATGGAAGTCGTACTGGCTGATGGCGCGGATGCGCGTGTTTTCGGCGTTGCGGCGTGCACGGTCGGCATAGGTCTGCACCACCGGATCATGCGCGTACAGCAGCGATTCCTCTTGCAGCCGCGTGAAGGTCGTGTCCAGCGATTTGAAGTAGACGGTGGCGCTTTCCTGGCGCTGCCGCTCCAGTGCGACGACAAAGGGCGCGTACAGACACGCGCCCAGCGCCACCAGCACGAGTTGCAGCGCCACGCCGCCCAGGCTGCCGCCGGCGGCAATGTAGGCGTTGAACAGCACCGGCGAGGTCAGCGGCAAGGTCGTCGCCGCGGAAGGCAGCCAGCCCAGTTGCACGACGGCCAGCGCGAGGATGGCGTTGGTCACCGGCGCCAGGATGAACGGCGCCAGCAGGCGCGGATTCAGGATCAGCGGCAGCCCGAACAGCAGGATTTCATTCACGTTCAGGAGCGCCACCGGCAGGCTGGCCAGCGCCAGCAGCCGCAGCGATTCGGTGCGCGCAAACACCAGCATGGCCACGGCCAACGACAGCGTCGCGCCCGATCCGCCGATGAAGACGAAAGCGCCCAGGAGGGTGCTGTTCAAGGCATACATGCCTTCGTAGCCGGCGGACTGGGTGGCGGAATTCAGCATGGCCGCCTGGTCCATGACGCTCATCAGGGGGGCCAGGGCGTGGTAGCCGTGTATGCCGAAGAACCACAGCAGCGAATTCAGGCCGGCGATCAACGCGCCCGAGGTGAAGGGGCTGTCCAGCGAGGCCAGACTCAAGGGTATGTTGAACTGCGCCACGGCGGGGATCTGGAGCGCGGCGGAGAGCGTCAGCACGACCAGGCCGGCCGTCAGCAGGCCGGGTACGACCATGTTCAGCGTGTCGCGGACGTTATCGCTGATAACGCCGTCGGGCGCCAGCTGGGTCCAGCGGCGACGGTGCAGCCACGCCATCAACGGCACGGTCAGCAAGGGCGAAACGATGGCGATGAACAGTACCAGGGTGGCGGCGGCCTGGGGGTAGGGCGTCATCAGGCCGTCGGCGATCATCACGTAGGACAGGCACAGGAACGCGGTGGGCAGATGCGGCACCCGATGGCGGAACGACAGCATGTAGCCGATGGACGTGCCGGCCAGGATAGGCATGAGGTTCGTCAGCTTGTCGTGGACGGCGGTCAACAGTTCCACGACGGTGGCTGGCAGGCCCAGTTGCCGGGCGATGACGGTCAGCACCAGGAACAACGCCGTGACCAGCAGGCACGGCAAGGTCCAGAGCAGGCCCTCGCGTATGGCGCGCAGGGCGCTTGCGCCC
Organism: Achromobacter sp. GD03932; assembly: GCF_029839485.1. Lineage (NCBI taxonomy): Bacteria > Pseudomonadati > Pseudomonadota > Betaproteobacteria > Burkholderiales > Alcaligenaceae > Achromobacter > Achromobacter sp. GD03932. Next base: position 234,653 of record NZ_JAOCAT010000002.1, read on the forward strand.
GCCAGCGCGGCCAGCCGATCCTTTGGATAACGCATCAACGCCAGTTTCGACATGGCGGTTCGCTCAAGAGTCCGTGCAAGCGAAGATCCCCGCTCCCGTGTTTGTAAGAATATTTTGCTACATCCTAGCCCCGCTTTTCCAGGTTAAGCAATCGACGCCTATCAGAATGTCAGGGATTCCCCTCTATCAAGAATTGCAAAGCGGGCGCAAGGTGGCAGCACAGGCGCACGGGGCCGCTATACGATCAAGCGTCGTTCGCCCGGTGGCGGGACTACAAGCTTCAGAAAGAGGAGACGTGGATGTCTCAGTTGGATTGGACGTCCGGCGATACCAAGCCGGACCGGCAGGGATACTACGAAACGCGGTACGACACAGGATGCACGGCCATCACGCTTTACAGCGTGCTGGGTTGGATGCCGGTGAAAACGCCCGGCAACATGGTGAGCTGGCGCCCGTTGCCGCCCGCCGTCGAAAGACAGGAAGCCGAGCGCCACATCCAGGAACTGCGAGAAGCGCAAAGCCACGTTCCCATGGATTACTGAGGCGGCGCGCGGGAGGGGCCCCAAGGACAGTGGCAGGCAGTTGCGATAATGAGAATTATTTGTAAAATTCGCGGCGTCGCCATCTCCGTTGTCCGATCGGTCCATGTCCCGTTCCCCTCCGCCCCGTTCCGGCTGGCTCGCCTACTACGACGAGCTGGTGGGGGTATGGAGCCGTAGAGTCGGCAACCGGCATGATGCTGAGGACGCGGCGCACGATGCCATCGAACGCCTGCTGAAGGCCGACGCCAGCGTCGCGTTGAAGGCGCGCAGCTACCTGTTCCAGGCCGCCGGACATCGCTTGATCGACCGCTGGCGCCGGCAGGAACGGACCGAGCATGTACCGCTGGACCTGCTGGACGAGGCTGACCAGCCCGCCTGGACCGACCCGGAGTCGCCGGTGCGCGCGTCGCGTCTGGCGGACGATCTTGCGCAAGTCCTGGCAGAATTGCCACCCAAGTGCCGCGAGGCCTTTGTCCTGAATCGCATCGAAGGCTGGACGCAGGCCGAGGTGGCGCAGCATATGGGCCTGTCCAAGAACATGATCGAACGCTACGTCATGCGGGCAATCGAATTCGTCCGCGACCGCATGCGTGAACACAATCCATGACGATGCCTTCCACCAACGACCGCGATGAGCAGGGCGCGCCCGATACGGCGGCGCAGTGGTTCGCGCGTTGGCATTCGGGCGACCTGACGCGCCGCCAGCGACGCGAGTTTGCCCGCTGGCGGCGCGATCATCCCGAGGCCGCGCGCGAGTTCGACCGCATGCAGCAACTGGGCAAGGCCGCCGCCGGAATGTCCCGCGATCAAGTCCGGACCTTGCTGGGCGGAGAGATTCCGGCCCGGCCCCGGCCGCAACGGCAGCGCCGCCTGGCGCTGCGCATGGCCGCGGGCTGTGCGGCATTGGCTGCGGCCGCCATGGTGGCGTGGTGGAACCTGCCGGCGGAGATTCCGGGATACTCCGCGACGCTGGTCGCGGAGCGCGGCGAACGCCGGCAAGTGACCTTGCCCGATGGTTCCGTGCTGGAACTCAATGGCGCGACGCGCGCCGAGGTGCGTTTGTACGCCGGGCGCCGGGAAGTGGCGCTGGACGGCGGCGAGATCCTGTTCACCGTCAGCGCCGATGCGGCGCGGCCATTCATCGTGCGCGCAGGCAGCGGCGTGGTGCGCGTGACCGGCACCGTCTTCGATGTGCGGCGCGACGAGGATCAGGTCGCGGTGCTGGTGGCGTCCGGCACCGTGGAGGTGTCGGGCGGCCGCTGGTGGAACATGGGTCATGCCGTGCTGCGCGGGGGGGACGGCATCCGCGTGCCAGCCAGCGGCGCGATCGGCGTGCCAGCGCCCGCCGACGTCCAGAGCGCGATCGCGTGGCGCGAAGGCCGGGTGGTGTTCAAGAACGCGCCGCTGGCCGAGGTGGTGCGGGATATGAACCGCTATTTGCCCACGCCGTTGCGGCTGGCGGACGACAGGGCGGGGCGCTTGCGGGTATCGGCGTCATTCAGCCTGGATCGGCCCGAAGCCCTGGTCGACGCCTTGCCGGCGGTGGCGCCGGTGCGCCTGACGCCGCGCCCGGACGGCGCCATCGACATCAGCGCAAAGTAGCTTCATCGAGGCGTGGTTACAAAATAAATGAGAATGGGATTCAGGTTTATCTTGGGCTGATTCGTTCTACGAAGGAAGGCGGCAGCCGCCGCGTTTCCATCTCGGGAAACGTTCCCCGTATCGTCGAACAGAACAGCAGGTACTTGTGACTATTCCAGCAGCCCGGCATTTCCCCGCCGTTGCGCGCCTTGCGTGCGCATCTCCCCGGTTCATGTTTTCTTCCCTGCTGTTGGCAGTGGCCTTGGCGACGGCGGGCACGCCGGCGATTGCTCAGCCGCAAGCGCCCGCCGTGCCTATCGACATCGCGGCACAGCCCTTGGGCGATGCCGTGATGCAATGGGCGGCGCAGGTCAAGGTGCGCGTGTTCTACGCGCCTGAAGTGGTGGCCGGTGTAAGCAGCAACGGCCTGCGCGGCCGGCTATCGCCCGAGGAGGCCTTGCGCAGCCTGTTGCAAGGCACGGGCGTGACGTACCGTTGGCAGGGCGACAGCATCATCTTGTCGCGCGATGGCGGCGTGGCCAGCCTTGCGCCAGTGACGGTGCTGGGCAGTATGAATCCGGCGGTGACCGAAGGCACCGGCTCCTACACGACTCCGGCATCGGCCGCCGCCACGGGCCTGACCTTGTCGCTGCGCGAAACGCCGCAGTCCGTCAGCGTGGTGACACGCCAGCGCATCGACGACCAGAACCTGCGGTCGCTGGACGAAGTGATGGGCAGCGTGGTGGGCGTGCAGGTGGTCAGCGAGGACACCGATCGCACGGACTTCTGGTCGCGCGGCTTCTACATCGACAGCCTGCAGTACGACGGCGTTCCCACCACCATCGGCCTGTCGATGTATGGCGAATCCGACAACGATTCATTCATCTACGACCGCATCGAAGTCGTGCGTGGCGCGACCGGCCTGATGACGGGCGCGGGCAATCCGGGCGCTTCGATCAACCTGGTGCGCAAGCATGCCAATAGCCGCGAATTCACCGGAACGGTGAGCGCCGGCGCGGGGTCGTGGAATCAATATCGCGGCGCGGTGGACATGTCCACGCCATTGAACCAGGAAGGCACCGTGCGTGCGCGCATGGTGGCGATGTACCAGGGCCGCGACTCCTACATCGATCTGTACCATGCCAACAAGCAGGTGTTCTATGGCGTCATCGATGCGGACCTGACGCCATCGACCCGGTTGAGCCTGGGCGCGGACTACCAGGACAAGCGTCCGCGCGGATCCACCTGGGGCAGCCTGCCGGTGGTGTTCAGCGACGGCACGCCGACCGACTGGCGGCGTTCCAAGACCACCGCGGCGGACTGGACCTACTGGCATACGACCAACCAGACCGTATTCGCCACGCTGGAACATCGCTTCGCCAACGATTGGGCGGTCAAGGCCGATTGGTCGCAACGCAAGAGCAAGTACGACGCCAAGCTTTTGTACCTGTACGGCGACCTGGACCGTGCAACCGGAACCGGCTTGGCGGCGCTGCCGGGATACTGGAATTCCTACGCGCAGCAGACCTCGCTGGACTTGCAGGCCACGGGGCCGTTCAACCTGCTCGGCCGCAAGCACGAGCTGGTGGTGGGCGCCATGCGCAGCCGCTACGGCGAGGACTTCTACCGCTACGGCTTCGACCGCGCCACGCTGGCGGATACCGGCAACTTCTACCAGTGGGACGGCTCGTACGCGCAGCCGACCTGGACCGAGGCCAGCTTGCGGGACACGGTGACGCACCAACGCGGCGTCTATGCCGCGGCGCGGTGGTCGCTGGCCGACAATCTGACTGTCATCACGGGCGGCCGTTACGCGAGCTGGGAATCGAAATCGCCCACGCGCGACCAGAAGGATTCCCAGTTCATTCCGTACGCCGGCGTGGTGGTCGACCTGAACGACACCTACTCCGCCTACGTCAGCTATACCGACATCTTCCAGCCCCAGGACAATCGGGACAGCAGCGGCAATTACCTGGATCCGGTGCAGGGCCAGAACTATGAAGTGGGCCTGAAGGGCGAGTACCTGGACGGCAGGTTGAATACTTCCGTCGCGCTGTTCAAGGTCAGGCAAAGCAAGGTCGCGGTGCTGGACGGAGACAAACTGGTGCCCGGCACGCCCGATCAGGCCTACAAGACCGCCGACGGCGTCACCACCAAGGGCATCGAGCTGGAAGTGAGCGGGCTGTTGTCGGAGGGCTGGAACGCCTATGCCGGAGGCACGTACTACACCAGCCGCGATGCGCAGGGCGTGTCGGTCAATCCCGAGCGTCCGCGCGCGGTGGCCAAGCTGTTCACCACCTATCGGTTGCCGGGTGCGTGGAACCGCCTGACGGTGGGTGGCGGCGTCAACTGGCAGTTGTCGAGCTACTCCGAAGTCAGCGCCGGCGACGCCACGGTCACGGTCAAGCAGAAGGCCTACGCGATCTACAACCTGATGGCGCGCTACGACTTCAATTCGCGCCTGTCGGCGCAGATGAACCTGAACAACCTGTTCGACAAGAAGTACTACCTGGGCGGCGTGGGCAACCAGGTCTACTACGGCGAGCCCAGAAGCGTGTTCGTCAACCTGACCGCCAAGTTCTGATTGGCGGCGCGCCGCTGCGGTAGCCAGGGGCGCGTCCAGAGCGGGGCAAGGATACGATAGAATATAAATGGTTCCTATTTAGATTCTATTGCCAGGTGCGCCTTGCCTCCGCCCGACTCCCCTCCCGCCGACAACGTCGCGCAACTCTATCGTGACCACCACGGCTGGCTGTCGGTCTGGTTGCGCAGGAAGCTGGGCAATTCCTTCGACGCGGCGGACCTGGCCCATGACACCTTCGTACGCCTGATGGCCGGGCGGCGCAGGACGGAGGCGGGCGCGGAGCCGCGCGCGTTGCTGACGCACATCGCGAAGGGCCTGGTGGTGGACCACTGGCGCCGGCGAACGCTGGAAGAGGCCTATCTGGCCACGGTGGCGCAATTGCCCGAGCAGCAGGCGCCGTCGCCGGAGGCGCGCGCGCTGATCCTGGAAACCTTGCACGCCATCGATACGGCGTTGCGGACGCTATCCGCCAAAACGCGCGAGATCTTCCTGCTGTCGCAGTTCGACGGCATGGGCTATGACGCCATCGCGCAACGCCTGGACGTGTCGCTGTCCACGGTCAAGCGCCATATGCAGGCGGCGCTGACCGCATGCCTGATCGCAAGCCAGGCCGACGCGTGATCGACCCCGCGATCCTGAGGGAAGCGGCCGGCTGGCTGGTGCGTTTCCAATCCGAGAGCTTGTCGCCGTCCGAGCGTGAGGCGTTCGACCGCTGGCGCGCCCGCAGCCCGGCGCACGCCGCCGCATGGCAACGCGCCGAAGAAATGCTGCGCGGATTCGGCCAGGTGCCTCCGCGCATCGCTGGCGATACCTTGCGCCGGCTGGATCGCCCGGGTCGGCGCCAGGCCGCGCGCGCGCTGGCCGGCCTGTTGATCGCGGGACCCGTGGCATGGCTGGGCTGGCGCGAGCTGCCCTGGCGCGAGTGGAGCGCGGATGCGCGCACCGCGACCGGCGAGCAGCGCCGCCTGGAATTGGCCGATGGCACGCAACTGGTGCTCAATACCGCCAGCGCGGTGGACATCGACTACACCGCACAGCAGCGCACGGTCTGGTTGCGGGCGGGCGAAATCCTGCTGACCACGGGTAGCGATACGCCGCAGTTGCGCCGTCCCTTCATCGTCCAGACCGCCCAAGGCGCGATCCGCGCGCTGGGCACTCGCTTCCTGGTGCGCGACGAAGGCGATGCCGTGCGCGTGGCGGTCTTCGAGGGCGCGGTGGAGATCTGGCCCGTGGCGGCGGCTGGCAGCGCCACGGTGCTGCCGGCCGGACGGCAGACCGTCTTCAACGGGCGCGAGGTGCAACCCCAGATCCCGGTGGAGACGTCGGCGGCGTCGTGGGAGCAGGGCATGCTTGCCGCGCGCAACTGGCGGCTGGCCGACCTGGTGGATGAACTGGCCCGGTATCGCCGCGGCATGCTGCGCTGCGATCCAGCAGTGGCGGGGCTGCGCGTGTCCGGGGCGTTTCCGTTGAACGATATCGATGCCAGCTTGCGCTTGCTGGAAAAGACCCTGCCCGTGAGGGTGAGCAAGGTCACGCCGTACTGGACGACGGTGGTACCGCGCGCCGGCGTTACAAATTAATCGCGAACTGGCTGAACCTTTTCTTCGCTTCGTCCGGTGTACCGGGTGAATCGCCGCGAATCGCGCGCCGCCCAGACCCTTACGAAGGATGGTTTCATGGTTTCCCGAATCTCCCGTTCGCCGCGCCCCGTGCGCGGCAAAGCCGTGCTGACGCCGCTGGCGGCGATGCTACGGGCAGCCGGCATGGGCTTGGCGCTGTTGGCCGCCACGGGGACGTCGCAACAGGCGGTGGCGGCCGATACGGTGAGCGCCGCTGCGCGCAAGCCCTACGCGATCGCCGCCGGTCCGTTAGGCGACGCGCTGGCTCAGTTTGCCGCCGCTGCCGGCGTGCCGCTGTCGTTCGATCCGGCCATGGTGTCGGGGTTGCGCACGAACGGGTTGGATGGCGCCTACACGGTGCAGGAAGGCTTTGTCCGTTTGCTGTCCGGATCGGGCTACGTCCTGTCGGAGCAGGGCGGAGGAGCCTATTCCCTGCGCAAGCTGCCGTCGGGATCGGATGCGTCGGCGACCGTATTGCCGGCAGTGACCGTAGCGGCTAGCGCAGCGGCGCCCTACGCGTTGCCGGCGGAGTACGACGGTGGCCAGGTGGCCCGGGGTGGACGGCTGGGATTGCTGGGCAACCGCGACGTGATGGACGTGCCATTCAATGTCACGAACTACACATCGGACCTGCTGGCGAACCGTCAGTCGGTGACGCTGGCGGATGCGTTGAACGTCGAGCCATCGGTGCGTTTTACCGGGCAGATCGGCGGCGTGACCGACTCTTTCTACATCCGGGGCTTTCCTATCGGCGAAGGCAACCTGGGTGAGATCGCCTTTGACGGGGTCTATGGCGTGGCGCCCAACTATCACGTCTACACCGACTACATCGAGCGGGTCGAAGTGCTGAAAGGACCGGCAGCGCTGCTGTACGGCATGTCGCCCAATAGCGGCGTGGGCGGCGTGATCAACATGGTGCCCAAGCGGGCGCTGCCGCAGGACCTGAGCCGCGTGTCCGCCGATTACGTGGGCGACTCGCAATTCGGCGCGCGCGCGGACCTGAGCCGCCGCTTCGGCAATGACGGCGAATGGGGCGTGCGCATCAACGGCATGCACCGGCAGGGCGATACGCCGCTGGACAATCTGTATTCGCGCACCGACATCGGCGCGCTGTCGCTGGACTACCAGGGCGAGCGGCTGCGCGCCTCGCTGGACCTGCTGACGCAGAATGAAAAGATCGACGCGCCCACGCGGCCTTTCCTGGTGGCGGCGGGCATCGATGTGCCGCATGCGGCGGACGGGCGGCGCAACGCCACGCAGCCCTGGGGCTGGTGGAAGTCAGACGGGCAATCGGCGCTGCTGCGGGTCGAGTACGACATCAGCGACCGCCTGACGGTGTTCGCCGACGCGGGCGGCTCGGACACGAACGTGTCGCGTCTGTCGGACCAGACGCCTACCATCGTCAACGAGGCCGGCGACACGGTGGTCACGCCGAACAATTTCAGGTTCGAGGTCAACCGCAGCACCTACAACGCAGGCCTGCGCGCCAAGCTGGATACAGGTCCGGTGCGCCATGCCATCAGCTTCATGGGCAGCCTGTACAGCGACCGGAACTCGCAGGCTAGCGTAATGGGCACGCCGCTCACGTCGAACATCTATCATCCGATCACGCGGCCGGAGCAGTACATCCCGGCGCCGGCCAACGTGCCCAAGATTTCCTCGTCCGATCTTTCCGGCCTGGCGTTGGCCGATACGCTGAGCATCCTGGACGAGCGCGCGCAGCTGACCCTGGGCGTGCGCCAGCAGCGCATCCAGTCCCGCAATTTCAACGCCACGACCGGCGTGCGCACCGTCAGCTACGACGAAAGCGCGACCACGCCGCTGGCGGGCATTGTCATCAAGCCCTGGAGCCATGTGTCGCTGTACGCCAATTACATCGAAGGCCTGAGCAAGGGCGACGTGGCGCCTGCCACCGCGTCCAACGCCGGCCAGGTGTTCAAGCCCTATAAGGCCAGGCAGAAGGAAGTGGGCGTGAAGGTGGACCTGGACAGCGCCATGCTGACCCTGAGCGCCTTCGAGATCACCAAGCCCAGCGGCCAGCTGACCAACGGCGTGTACGGCGCGGACAGCGAGCAGCGCAACCGCGGCCTGGAATTGAACCTGGCCGGTGAACCGTGGCGCGGCTTGCGCCTGCTGGGCGGTGTGACCTTGCTGGACGCGGAGCTGACGCGCGCCGGGAGCAAGGCGGTGGTCGGCAATCGGCCCGTGGGCGTGCCCAAGGTGTCGGTGAACCTGGGCGCGGAATGGGATACGCCTTGGGTCGCGGGCCTGACCCTGACCGGCAGCGTGATGCACACCGGCAGCGAATACATCAATCAGGCCAACACCCAGTCGGTGCCGTCGTGGACCACGTTCGACCTGGGCGCGCGCTATGCCACCAAGGTCTATGGTAAAGACCTCACGCTGCGCGCCAATGTCGTCAACGTGTTCAACCGGGCCTACTGGTCGGGCGTGGCCTCGTACGGCACGATTTCCCAAGGGGTGCCGCGCACGCTGATGCTGTCCGCGTCTATGGACTTCTGACCGGCGCTAGGAGGCCAGCAGCCCGCTGATGCGGGCCAGGTTGTCCAGCGTGCTGCGCAGGTGCTCCGCCAGTTCGGCTGCGGCCTCTTCGTTGCGTTCGTGTTCCAGCAGTTCCAGGATGGCCAGGTGCTGGTCGCAATGCTGGCGGTAGCGGCTGCGGTCCTGCATGGAGCGGTACGAGAGCAGCCGGCGCACGCGGTTCACGCGCTTGATGGCGTCGATGAAGAAGGGATTGCCCGAGGCCTCCACCAGCGATTCATGGAAGCGCACGCCGCGTTCGTGCAGCTGGTCGGCGGTGTCGGTGGCGATGCCGCCGTCCAGCAGGTGCTTTTCGGCGGCGCGGCAACGCGCCAGCACTTGCTTGTCGATGTGAAAGCCCGGCTCCAGCAGCGCGGCCGGCTCCAGCGCCAGCCGCAGACGGTAGGACTGCAGCAGGCTGTCGGGCGTGGTCATCATGGATGAGAATTCCCAGCCATAGCCGGGCCGCCGCTCTGCCCAGCCTTCCTGCGCGATGCGGCCCAACAGGGCTTGGGTCTGCGCCGCCGTCAGGCCATAGCGCGCGCGCAGCAGCGCTTCGCTGCATTGCATGGGCAGTTCGCCGCGCAGCAGTTCGTCGGCCAGCTTGAAGTAGCTGTGCGTGACGATGTCGTCAACGGAGGGCGGCGCCAGGTCCCCTTGCATGTGTGCCAGCGCGGCGTGATCCCGTTCCAGGAAATAGCCGCGGTTGGGTTTGCGCGAGACGACGCCGCGTTGCTCCAGGATGCCCAGCGCGTCGTTGACCGGCGAGCGCGACAGGCGCAGCCGGTCGGCAATCTTCTGCGCCGTCAGGTGCGCGCCCGCGGGCAGGCGGTCTGCCTGGATCAGCGCCAGGATTTTCGCGGCGGTATTGGATTGGGCGCTCATGCGTTGCGGACGGCGGAATGGATGGTGTCCGAGAGAATAGCGGGAATGACGCCGCCCATGCGCAGCAGCCTGACTTCCAGCCGGGTCTCGACCGCCGCCGTGGCCTGCAGCGTCTCTTCGGCGCCGCCGGCGCGCAGGATGCGGACCGCCACGGGCATGCGCGGCGTCAGCGCCGCGGCCGGGGCATCGATCTCGATCCTGTCGCCAGGCCGGATCCGCAGCGTTGCCGGCGTGAGGCCGGCGGGCAGGCGCAAGGGCAGGATGCCCATGCCGATCAGGTTGGAGCGATGGATGCGTTCGAAGCTGACCGCCAGCACGCAGCGGATGCCCAGCAGACGTTGCCCCTTGGCGGCCCAGTCGCGCGAGGAGCCGGTGCCATAGCGCTCGCCTGCCACCAGGACCACGGGCTGGCCGGCCCGGGCGTAGCGGCCGGCGGCCTCCCAGATCGGCTCCACCCGGCCGCTGGGCGCATGCAGCGTGTGGCCTACCGGCGCTTCGGGTATGAGCAGATTGACGAGGCTCTTGCTATAGAAGGCGGCGCGCAGCATCACCTGCCAGTTGCCGCGGCGCGATGCGAAGACGTTCAGGTCGTTGCGGTCGTCGCCGCGTTCGACCAGGAAGTCGGCGATCAGGCTGTCCGGCGGAATGGCGCTGGCGGGCGACAGGTGATCGGTGGTCACGTCGTCGCCCAGCACCAGCAGGGGATGCGCGGTGTAGCGGCCGAGCTGGCCGGCCGCTTCGGTGCTGGCGAAAGGCGGACGGCGCAGCGCGGTGGAGGCGGGGTCCCAGGGGAAGCGCGCCGAGTCCGGCGCTTGCAGCGCATGCCATGCCGGGTTGGCGCTGGCCATCCGGAAGGCCTGGCGGTAATCGGCGGGCTGCTGGCCGGCGGCAAGCGCGGCGTCTATCTCCGCGTCGTCAGGCCAGAGCTCGCGCAGATGGACGGCGCGGCCGTCGGGCGCGGCCTGCACGGGTTCGCAGCTCAGATCGCGTTCGGCGTCGCCCGCCAGCGCGTAGGCGATGACCAGCGCCGGCGACATGAGAAAGCCCAGATCCAGGTCTGGATGGATGCGGCCGGCGAAATTGCGGTTGCCGGACAGCACCGCCACGGGATGGACCGCGCCCGCCGCCATGGCCGCGCGCACGGACTCGGGCAGGGGGCCGGAATTGCCGATGCAGGTGGTGCAGCCGTAGCCCACGATGTCGAAGCCCACGGCGGACAGATCTTCCAATAGCCCGGCGCGCGCGAGATACGCCGCCGCCGCGGGCGAGCCGGGAGCCAACGAGGTCTTCACCCAGGCGGGCACGCGCAGGCCGGCCTGGCGCGCCTTGCGGGCCAGCAGGCCGGCCGCGGTAAGCAGCCGTGGATCCGAGGTATTGGTGCAACTGGTGATGGCGGCGATCGCCACGGCGTAGCGGGGCAGGCCGTGCGCAGGGACCGCAGGGGCACCCGCCAACCCGGCCAGGATGGCCTTGGCGTGTCCGTAGGGATGCAGGTCCTGCGGCCGCCGCGGACCGGCCACATGCACCTGCACGCGGTCCAGCGCGATGTCGACCACGCGCGTGTAACGCGGCTCGGCAGCGGGGTCGTAGGCGATGCCGGTGCGCTCGGCATAGGCCTGTACCTGCGCGATCAGCGTTTCGGGCCGGCCCGTCTGGCGCAGATAGGCCAGCGTCTGCCCGTCGATGGGGAAGTAGCCCGTGGTGGCGCCGTACTCGGGCGCCATGTTGGCCACCACGCAGCGGCTGCCGGCCGGCAGCGTGGCCACGCCCGGTCCGAAGAATTCCACGAACTCTCCGGACACCTGGATCTCGCGCAGGCGCTGCGTCACGGTCAAGGCCAGGTCGGTCGCGCTGACTCCCGCGCCCAGCGCGCCGGTCAGGCGCACGCCGATCACGTCGGGAATGCGCAGCAGCGTGGGCATGCCGAACATCACTGTCTGCGCCTCCAGGCCGCCCACGCCCCAGCCCAGCACGCCGATGCCGTTGACCATGGGCGTGTGGCTGTCGGTGCCTATCATCATGTCCGGATGCAGGGCGATGCCGTCGGCGTTTTCCTGCTCGCAGACCACTGTCGCGAGTTGCTCCAGATTGATGGTGTGCATGATGCCGGTGCCCGGCGGATGGATGCGCACATTGGACAGGGCCTTGGAGGCCCAGCGCAGGAAGCGGTAGCGCTCGGCGTTGCGGCGCAGCTCCAGGTCCAGGTTCAAGGCCGCGGCATCGGCGCGCGCATAGGACTGCACCGCCAGCGAATGGTCCACCGACACGTCCACGGGCAATACGGGATTCAGCGCGGAAGGATCCACGCCGGCCTCGGCCAGCGCGTCGCGCATCGCGGCGATGTCGACCAGGGCCGGGGTGCTGGTGGTGTCGTGCATCAGCACGCGCCCGGGCTGGAAGGCGATCTCGGCTTCGCTGGTGCCGTGCTCCAGCCAGCGGAACAGGGCCGCGGCGGCCGCGTCGCGCTCCGCGTCCTGCATATTGCGCAGCGCGTTTTCCAGCAGCAGCCGCAGGACCACGGGCAGGCGGAAATATTGGGCGCCGTACGTGCCGGGCAGGTCCAGGCAGGTATGGCGGACGCCATTGAGGGTGAAGACGGCGTGGCGAGGCGTGACGGCATGGATGTGCATGGCCGTCATTTTGCATATTACATTGTAAAAATGCAATTTAAGAAAATTGGGGGCGGATAGCCCGTAATTCGTCCCGACGTAGCCCGGATACCGCGGCCACGGGTTTAGCGCATGACGGAGTCCAGCGCGCTCAGGGCCGGCGGAATCATGGCCAGCAGGCGGGCCTTGCCCACGCCGTCCCTGGCTTGCACCGACAGGCCGTGCAGCACGACGGCGTAGTAGTCGCCCAAGGCCTGCACATCGGTGCCGGGCTTGAGTTCGCCCGCCTTCAGCGCGGCTTCGAGCCGGTCGATGATGGACTGCGTGCGCGCCTTGCGATGGGTGGTGAGCCACGCCATGACCGCTTCGTTTTCGGCGGCGTAATTGGTGGCGGCCGACACCACCATGCAGCCTTGCGGACGGCCGCGCCGGGTATAGGTGGCCACTGCGTCAGCCAGCAGCTTGGCGATGGCCTCGCGCACGCTTTCCGTGCCTTCCAACGCTTTTTCGGCGAAGGCGCCGTCGCCGGCTTCGTAACGCGCTACCGCTTCGCGGAACAGATCCTGCTTGGAGCCGAAAGCGGCATAGAGCCGTGCGGAAGCCAGTCCCGTCGCGGCCACCAGGTCCGCCATCGAAGTGCCTTCGTAACCCTGCTTCCAGAACGCAAGCATTGCCTGCTGAAGCGCCAGGTCGCGGTCGAATTCTCTGGGTCTGCCTGCCATGACGGTCTCGTTGAAATGAACTGAGGCGCAGTGTAACGCCGCATGTGCGCTGCCTGGCGTGCGTAGCCTGCGCTTGCGCCGATTCTTCGCATCGTCTATTCTTTGTCGTTCGACAAACAATTAGGTTTAAGAATCATGCAAACGATCAAAGGACCCAGCCTGCACCTGGCCCAGTTCAGCGACGCCGTCGCGCCCTTCAACAGCCTGCCCGCCATCGCGGAATGGGCGGCGGGCGTAGGCTTCAAGGCCTTGCAGATTCCCGCCTGGGACCAGCGCTTTTTCGACAGCGCGACGGCGGCCGTCAGCCAGGACTATTGCGACGAGATCAAGGGAACGCTGGCCGCCCATGGCCTGGTGATCAGCGAACTGACCAGCCATATCTACGGCCAGTCGCTGGCGGTGCATCCGGCCTACGACGCCATGGTCGACAGCTTTGCGCCGCTTAAGGCGCGGGGCAATCCGCAAGCCAGGACGGCGTGGGCGCGGCAAGGCCTGCTGGATACGGCGCGCGCATCGCGCAGGCTTGGCCTGACCGATATGGGCACGTTCTCGGGTTCACTGGCCTGGCCCTATCTGTTCCCGTTTCCGCAGCGTCCGGAAGGCCTGATCGAAGCGGCGTTCGATGAACTCGCCAAGCGCTGGCTGCCGGTGCTGGACGAGTGCGAAGAGCAGGGCGTGAACCTGTGCTTCGAGATTCATCCCAGCGAAGACTTGCACGATGGCATTTCCTTCGAGATGTTCCGCGAGCGCGTGGGCGGCCATGCGCGTTGCGCCATTCTGTTCGACCCCAGCCACTTCGTGCTGCAACAGCTGAATTACCTGGAATACCTGGACATCTACAAGGACCACATCCGCATGTTCCATGTGAAGGACGCGGAGTTCAATCCGACTGGCCGGCAGGGCATCTATGGCGGATACCAGTCCTGGATCAACCGGGCCGGGCGCTTCCGCTCGCTGGGAGACGGGCAGGTGGACTTCAAGGCGATCTTCTCGAAGCTGGCGCATTACGACTACCAGGGCTGGGCCACGCTGGAATGGGAATGCTGCCTGAAGGACCAGGAGACCGGCGCGCGCGAGGGCGTGGAGTTCATCAACCGCCACATCATTCCGGTTACCTCCAAGGTCTTTGACGACTTCGCTGGCGCGGCCATCGACAAGCAACAGATCAACGCCCTGCTGGGCATCGCATGAACGGCCCGCGCCGCATCGGAAATCATCCATGACACACCAGAACTTTTCCTTCGACGCCTTTTCACACCAGTACGTCCATGTCGGCGGACACCGCATCCATTGCGCCACGGCGGGCTCCGGCACGCCCGTGCTGCTGATTCCGGGCTGGCCCCAGACCTGGTACACGTGGCGCCACGTCATGGCGGCGCTGGCGCAGGCCGGCTACCAGGCGATCGCGGTGGATCCGCCCGGCACCGGCGATTCCGACCGTCCGGCATCGGGCTATGACACCGGTGCCATCGCCGCCACGCTGCACCAGTTGATGGCGCAGCTGGGCCACGCGCGCTACCAGGTGGTGGGCCACGATATCGGCATGTGGGTGGCCTACGCGCTGGCCAGCGATTTTCCGGCGGCGGTGAGCCGGCTGGCGCTGACGGAAGCCGTCATACCCGGCCTGGCGCCCGCGCCCACGATCTTCGCGCCGCCGCAGGAGAACATCTTCCTGTGGCACTTCATGTTCAATCAGTTGCACGATCTGCCCGAGACGCTGATCGCGGGCAGGGAAAAGGCCTACCTGACCTTCATCTTCGACAAGTGGTCGCATCGCCGCGACCGGGTCGCGGCCGAGGTCTACATCGACGCCTATGCGGCGCCCGGCGGACTGCGCGGCGGATTCGCATACTACCGCGCCATTCCGGAGACCATCAGGCAGAACGCGCTGCGCGCCAAGCGCATGCTGGAAATGCCCACGCTGGCCATCGGCGCCGAGCATGCGACCCGCGACGCGCCGCTCGTCACCATGCGCGAGAATGCCCGGAATCTGCAGGGGGCGATCATTGCCGACTGCGGGCATTTCGTCACCGAGGAATGCCCCGAAGCCTTCCTGGAGCACCTGCTCCCGTTCCTGTCGCGGGAGGGCTGAAGGTGGCGCTCGACCCTCGCATCAATGCCTATCTGAGCCGTCTGTCCGCGGTGTCGGGGCCCATGGTGCTCGAAGAGATCCGGGCAGAGACTGAAATCAGTCTGCGCAAGCTGCAGGGCCCGGACGAAGAAGTAGGGGCAACGGAGTTGCACCAGGCCGTTTGCGGGCAAGGCCAGCCGTTGCGGATCAGGTCCTATACGCCGGCCGGCAGGGAACACGAAACCGGTCTGCCTGCCCTGGTGTACGCGCATGGCGGCGGCTGGTTCCAGTGTTCGCTGGAACTCTATGACAATCCTTGCCGGGCGCTGGCCAACGCCACGCAATGCAAGGTGTTTTCGGTGGATTACCGCCTGGCGCCGGAGCACAAGTTCCCCGTGCCGGTCGAGGATTTCTACCGCGGCGTGCAATGGGTGTGCGACAACGCCGAAAGCCTGCGCATCGATGCCGCCCGCATCGCGGTGGGGGGCGACAGCGCGGGCGGCAACCTTGCGGCCACGGTGGCGCTGATGGCGCGGGACCGGGGCGGTCCGGCCATCGCCCATCAGTTGCTGCTGTACCCGGTGCTCGACTATTCGTTTTCGACCGAGTCGTACAGGACCTATGGGCAGAACTTCTTCCTGACCGAGGAGGTCATGCGGTACTGCTGGTTCACCTATCTGCTCAACGAGAGCGACGGCGCCTCGCCGTACGCCTCGCCGGCGCGGGCGGAATCGCTGGCAGGCCTGCCGCCCGCGACGCTGCTGGCCTGCGAATACGACCCCGTGCGCGACGAGGCCGAGGCTTATGTGCGGCGCCTGCGCGAAGCCGGCGTTCCGGTCGGCGCCCACAGGCTGGAAGGCATGGTGCATGCCTGCATCCACATGCTGGGCCTGACCCCCGCGGCCCGGCGGCTATTCGACCTGGCCGGGCAGGCTTTGCGGTCGGCCTTCGGGGCCTGATGCCGCGCAAGCCTCCTGCGTTGTGCAGGAGGCTTGCAGTATGCTTACCGGCTTCCAGAACATTCCCGACCTTGCTGCAATGACTGATTTCCCCTTCGATGCCGTGCTGTTCGACTGCGACGGCGTCCTGGTCGATTCCGAACCCATCACCAGCCGCGTGCTGACCGAAATGCTCAATGAACTGGGCTGGGGCATCACGCATGCGGAAACCATGCAGATCTTCACGGGCAAGGCCGTCAGGGATGAGCTGCCGCTGATCGAGTCGCGCACGGGCGCCACGATCACGCCGGACTGGTTCGATCAATTCCGCCAGCGCCGCAACGCCGCGCTGGATCGGGATCTGGTCGAGATCCCCGGCGCGCCGGACGCGGTGCGGGCGCTGCATGTGGCCTTGGGCGGCCGCATCGCCGTGGCTTCGGGCGCGGACCGGCGCAAGGTGGAGCTGCAGCTCGCCAAGGTCGGCATTGCGGAGTGCTTTCGCGAGCGCGTCTTCAGCGGCCATGAAATGCCGCGCAGCAAGCCTTATCCGGACGTGTACCTGGCGGCCGCGCAGGCGCTGGGCGTGGACCCCCGGCGTTGCGCCATCGTGGAAGACACGGTGACCGGCGCCACGGCCGGGGTGGCCGCCGGCGCCACGGTGTTCGGCTATAGCCCGGACGCCAACGGCCATAGCGGCGCAGAGGCCTTGCGCGGCGTGGGCGTGGCCCACGTGTTTACCGACATGGGCGCCCTGCCAGGGTTGTTGGCGGGGTGGCGCCAGGCCGCCTAGGGGGCTGGCGCGCCGAACGGTCTTTAACCCGCGTATTGCTCGCCGCCGTCCAGGTCTATCACCGTGCCGCTCAGGTAGCCCGCGCGCGGCGAAGCGCCGAACACGATCATGTCGGCGACTTCGCCGGGTTCCATCAGGCGTCCGAAAGGCAGGTCCGACAACGTTTCCTGCCAGCGGCTTTCGTCGCCCCAGCGCGCCTGGGCGCGCTGTTTGGCCAGCGTCAGCACGCGGTCGGTGCGGGTACGCGAGGGATTCACGCCGAAGACGCGCACGCCATGGCGCGGCGCATCCCCGCCCAGGGCGCGGGTGAAGCCGATCAGCGAGGCATTGGCCGCCGCGCCGCAGATGTAGTCGGCGCGCGGCGCCGCCCCGCCCATGCCGATGATGTTGGCGATGACGCCGGCGCCGGCTTCGCGCATGCGCGGGTAGTAGTGCCGGGCCAGATCGATGTAGCCGTAGACCTTCAGTTCCCACCCCGCGCGCCAGCGTTCGTCCTGCACCTGGTCCAGCGCCCCGCCGGGCACCGCGCCGGCATTGTTCACCAGGATGTCGATATCGCCCGCTTCCTGGCTCAGGTGTTGCACCGCGCCGGGTTGGGCGAGGTCTAGCGCAATGGTCCGGGGCTGCTTGCTGGTTTGTTCGTGTATGGCCTCGGCCGCCGCGCGCAGCGCCGCCCCGTCGCGCGACACCAATATCGGATCGGCGCCCTCGCGGGCGAAGGCGAGCGCGCAGGCCAAGCCTATGCCCTTGGATGCGCCCGTGATGAGCACGCGTTTACCGTCCAGCTGCAAATCCATATAACCCTCCGGTTGGTTTCGTGCGCAGTCGTGCGCGACGCCTCGAAGTTTGTACCCCAGTCGCACCCGCTAGTGCCAGCGGGGCTCGGCGCCTGCTATGCTGGCCGGACCATTTCCCATCAAAAAAGGGGGGGACGGCGATGACGGAAATCTGGCTGGAAATCTGGTCCACCGCGCGCAGCGAGTTCGCCGACATCCCCGATGTGGGCGAGGCGACCCGCATCGTGCTGCGCCTGAGCATGGCGATGCTGCTGGGCGGCCTGCTGGGCTACGAGCGCGAGCGCAGCGGCAAGGATGCGGGCTTGCGCACCCACATGCTGGTGGCGCTGGGAGCGGCGATCTTCGTGCTGGTGCCGCTGCAGGGCGGCATGGAAGTCGGCGACCTGAGCCGCGTGCTGCAGGGCGTGATCGCCGGCATTGGTTTCCTGGGCGCGGGCGCCATCATTAAACTGAGCGGCGAGCGCGAGATCCGCGGGTTGACCACCGCGGCCGGCATCTGGATGACGGCGGCCATCGGCGCCGCGGCGGGCATGGGGCGCGAGGCCACCGCCGTGGTCAGCACGCTGATGGCCCTTTTCGTGCTGGCGGTGCTGCGGCGGGTCGAGGCGCGCATCGCCGCCCGCAAGGAACGCGGCCTCATCTCTACGGACGCCAAGTAGATCCGGCGCAGGCGTTTCAGTTGCCGCCGGACACGTCGATGAACGAACCGCTGGTGTAGCCGGCCTCGTCCGAGAACAGCCACATCACCGCGCCCGCCACTTCTTCGACGGTGCCGCCGCGGCGCAGCGGAATCACGCCCTTCAGGCGGTCCACGCGGCCGGGTTCGCCGCCGCTGGCGTGCATGTCGGTGTAGATGGTGCCGGGACGCACGCCGTTGACGCGGATGCCTTCCGGCGCGACTTCCTTGGACAGGCCGATGGTCATCGTGTCCATGGCGCCCTTGGAGGCGGCGTAGTCCACGTATTCGTTGGGCGAGCCCAGCCGGGCGGCCGCGGACGAGACGTTGACGATGGCGCCGCCCTGGCCGCCATGGCGCGTCGACATGCGGCGCACCGCCTCGCGGGCGCACAGGAAGGCGCCGATCACATTGGTGGACAGCACGCGCAGCAGGCGCTCGGCGCTCATCTGGTCCACGCGCATCTGCTGTTCGAGGATGCCGGCGTTGTTGACCAGCGCGTCGATGCGGCCCAGTTGTCGATCCAGTTCGCCGTACATGCGCAGCACCTGGTCCTCTTGCGAGACATCGGCCTGCAGGGCAACGGCGCGGCCGCCGCCCTGCACGATTTCCGCGACCACCGCGTGCGCGGTGTCGGCGTTGGCATGGTAGTTGACGCCTACCGCGTAGCCGCGGCGGGCGGCCAGCTTGGCGACGGCGGCGCCGATGCCGCGGCCACCGCCCGTGACGAGCATGATTTTGGACATGGCTTGCTCCTGGTGGGCTTACACCTTAGCAGATGGCGGCGGGCTCAGATCCAGACGTCGTTGGGGGCGCTGCGCTCGCCGCCCTGGTCGCCGGTGTTGCGCACGCCGCGCGGTTCGATCAGCAGCATTTGGACTTCTTCGAGCGCACAGGGCTTGTGCTCCACGCCCTTGGGGACCACGGCCATTTCGCCTGGGCCGAGGTCGATGTGGCCGTCGCGCAGTTCGATGCGCAAGCGGCCCTCGATGACGATGAAGGTCTCGTCGGTGTCGCCGTGGCTGTGCCACACGAATTCACCCTGTATTTTCACCAGCTTGAACTGGTAGTCGTTCATCTCGGCGACGACCTTGGGCATCCAGTGTTCGGAAAACAGCGCCAGTTTTTCGGCGAAATTGATGGGAAGGATATCGGGCATGGGACGGCCTGCGGGCGGGGTTGAGCAGACCCAAGGATAGAAGGCCGGGCGGGCGCCGTCTTGTACGATCGTGCAGCCTTGCGCGCAGGCCAGTGGCTCAGCGGCGCAGCATGCGGCGCCAGCGGTCGGGCGCCATGCCGTAGGTCTGGGCGTGGCGGCGCGTCAGGTGGCTCTGGTCGGTGAAGCCCGCCGCGGCGGCCGCTTGCGCCAGCGGCATGCCCGCGGCGATCAGGCGCCGGGCCTGGTCCAGGCGGCGCAGCATTACGTAGCGGTAGGGACTGGTGCCGAACAGCGCGCGGAAGTCGCGCGACAGGCTCCAGCGGTCCGTGCCTGCGGCCGCTGACAGCTGTTCCAGGGTGATGGACTGTTCGAGCGAGGCGTGGATGTACTGGCGCGCGCGCTCGGCGGCGGCGTAGTCGACGCTGCGGCGCGCGGGCTTGCCGCCGGCCGCGGCGCACAGGGCATGGCTCAGCTCGTACAGCGCGTCGTCTTCCTGCAGCGGGTCGATGGACTCATGCGTGTCCTGCAGCAGGCTGGCGCTGGCGGCGTACAGCCGCGGATCGGCCGAGATGCCGCCGGGGATGAACGGCAGCGGCCGTCCGCCCAGGATCTGCTGGATAAGCGCAGGCTCGACGTAGATCATGCGGTAATGGAAACCGGCCTCGGTGCCGGCCTGTCCGTCGTGGACTTCGTCGGGATGCAGCACGATGGTGCCGCCGGGCAGGCTGTGCCGCAGCCCGCGGCGGTAGTGGAAGCTCTGTACGCCCGACAGCGTGCGGCCGATGGCGTAGGTGTCGTGGCGGTGCATGCCGTAGCCGGGACCGCCGAAGTAGGCCTCGATGCGCTCCAGCTGGCCCGAGGGCGCTGCGCGCAGTATCCAGTCTTGCTTCAATCCGCCTCCCGCAGCAGCCTCAGTCCCACCAGAGGATAGCGCGTTTCCTGCGTGTTCCAGTTGCGGTAGGAGGCGCGCGTGTACAGCGCCCAGGTATGCCAGGAGCCGCCGCGGCGCACGCGCACGTTGCCGCTGGCGGGGCCTTGCGGGTCGTCCACCGGCGAATGCGCGTAGTAGTCCTCGCCGTACCAGTCCGAGACCCATTCCCAGGCGTTGCCGTGCATGTCGTACAGGCCGAAGGCATTGGGCGCGTAGCTGGCGACCGGGGCGGTGAAAGCGTGGCCGTCGGCGCGGGCGGAAGCGTGCGCCTGCCATTTGGGCCAGAGCGGCGCGGCGTCGGCGTCGAAGCCGTTGCCGACGTCGGGCATGGCGGCGGGATCGTCGCCGTTCTGGTAGCGGGTGCGCGTGCCGGCGCGGCAGGCGTATTCCCATTCGGCCTCGGTGGGCAGGCGGTAGACCTTGCCCTCGGTCTGGGTCAGCCAGCGGGCCAGCGCCGTGGCGTCGTTCCAGCTGATGTTGACGACGGGATGGTCGTCGCCCTGGGCAAAGCCCGGATTGCGCCAGGAGTAGCGGCGGTCGCGGCCTTCGAAGGCGTCGCCGCGCTCGGACTTGTCGGGGTCGTACTGCGGGTTGTAGCCATAGCCGCCGGTGCCGTCGGCCTCCGACTCCGGCACGTACCCGGAAGCTTCGACGAAGCGGCGGAACTGGCCCACGGTGACTTCCGTGCGTTCCAGGTAGAACGGGCGGGTGATGCGCACCGTATGCACCGGCGCTTCATCGGACAGCTGGGCGTAGCGGTCCGGCGGATACAGCGGATAGTCGCGCGCCAGCGCCTCGGGCGCTTCGTCGCTGCCCATCTGGAAGCTGCCGGCCGGTACGCGGACAAAGGTCATGCCCAGTGAATTTTCGATCAGGGCGGGCGGTTCGCCCGACCAGCAAGGCGCCGATACGAGGGTGCAGAGCAAAGCCAGGGCGGTGCGTGTGCGCATGGGAATCCGGTAGGCGGAGCATGAGGGGTGCGCAATAGTAGAGCCGCCGCTCGCGGCCGGCCAGACGCGGGGAACCCTCATGTCGCGGCGGGGGCTCAGCCGGCGCGGCGGATGGTGAAGTTGATGCGCTGGCTGCCCAGCCGCGGATGCGGCAGGTCCTTGATGGGCATGATGCCGTGGTAGCGCAGCCGGTCGACGCCGCCCCATACGGCCACGTCGCCATGGAACAGCGGCGTGCGGCTGGCCTTGTCGGCGCGCTGGTCGCCGCCGAAGAGGAACATGGCGGGCATGCCCAGCGACACGGAGACGATGGGCGCGCCGTAGTCGCGTTCGTTCCTGTCCTGGTGCAGCGACAGGCGCGAGCCGGGCTCATAGCGGTTGACCAGGCAGGCGTCGGGCTCGAAGCCGGGAAAGCCGGCCTCGGCCGCGGCGGCTTGCGCCAGCTGCAGAAAGGCCAGCGGCATGGCGGGCCAGGGCTGGCCGGAAAGCGGATCGATGCGCGCATAGCGATAGCCGCGCGCGTCGCTGGTCCAGCCCAGCTGTCCGCAATTGGTCAGCGCCACCGACATGGTGTAGCCGCCGGGAGTTTCCATGTGCCGGAAGGGCGCCTGCGCGGTCACGGCATCGACCCCGGCGAGCAGGGCGTCCATCACGGGCAGGGCAAAACCGCGCAGCACCACGGATTGCGGGCCGAGCACGACGCGCCCGCCGTGCGCGGCGCCATCGTCGCCGTTCTCGCCAAACAGGTCCAGGTTGGCAGCCATGTCAGCCTACAGCAGCGGTTCCAGCGGCAGCAGCGACACGAACCAGACCGACAGGCGCTGCCACACCGTGGTGCCGGGTTCGGTGTCGTGCCGTATGGTGTGGCCGTTGCGCTGCTCCAGCCAATAGAGCTGGCCCTTGTCGTCCAGGCAGACGCGGTAGGCGGACTTGGGCAGGTCATTGTCGAACGCGTCGGCGATGCGGCGCGCCAGCGTGGGGCTGTCTATGACGAAGCCCAGTTCGGTGTTGAGCTTGGCCGAGCGCGGGTCGAAGTTGAAGGAGCCGACGAAGATGCGCTGGCCGTCGACGGCGAAGGTCTTGGCATGCAGGCTGGAGCCCGAGCTGCCGAAGGGGCCCATGCTCTTGTTGCGTTCGACTTCGGCGCCCATGCGCTTCATTTCGTAGAGTTCCACGCCGCTGGCCAGCAGGTCCTTGCGGCGCTTGGCGTAGCCGGAATGCACCACGGCGACGTCCGTGGCTTCGAGCGCATTGGTGAGGACCTTGACCTTGATGCCGCTGCGCGCCATTTGTCCGAAGGACTCGGTGCCGACGGCGGTAGGCACGAAATAGGGCGACACCAGTTCGAGATCGGTGGTGGGGGTGCCGATGATTTCATGCAGCTGATGCGGCAGCATCGCCTCGGGTGGCGCGGTGCCCAGCGTCTTGCGCGGATCGTCGCTGACCATGCGCGTGTCGGCCCACTCCAGTGTCAGCTGGCCTTGCAGCAGTTGCTGGATGAAGGGCAGCTTGCGCATGGCGTCGGCATAGGCGGCGGCTTCGGGAGAGCGCTCGACCCGGGTGGCGGCCTGTTCCAGTTCGTCGAGTTCGCCGGGGCTGGTCTTCTTCAGCAGCCGGTCTACCGGGTAGGCAGAGTCGCTGGCCCAGTAGCGGTCGAAATCCGTCGACACGTCATTGACCGCGGCGCCGATGGCCAACACGTCCAGGTCGGTGAAGAGCACGCCGCTGGCCGCGCCGAAGTACTCATCGCCGATGTTGCGCCCGCCGATGATGGTGGCCTGGTTGTCCGCGGTGAAGGACTTGTTGTGCATGCGGCGGTTCAGGCGGCTGAAGTCCGTCACGTAGCCCAGGGACTTGGGCCAGCGCAGCACGAAGGGGTTGTACAGCCGCACCTCGATGTTCGGGTGCGCATCCAGGGCGGCCAGTTCCTCGTCCAGCCCGGAGGTGCCGTTGTCGTCCAGCAGCAGCCGCACGCGCACGCCGCGGTCGGCCGCGACGTGCAGGGCTTCCAGCAGCATGGTGCCGGTCATGTCCTTGTGCCAGATGTAGTACTGCACGTCCAGGCTGCGTTCGGCGGCGCGCGCCAGCAGCATGCGGGCGGCGAAGGCGTCGTAGGCGTCGGGCAGGGGGTGGATGCCCGATTTGCCGGGATGTTTGGCGGCCAGCGGTGCGATGGCCCGGCCCAGGGCGGTGTCCTGCGACGCCTCGGGCGTCAGGGCGTGGGATACGCTGCGGTTGTCCAGCGGCGGCAAGCCGCAGCCGCTCAGGAGGCTCAGGCAAAGGGCGGTCATCATCAGGGGTTTGGCCAGGTGCATGACCCGTATTGTGCCGAAATCGCGGCGCGGGTTGGTTGCGGCGGCGGTTCGTCCGCGGCGCTTGACGTATTTCCGTATTTGAGAGAAATTCTCTAATATGGAAAATTCAAACGAACCCGACGCCGATCTGGACCGGCGCATCGCGGGCCGGCTCAAGGCGTTGCGCCAGGAGCGCAACTGGTCGCTGGACGAGCTGGCCGCCCGCGCCGGTCTCAGCCGCGCCACCCTGTCGCGCCTGGAGAACGCCGAGGTCAGCCCGACCGCCAGCGCGCTGGGCAAGCTGTGCGCGGCCTATGGCATGACCATGTCGCGCCTGATGCTCATGGTCGAGGACGATTTCGTGCCGCTGGTGCCGCAGCAGGCGCAGGCCGTGTGGGTGGACGCCAGTGCGGGATTCCGCCGCCGCTCGGTGTCACCGCCCGCGCAGCAATTGGCGGGCGAGGTGCTGGCGTGCGAACTGGAGCCCGGCACGCGCATCGCCTACGAGCGGTCGCCCCGGCCGGGGCTTGAACACCATCTGCTGATGCTGGAAGGCGAACTGGCCATCACCGTCGACGGGCAGGCGCATGGCTTGTCGCAGGGCGACTGCCTGCGCTACCAGCTGTTTGGCGCCAGCGAATTCTCAACCCCGCCGCATTGCGGCGCCCGTTATCTGCTCTTCATCGTCTGAGTCCATCATGTCCCATCCGAATCCTGAATTGACCCTGCTGTCGGCGGATGCCGCCGACGTTCTCGTGCCCGAGCTGGCCGAGCTGCTGCGCGCCTGCGTGCAGGGCGGCGCCAGCGTGAGCTTCGTACTGCCGTATTCGTCGGACGAGGCGCAGGCCTTCTGGCGCGCCAAGGTGTTGCCGGCGGTCGCCGGCGGCAAGTCCGCGCTGTGGGTGGCGCGCCAGGACGGACGCGTCGCGGGGTCGGTGCAGCTGGATTGGGACACGCCGCCCAATCAGCCCCACCGCGCCGAGGTGCGCAAGCTGCTGGTGCATCCGGATTTCCGCCGCCGCGGCATCGCCCGCGCCCTGCTGGCCGAGGCGGAAGCCATGGCAGTGCGTCAGGGCCGCAGCCTGATCACGCTGGACACGCGCACGGGCGATAGCGCCGAGCCGCTGTATGCGTCGCAGGGCTACCAGACGGTGGGAGTGATACCGGGTTTCAGCCGCGATCCGCATGATGCCGCCAAGCTGGACGGCACCACCATCATGTACAAGCAGCTGTAATGGACGCTGCCGCCGCAGGCGGCAGCGGCAGGCCTCAGGCCAGCGGCTTGATGCCCACGCTGTACGGCGGGGCGTTGCCGCGCGCCGGGGCCTTGATCTTCAGCATCGAGCCGCCAGGGGTGAATTCGAACTCCTGGTAGGGCACTTCGAACCATTGATGAAAGCTGGTGCGCGAGAATTCCGGCACCCAGACCTTGGCGCGCTTGGCATCGCAGTGGAATTCGACCAGCGTGCGGTCTATGCCCAGCGGACGGGTATTGCCGATGCGGTAGCTGACTTTGAGTTCGGCGCGCGCGGTCGAGCCGGGGCGCCAGGCCAGGCCGACAGATTCCATGAATTTTTCGATCGCCTCGATACCGCGATGCATGACTGACTCCGAATGCGGGCGGGCGCTAGGCCCAAGAAAAGTGCTGTTTCCCGCAGCGCTGCGGCAAACACCCCGAATTATCCGTCATTCCAGGCCCGGGCGTCTCCCGGCTTGCATCCCGTCAATCGGCGCCATTGAGTAAAGCAAATGGACGGCGCGCGGCCAGGCCCGCACCATGGCATCCATGTCCTCTATAAGACCTGCGCGGCCCGCGCCGGTCCGGACGCAAAATCCTAGGAGTCATCATGGCAAATTTCATACTGGCATTGGTCAACGCGGAACTCTCTCTCTTCGGCGTCGAGACGCCCGGCGCGGCGCAGGAACCGTCAGCCGCGCCGCAAGCGGCAAGCGCGCCGGCATTCGATAGCGAGCACTACCGCAGCGCGTTGGGCTGAGCGCGAGCGGAACACAGCATTGCAGGAATAGGCAGGTTTCACGCAAGAACGAGCCTGTACGCGCAGGCTGGCGATTCTTACCATCTCTTCCAGGGTCGGGGCGGCGAGTCCATTGCGGATGCGCTGGCTCCGCCACGCTGCCGGGCGCGTTGCCGGCAGCACACGCAAGGGAAGGGAATCGCATGAATACCGAAAAAATCTGGTTGGTGACGGACGCATCCGCGGGCCTGGGCCTGGTCCTGGTGAAGATGTTGCTGGACTTGGGCCACAAGGTCGCGGCGACCTCGCAGGACGGCGATGCGCTGCTGGACGCGGTGGGCGCCAAGCTGGAGGGGCGGTTCCTGCCCCTGACGGTGGACCTGGCCGATGAGCGTAAGGTGCAACGCGCGGTGGATGCCGCGGTGACAGCCTTCGGCGGGCTGGACGTGGTGGTGAACAACGCGGGCCATGGCCTGCGCGGCGCGCTGGACAGCCTGCCGGACGAGGACTTGCGCGACACCTTCGACATCAATGTGTTCGCCACACTGAACGTGATCCGCGCGGCCCTGCCGCGCATGCGCGCGCAGCGCAGCGGCCACGTGTTCAATATCTCGTCGATCCTGGGCTTTGATGGCGGCCGGGCCGATTGGGGCGCCTATAGCGCCGCCAAGTTCGCCGTCAGCGGCCTGACCGAAGCCCTGGCCGCCGAGGCCGCGCCGTTCGGCATCCGGGTGTCGCTGGTCTATCCAGGCGCGCTGCGCATCGCGGACGGCGAGCAAGCGCCCGAGCGGGCGGCGCGCAATGCGCAGGCGCGCGACGCGGACGGAGATCCGGCCAAGATGGCGCGCACGCTGATCAACGCGGCCCAGGCGCAATATGCGCCTCTGCACCTGTTCCTGGGGCGCGACGCCTTCGACCAGGCGCGCGCCAAGATCCAGACCGTGCAGCAGGAGTTGGCGCGCTGGCGCGAGATGTCCGTGTCGATTGGCTTCGTGGACGAAAGGCGGATGGCCGCCTGACTTTCCGTCCGACGGCCGGCCTCAGGCCGTCCAGCCTTGCACCGCCTGGTAGGCGCCCAGGAGCGCCAGGCTCACCATGAAGCAGCGCTTGAAGGCCTGCGCCGACATCCTGCCGCGCAGCCATGTGCCCAGCGCCATCCCGGCCAGCGCGGGCAGCAGCATCAGCAAGGACGCGCCGGCGGCTTCGGGCGCGTAGCCGCCGTTGACGCCCAGGCCGATCGCCAGCGCCACCGTGGACACCGTGAACGAGATGCCCATGGCCTGGATCAGGCCGTCCTTGCCCAGGTTCAGGGCTTGCAGATAAGGCACCGCGGGGATGACGAACACGCCGGTCGCCGCGGTGATGACCCCGGTAATGGCGCCGACCGATACGCCCACCAGCCCTTGATGGCGCCGCGGCGCCCTGGGCGGCGAGCCGAACAGGCCCCAGGCGGCATAAGCCACCAGCGCCAGCCCCAGGCATACGCTGGCCCAATGCCCCGAAGGCGGACCGAGCCACAGCGCACCGCCTATCGTGCCGGCGCAGACGCCGGCCTGCATGGCGCCGATGCGGCGCAGCACCTGGGGCAGCGTGGCCCAAGGCCGGGCCTGCCAGAGGTTGGTGATGAGGGACGGCACGATCAGCAATGCCGCGGCCTGGGCCGGGGCCATGACCAGCGCCAGCATGGCCATGGAGATGGTGGGCAGTCCCAGCCCCACGACGCCCTTGACCACGCCGGCCAGGATGAATACCGATACGGTGACGGCAAGCAGCGTCGGCGTGCCGCCGGGAAACAGGTCCAGGAGGTTCATGCGGGCTCGCAGGCGACGGTGAGGCCGTCGCGCGGACGGCCGAACAGGGCGTAGGCAACATCGTCCGCGCCCTTGCCGTCCTGGCGGGCCGCGCGCAGCAGCCACCGCCGTCCCTCGCACAGGTCGGCGCGCAGGGACTCTCCGTAGAGCGCCGGACCGCCCAGCAGCGCGATGCCCAGCATGCGCTGCGCTGGCGCGTGACCGTCGCTGGCGGCCGCGCGCAGCCACTGTGTCATGGCGGCGTAGTCGCCCTGGGTCTGGGCTTCCAGCGCCAGCGCGTATTTCTGCGCGGGCGTGGTGTGCGGGTCCAGGCTGCCGGCTACGGCCAGGCCTGAGCCGTGCAGGCTCAGGGCCAGCAGGACAAGAGCGGGCCAATGGACCCGGGGGCGCCGCGGTGTGATGGTTTTCATGGAATTTCCCTGGATTGGAAGGGGCGAGACTTGATTGTCATCCGCGGCGCCCTGGGACCGGTATCGGGATCTTGCGTAGTTGGCCTATGGCACAGCCTGAGGGGTGCCGTGCTACGCTTTTCGCATGCGATTCGATCTCACCGATCTGCGGCTGTTCCTCAACGTACAGGAAACCGGCTCCATCACCGCGGGAGCCAAGCGCTCCCACATGACGCTGGCATCGGCGAGCGAGCGTATCCGCGGCATGGAGGACACGCTGGGCGTGCCGCTGCTGCTGCGCGAGCCGCGCGGGGTCGAGCCCACGCCGGCGGGCCGCACGCTGGCGCACCATGCGCGCGTGGTGCTGGCGCAGATGGACCGCATGCGCGGCGAGCTGGACCATTACGGCCTGGGATTGAAGGGGCTGGTGCGCGTGCTGTGCAACACCACGGCCTTGAGCGAATACCTGCCGCCGGTGCTGGGCGCGTTTCTCAAGGATCATCCCCGCGTCTCGGTGGACCTGGAGGAACGCTTGAGCCACGAGATCGCCGACGCGTTGCGGGCAGGCACCTGCGATATCGGTGTGCTGGCGGATTCCGCTGACCTGCAAGGCTTGCGCACGCAGACCTTCCGGCATGATCCCCTGACGCTGATCGTGCCGCCGGAGCACGCGCTGGCCAGCCGTCAGTCGGTGTTGCTGGCCGACGTGGCCGACCAGGAGTTCGTCGGGCTGGTCGAGGGCAGCGCCTTGCAGGAACACATCGCGCATCACGCGCGCCGCGGCGGCAAGGCCTTGTCGTACCGCGTGCGGTTGCGCAGTTTCGATGCCGTGTGCCGGATGGTGGGGCAGGGCGTGGGCATTGCCATCGTGCCGCGCGTGGCGGCGGCGCGCTATGGCCGGGCCGCGGGCGTGCGGCGCGTGGCGCTGGCCGACGATTGGGCCGCGCGCGACCTGGTGCTGTGCGTGCGCGACACGCTGCCGGCCTACGCGGCAGCGCTGGTGGAATACGCGCTGCGCGACGCGCCTGCGCGCCCGGACCGCTAGGAGCGCGCGAACAGCCGGCGCCAGCCCTGGGCCGGGCGGTCGAACCAGGAGCCCGACGCGACGGCGCCCAGGATGACCAGGCCATAGACGCACATCGCCAGCGCCGCGATGGCGAAGAACAGGCCCAGCGATCCCGTCAGGCGCAAGGCAATGGCGCCGGCGCCGATGCCGAGCAGCAGGCGCAGGAAGCCTGCAATCAGCGGCCATTTCAGGCGGCCGGCGCCCTGCGATGCGAAGTACATCGAGAATCCCAGGGCGAAGAAGCCGTAGACCGGGCCGACCGTGCGCAGGTAGCTGGCGCCGGCTTCCAGCATGTGATCCTGCGCGCCGAACAGGCGCAGCCAGGCCTCGGGGAAGAACGCCGCCGCCAGTCCGATGGTCTCGGCCAGCACAAAGGCCATCGCGCCGCCGGTCAGGGCGATGCGCAGCGCGCGTTCGGGCTGGCCCGCGCCGATGTTGGACCCGACCATCGCCACCATGGGCGCGCCCAAGCCGAAGGCGATGGGCATTAGCAGGTATTCCAGGCGCACCGCGATGCCGTAGCCGGCGACCGCCGCGGTGCCGGCATAGGCGCCGACCAGGGCCGCCGTCAGCGCCACCAGGGCGTTGGTCAGGAGCGGGTTGATGGTGGCCAGCGCGCCCACGCTGAGGATGTTGCGCATCAGGCCCGGATACAGGCGGCTGGGCACCAGCCGCGCGGCATTGCGTCCGCTGGCGCAGTACAGGCCCAGGATCAGCGCGCCCAGGGCGTAGTAGATCACCAGCGCCCAGCCGCCGCCGGCCACGCCCAGCGCGGGAAAAGGCCCCCAGCCGAAGATCAGGCACGGCGACAGCGGGATCAGCAGCAGGGCGCCGCCGCAGATCACGGCGCCGGGCACCAGCATGTTGCCGGTGCCGCGGATGGCGCTGGCGAACGCGTTCATCAGCCACATCAGGACGATGCCGCCGAAGATGACGTCGGAGTAGGCCAGGGCGGCCTCGAGCGCCTCTCCCTCGGCGCCCAGTGCGCGGTACAGCCACGGACCGCCAAGCAGCAGCAGTGCGCAGAACGCCAGGCCCAGCAGGCCGTTGAGCACCACGGCATGCAGTACCAGCTGGTCCGCCTCGCGCTGCCGGCCGCCGCCCAGCGATCTTGCCACCGCGGCCGAGATGCCTCCGCCCATCGCGCCTTGCGACATGTTCTGCATCAGCATCAACACCGGCACCACCAAGGCCACGCCCGCCAGTACCGGCGTGCCCAGGCGCGCCAGGAACCAGGTCTCGATCAATCCCGTGGAAGACTGCGCCAGCATCATCAGGATGTTCGGCCACGCCAGGCGCGCCAGCGTGGGGCCGATGGGCGCGTGCAGCATGGCCTGCAGGCGCGCGTTGGCGGGACGGGGCGGCGGGGGCGCGGACATCGGAAGGAACCCTTGGGTGGCGTTCGAATATTTACGTGCATATGCCAATAAAAGTCAAGATTGAGCTAGACTCGAGTCCATGCCGGCGGTAGCGTTGAGTCCTCGCCGTCCTCCTCTTCCTGCGCCTGTCATGTCCGACGAACAGCCCTCCGTTTCCGCCGCTTCCGTTGCACCCGATCCGTTAGTCTGCAACGGCGCCGCGCTGCGCAAGGCGACCCGGCGCGTGTCGCAGCTGTACGACACGGTGCTGGCTCCCTGCGGCCTGAAGGTGTCGCAGCATTCCATCCTGGTGCACATCGCGCGCGCAGGCACGCCGTCGATGACGGACCTGGCGCGCATCATGGTGCTGGACCGGTCGGCGCTGGCGCACAACCTCAAGCCGCTGGAGCGCGACGGCTACGTGCAGATGTCGCGCGACCCGCTGGACGGCCGCAGCCGCCGCGTGGCGCTGACGGATGCGGGACGCGCCAAGCTGGCGGAATCCAAGCGGCTGTGGAAGGATGCGCAGCGCCGCTTCGAGGCGGCCTACGGCGCCGAGCGCGCGGCCGCGTTGCGGCGTTCGCTGGCCGATATTTTTTCCGACGAGTTTGCGCTGGCCTTCAGCCGCGGCTAGGGCCGCTGGGTGCTTCGTCGCCAGCGGCTGCGGGCTCGGCGCGTAGCCGCCGGCCGCGCGAGCGCAGCCCGGACCCGCCCAACATCAGCACCGCGCCCAGCACGCAAGCCATGCCGGCCAACTGCGCGGGAGCCAGGGCCTCGCCCAGCAGTCCGGCGGCAAGCGCTACCGCCGACACCGGCGCCAGCGCGGTGAACAAGGCGGCTTCGGCGCCGTTGACGCGGGCCGCGCCCGCATACCAGAGCAGGAAGCCGCCCACGGTGGGCACCAGCGCGTAGTAGGCCACCGCGGCCACCGCCGGCGCGGGCAAGTCCAGGTTCCAGGGCGCTTCCGCCACGCTCGCCACGGCCGAGAACGCCAGGCCGAAGCCCGTCATGAGCGTCGATAGCGCGAGCGGCGCTACCGGCTGGCGCAGCCGTTTGTTCAACAGGATGAATAGTCCTTCGCACAGCACCGCGCCCAGGATCAGCGCGTTGCCCGCCAGCGAGCGCGCGCCGCCTTGGCCGGCCGAATGGCGCATCATCAGCCAGACGCCGAAGGCGGCGGCGATGATGGCGGCCAGCGTGGCTTTGCCCGGGCGTTCGCCCAGCAGCAGGATGGCAATGGCGGCCGAGACCAGCGGCAAGGTGCCGAGGATGATGCCGCCGTCCACCGCCGACGCGCGCTGCAGCCCAGCGATCAGCAGCGCGGTGTAGCCGACGCTGCCGGCGATGGCCTGGACGGCCAGCAGCAGCCAGTCGCGCCGCTCCAGCCGCGGCAGGCGCGCGCCGGTCAACGCCATCAGCAGCGCGAAGCAGGGCAAGGCGATGGCGAAGCGCAAGGCCGTCGCGGTGAAGGGCGGCAAGCCCGTGCCGATGATCTTGCTGGCGGCTACCGTGCTGCCCACCAGCGCCATGGCGGCCGCCAGATAGCAATAGCCCCGCATTCGATTGTTCATGATCCGATCCGCGCTCTTTCAGAGAGAAGCGCACAGGCTAAGCGGCCGGGCGCGCCCGGGTCTTGAACGAAATTGCAGGGATCAGGCCGCGGCCCGCGCGTAGCGCCGCGGCGATACGCCGTAGGCGCGCACGAACAGCCGGGTCATGTGGCTCTGATCGGCAAAGCCGACCGCGGCGGCGGCATCGGCCAGCGCCGAGCCCTGCCGGATCAGGCTGCGCGCGAGCAGCAGGCGCCGCTGCACCTGGTAGGCGTGGGGCGTGAGGCCGGTGTCGCGGGCAAAGGCCCGCAGCACCTGGTAGCGGCTCAGGCCGCTGGCCGTGGCCAGGTCGGCCAGCGACAGCGAGGCCGCCGGGTCGTCGTCGATCAGCGCGCGGGCATGGCGGATGGCGTCGGGGGTGGCGCGCGCAGGCCGGGCCAGGCGCTCGGCATCGCGGTCGCGCGCCTGCGCCAGGATGCGCAGCAGCAGCGCATCGCAGGCCAGCGGCGCTGCGCCGGCGGTGGCCTGGGCATAGAGTGCCAGCACGTCGCGCGCCAGCGCGGGACGGTCCTGCGCGGGGTGCTCGAATTCGTAGCCGAGCCTGCTTGCGCCCAGTTCGGCCGCGGCCTGCGCCACCACCTCGGGATCCAGATACAGCATCTGCCAGGCGCGTTCGCCATCGCCGATGGGGGCGCCGTCATGCACTTCGCCCGGGTTCACCGTGATCACGTGCCCAGGGCCGGCCTCGACCTGGCCGCGGCCGCTGTGCGAGACCTGGGCGCCCTGGCGCATGACGCCGATGCCGAACTGCTCGTGCGTGTGGCGCGCGAACGCATGCCGGCTGTGCGCGGCCACGGCCTGCACGCCGGCGAGGGCGCTGCGCTGCATGACGAACTGGCCTGCGTTCATGGGGAGTCTGGGATAAGGGGCTTGCAGGCAGTATCACCCGCCCGCCCGGGCGCGATCAAGGGGCCGGCGGCCCCGCGTTCAGGCTATTGCAGGCCGTTCCAGCGCGCTACCGCGGGTTCGGCCGCGGCCCACTTCCACTGGCCGCCCGGCTGCTGGCAGATCATGCTGGAGTAGGCGGGCGCGGGCGCGTCCTTTTGCTCCACCGTGAACAGCACTTCGCGGCAGTGGGTCAAGGGCGTGGCGATGTCGCGCACCACCTGGATGCCGCCGCGCTCGCTGCCCACCGGCAGCGCGTGGCGGATTTCCCACTGGCGCACCTGGCCGATGGGCAGGGCGCCCGCCGCATTGGCCATGACGTTCTGCTGGTCGTTCTTCCACTCGCGCAGCACGTATTTCACAGTGGCATCCACCGCCGCCTGCACCGTGACGCCGATGGCGTAGCCCGCGACCGGATTGGCGGTGGCGGCGCCGCTGACGGTGCCGACCACGGCGCCCGCCGCGCCGCCGATGGAGGAACTCTGGCAGCCGGCCAGGCCCAGGCAGGCGGCCAGCGCCAGCAGGCTTGCGGCGCGCCTCACTGCAGCGAGCCCCAGCGGGCCGTGGCGGGTTCGGCGCTGGCCCAGCGCCAGTGCTTGCCGTCGCGGCACACGGTGGTGACGTAGAACTCGCGTTGCGGATCGGCGCCGGCCTTGTCGGCCGGCGTGTCGATGGAGAAGACCACTTCCTTGCATTCCAGGTCCACGCCGCCGATCAGGCGGCTAACCGTGACCTGGCCTTGCGCGTCGCTTTCGATGGGCAGCTCGTGCTTGACCTGCCAGTTGGCCACTTTGCCGACCGCCAGCGGGCCGGCGGCCATGGCGATGGCGTCCTGTTCTTCGCCGCGGGTCTTGCGCTGGGCGTAGGCCAGCGCGGCCTTGGCGCCGGCCTGCACGCCCAGGCCGATGCCGGTGGCGACGGTGGCGTTGTCAGTGACCTTGTTGGCGATGGCGGTGCCGGCGATACCGGCCGCGGCGCCCGTGCCTTCGTTCAGCAGCGAATTGCAGCCGGACAATCCGGCAAGCGCGGCGAGGGTGAGGAGGGCGATTGCGCCGCGGCCCGGGTTGATAGGCGGAAGTGTGAACAAACTGCGTGCCCTCCTGCTTGTTGCTTGGCGCGGGAAGTATAGGAGGGCGCGCCGCCGCGGCGCGAGCGTATTTGCATTTGTTGGCAATTTTCCCGCTGGGCGCGGATCAGGCGGGCGGCCGCGCACCTTTGGTATAGGCCTCGCGCAGCGCGGCGGCGAACAGCGCGTCGACGTTGCGGCGCAGACCGTCGGCGCGCGTGAACAGCGCGATCGGCGGCAGGGTCCAGTCGAAGGAATACGGCACGATGGCCGCGCCCGCGATGCGCACCAGTTCGTCGGCGATGTCGGCGGGCAGGATGGCGACGGCGCGGTCGCTGGCCACGATCATTTCGCCGATCAGCTTGGACGAGTCGCTTTGCACCGACGGCGTCGGGGGCGCCAGCCCGGCGCGCAGGAAGATCTCGGACACCTGTTCGCGGATCGGGCTGTCCGGCGTGCCCAGGATCCAGTCCAGGTCGGCCAGCCGGTTCCATTCCAGCCGCGAGCGGCCCAGGCGGGCGGCCAGCCGGCGGCTGGCGATCAGGCGCGGCTGCTGGTGGTACAGCACCTCGAAGCCCAGGTTGTCCATGTCCACCGACGGCGTGGCCCAGCCCACCACCAGGTCCAGCGTGTGGTCGCGCAGCTGCCGCAGCAGCGCCGGCCCCTGGCCTTCGTGGATGGTGGCGGTGATGCGGCGGCCCTGGGGCAGGGTGCGGCTGATGGCGGACGACAGCATCTGGCCGGACACGAAGGGGATGACGCCGATGTGCAGATGGGCGGCATGGCCGGCCGCCACGGCCTCCATTTCCTGGACCAGATGGCCCAGGTCGTGGACCAGGGCGCGGGCCCGCGCCAGCACCACCGCGCCCAGGGGCGTGGGCGTCATGCCGCGCACCGAGCGTTCGAACAGGGGCACGTCGAACATGCTTTCTAGTTCGGCCAGGGCATTGGTCACGGCCGGCTGGCTGGTGGCCATGTGTTCGGCCACCCGGGTCAGCGAGCCGTGCTGCTCGATCTGCAGCAGCAGCACCAGGTGGCGCATCTTCAGCCGCGAGGTCAGTTTCCGGATAACCAGGTCCGGATCAAAGGCTGTCATAGGCGATGCATAAGGTAAATATTATGGGACGATATTAAAGTTGAATGATCTGCTTATGTATTGGAGCCTAGAATTTTTCCTATATCAAGACTAGGAGGCTCAGCCCCATGAATACGCAATCGGATCGCCAGGCAGCACTGGACTATCACGAGTTCCCCACCTCGGGGAAGATCTCCGTCGTGGCGTCCAAGCCGCTGGTCAACCAGCGCGACCTGGCCCTGGCGTACTCGCCCGGCGTGGCGGCGGCCTGCGAAGAAATCGTGGCCGATCCGGCCAATGTGTACCGGTACACCGGCCGCGGCAACCTGGTGGGCGTGATCACCAACGGCACCGCGGTGCTGGGCCTGGGCAACATCGGCGCGCTGGCCTCCAAGCCGGTGATGGAAGGCAAGGCGGTGCTGTTCAAGAAGTTTGCCGGCCTTGACGTGTACGACATCGAAATCAACGAGACCGACCCGGACAAGCTGGTCGAGATCATCGCGGGCCTGGAAGCCACCTTCGGCGGCATCAACCTCGAAGACATCAAGGCTCCGGAGTGCTTCACCGTCGAGCGCAAGCTGCGCGAGCGCATGAAGATTCCCGTTTTCCATGACGACCAGCACGGCACGGCCATCACCGTTTCGGCAGCCTTCATCAACGGCCTGAAGGTCGTGGGCAAGGACATCAAGCAGGTCAAGGTGGTGACTTCGGGCGCAGGCGCCGCCGCGCTGGCCTGCCTGGATCTGATGGTGGACCTGGGCCTGCCGCTGGAAAACGTCTGGGTCACCGACATCGAAGGCGTGGTCTACGAAGGCCGCACCGTGCTGATGGACCCGGACAAGGCGCGCTTCGCGCAGAAGACCGACGCCCGCAAGCTGGCCGAAGTGATCCAGGACGCCGACGTGTTCCTGGGCCTGTCGGCCGGCGGCGTGCTCAAGCCGGAAATGGTCTCGGCCATGGGTCCGCGCCCGCTGATCCTGGCGCTGGCCAACCCCACGCCCGAGATCCTGCCGGAAGTGGCGCAGTCGGTGCGCGACGACGTGGTCATGGCGACCGGCCGTTCGGACTACCCGAACCAGGTCAACAACGTGCTGTGCTTCCCCTACATCTTCCGCGGCGCGCTGGACGTGGGCGCCACCACCATCACCCGCGAGATGGAAAAGGCGGCGGTGTACGCCATTGCCGAGCTGGCCGAGGAAGAGCAGAACGAAGTGGTGGCCGCGGCCTATGGCACCTACGACATTTCGTTCGGCCCCGAATACCTGATTCCCAAGCCCTTCGATCCGCGCCTGATCGTGCGCATCGCCCCGGCGGTGGCCAAGGCCGCAATGGAAGGCGGCGTGGCGACGCGTCCGCTGGCGGACCTGGAAGCCTACGAAGAGCAACTGCAGCAGTTCGTGTACCACTCGGGCGCCTTCATGAAGCCGCTGTTCTCGGCGGCCAAGCGCATCGTGCGCGAAGGCGGCAAGTCTCGCATCGTGTTCACGGAAGGCGAAGACGAGCGCGTGCTGCGCGCGGTGCAGGTGATCGTGGACGAAGGCCTGGCCCGTCCCATCCTGGTGGGCCGTCCCGCCGTCCTGCTGTCGCGCATCGAGAAGTTCGGCCTGCGTCTGCGTCTGGGCGAGGACGTCGAAGTCACCAACCCGGAATACGACGAACGCTTCCACCAGTACTGGACCACGTACTGGGAACTGATGTGCCGCCGCGGCATCACCAAGGAAATGGCGCGCGTGGAAATGCGCCGCCGCCTGACCCTGATCGGCGCGATGATGGTGCACCTGGGCGACGCCGACGGCATGGTTTGCGGCACGGTGGGCGCGTACCACGATCACCTGCGCTTCGTGGACGAGGTCATCGGCCGCCGTCCTGGCCACAACGTGTACGCCGCCATGAACATCCTGCTGCTCAACGAGCGCACGGTGGTGCTGGTGGACACGCACGTCAACGATGAACCCTCGGCCGAGCAGATCGCCGAGTTCACGGTGATGGCGGCGCAGGAAATGGCGCGCATGAACCTGGCGCCCAAGGTCGCGCTGCTGTCGCGTTCGAACTTCGGTTCGGGCAGTTCGGCCTCGGGCGCGAAGATGCGCCGCGCGCTGGAACTGGTGCGCCAGGCCGCGCCGGAACTTGAGATCGACGGTGAAATGCACGGCGATTGCGCGCTGGACGAAGCGCTGCGCATGCGCATCCTGCCCTCGTCTTCGCTCAAGGGCGAGGCCAATCTGCTGGTGTGCCCGAACGTGGACTCGGGCAACATCGCCTACAACCTGTTGAAGACGGCCGCAGGCGGCAACGTGGCGGTGGGTCCGTTCCTGCTGGGCGCCAACGCCCCGGTGCACATCCTGACCTCCAGCTCCACCGTGCGCCGCATCATCAACATGACCGCGATGACGGTGCTGGACGCCAACCGCGTCGAAGCCTCGGCCTGATCCTGCTTGCGCGCCCTTGCGGCGCGCGGACCAGGCGAAAAAAACGCGCCACCCCATCCCTGGATGGAGCGGCGCGTTTTTTATGCGCTCGGGCGCTGGAGTCCGGCGCGCTTAGTTGCTGCTGGCCTTCCAGGTGCCGTCCGGCTGCTTGCAGAACCAGAACTGCCACTTTTCGGTGGTGGCGCCGCGGGCGAAATCGCCAACCAGGAAGCGGCAGACGCGGTCGTCCTTGAGTTTGCTGGTCTGCGTGGGGGTCAGCTGCACCGTGATGGGCGGCGCCTTGCGCGGCTGGTGCGTGCTGCTCCACTGGGTGCGCTAGCCGTCGGCCGAGTTGTTCAGCGCCTGCACCACGGCGTCACGGTAGGAGGGCTGATCGGCCTTGGGGATCTGCGTGATGATGGCATTGTTCAGCATCACTGGAGGCGCGGCAAAGGCCGGCGCGGCGATGCCGCAAGCCACCAGCAAAGAGGCGAGAACGCGAGTGTGTTTCAAGATGGGCTCCCTGTTGAGTCGTAGTGTTATGCCTGATCTTGGGGCGATAGTACGCGAACGGATGGAACAATGCCTTGCGCAGGCGAAAAAAGGCCGCCAGAAGCTGGCGGCCAAGGTACAACAAGGGGAGGGGTAAATCCGCGTGCGCTCAGTTGGCGTGGTAGACGCCTTGGAAGGGCACGTTGTTCGGTTCCACATCGGCCATCTGGCCGGCAGCGCGGGCGGCGGCCAGTTCGGCGCGCACTTCAGCGCGGGTCTTGCCGGTGTGGGGCGTGCCGTAGACGCCTTGGAAGGGCACGTTGTTCGGTTCCACTTCAGCCATCTGGCCGGCAGCCTTGGCAGCGGCCAGTTCGGCCTGCACCTGGGCGCGGGTCGGGCCTTCATAAGGCGTGCCGTAGACGCCCTGGAACGGGACGTTGTTGGGTTCGATGTTGGGCGAGGCGGCGTAGGCGCCGGCGCTTAGCGCGGCCAGGGACATCATCAAAGCGGTAGCGAGGGTCTTCATGGTAAATCTCCGATTTCAAGAGCTTTGGGAGCGAATCGGCGGCCTATCCGTCTGGTTCGTTGCTGTTTCCCGATGGCTCAATAGTGCGCTGAATCGGACTAGGGATAAACCCGTATATCGGTAAAAGATATTCCCATCAGTGGAAAGATAGCTAATTTATTAGGATATATTTTCCATTGATGGAATTGGGGACGGATTTTCAGGCGTGAGCAAGCCTGGAATACGGCGATTCCATGCGGTTTGGGCGTGATAGGGGGAATGCAGCGCGGACGCGCCGCCCGTACCGCAGGCGCAGCGTCAGTAGTGCGGCGGAATTTCGTCGCGCAGGCTGCGGAAGGGGGCGCCGCCCTCGGGCGCTTGCTGCCGCAGGTCGGCCACTTCGCGCATCAGCCGGTCTATCTGCTGTTGCTGGCGCACGATGATCTGGTTGAGCTGTTCCAGCATATCGTCCGAGAAGCTGGCCTTGACCTCCAGCTCCAGCAGGCGGCGTTCGATGTCTTGCAAGTTATCCATGGCGGGTATTAGAACCGATTCCCGCCGCGGCCCCTACAGGAGACGTGTTTGGCGCAGCGGCAGT
Organism: Achromobacter sp. GD03932; assembly: GCF_029839485.1. Classification (NCBI taxonomy): domain Bacteria; kingdom Pseudomonadati; phylum Pseudomonadota; class Betaproteobacteria; order Burkholderiales; family Alcaligenaceae; genus Achromobacter; species Achromobacter sp. GD03932. The sequence goes on from NZ_JAOCAT010000002.1 coordinate 273,581, forward strand.
GGTGGCGTACGGGCGTGGGGCATTGGGCCGTGCATGGCCTGCTGGCGTCGTTGCCGGCCGGAATCGCCTGGGCGCAGGAAGCCGAACCGCTCCTGCCCGCGGTGGTGGTGACGGGCACGCGCCTGGGTACCGCGGTGCTGGATACCCCCGCTTCGGTCAACGTGGTGGAGGGTGCGGCCATGCGCCTGCAGCAGCCGGGCATCAACCTGTCCGAGGGTCTGGCCGGCGTACCCGGCCTGCAGATCCAGAACCGCCAGAACTACGCGCAGGACCTGCAGATCTCCAGCCGCGGCTTTGGCGCGCGCTCCACCTTCGGCGTGCGCGGCGTGCGCCTGTACGTGGACGGCATCCCGGCCACCATGCCGGACGGCCAAGGGCAGACCTCAAACATCGACATAGGCTCCATCGGCAGCGTCGAAGTGCTGCGGGGGCCATTTTCGGCGCTGTACGGCAATTCCTCGGGCGGCGTGATCCAGGTGTCGACCGAGGATGGCGTGGCGCCGCCGTCGCTCACGGCCAGCGGCTGGGGCGCCAGCTACGGCACCTGGCGCTACGGCGCCCGCGCCAACGGCGCCAGCGGCGGACTGGACTACGTGCTGGACCTGACCCGTTTCACCACCGACGGCTACCGTGACCACAGCGCCGCCCGCAAGAACCTGGGCAACGCCAAGCTGGGCCTGCAGCTGGACGACGCCAGCCGCCTGACCCTCGTGGCCAACAGCGTGGATCTCAAGGCCCAGGATCCGCTGGGCCTGACCTATCAACAGTTCCAGGACGATCCGCGCGCGGCGCCGCTGGCCGAGCAGTACGACACCCGCAAGACGGTCAGGCAGACCCAGGGCGGGGCGATCTACGAGCGCCAGGTCGACAGCCGCAATACCTTGCGGGTGATGGTCTATTACGGCCAGCGCGACACCACGCAGTACCAAGCCATTCCTCCTGCCGCGCAGACGGCGCCCACCCAGGCGGGCGGCGTCATCGACCTGAAGCGGCAATACGGCGGGGCGGACCTGCGCTGGACCTCCGAGCTGACGATGGCGGGCCGGCCGCTGACCGTGATCGGCGGCTTTTCCTACGATTCCATGCGCGAAGACCGCAAGGGCTACCAGAACTACACCGGCGCAGGCGCCGGCCGCCAACTGGGCGTGCAGGGGGCGCTGCGGCGCGACGAGACCAATACCGTCTACAACGCCGATCCTTATCTGCAGGCTTCCTGGCAGGTGTCGCCGCGCTGGACGCTGGACGCGGGCTTGCGCTTCAGCACCGTCAGCTTCGATTCCAACGACCACTACCTCGCGCCGGGCAACGTCGACGACAGCGGCGACGCGCGCTATCGCAAGGCCTTGCCGGTGGCGGCCATCCGCTATGCGCCGGACACCGATCTGAGCCTCTACGCGTCATATGGCCGGGGCTTCGAGACGCCGACGCTCAATGAGATCTCGTATCGGCCCGGGGGCCAGCCCGGCTTGAATTTCGGGCTGGCCCCCGCGCTCAGCACCAACCTGGAAGCCGGCATGAAGGCGAACCTGGCAGGCGGCCTGCTGACGGCCGCCGTGTTCCATACGGGCACCGAAGATGAGATCGTCTCCGCGGGCAGCTCGGGCGGACGGACCACGTACCAGAACGCCGGCCGCACGCGGCGCGACGGCGTGGAACTGGGCTGGTCCGGCGAATTCGCCCGCCACGGCCGCGCGCAGCTCGCCTATACCTGGATGAATGCGCGTTATGCCGATGACGGACCCGGCGACATCCGCGCCGGCAACAAGATCCCCGGCATCGCGCGCCAGGCCGCCTTCGCCTCGCTGGCCTGGGCGCCGCCCGAAGGTTGGCAGGCCACGGTGGAAGGGCGTTTCCTCAGCAAGATCTACGTGAACGACGCCAACGACGGCGATGCGCCCGCCTATTTCGTGGCGGCCTTGAGCGCGGGCTATGTGTTCAAGGCGGGGGCCTGGGAACTGAACGCTTATGGTCGCGTGGACAATCTGTTCGACCGCCGCTACGCCGGGTCCGTGATCGTCAACGAGACCAATGGGCGCTACTACGAACCGGCAGCCGGGCGCAGTCTGGGAGCGGGCCTGGGGGCAACGTACCGGTTCTGAAGCCGGGCCTCAGTCCGGCATGTCCGGATAGCAGAAGCCATAGTCCTCGCAGGCCGGACAGCCTGGCGCCGCGGCCGGCGGCAGGCCCGCCTGCTCACAGGCGGAATAGGCCAGGAACTGCTTCCAGCGCAGGTTGCGCACATTGCGCACCACCAGTCCCGGATAGTGGCGCGCCAGCAGGAAAGTCACGTCCTCGCGGCCCGACAGGCCCAGGTCCCGCCACAGATGGTCGGGCCGCAGACAGGCCTGGGTCAGCACGCTGCTGACCCAGGGCGTGGTGCCCGCGCCGGGGGCGGCCCAGGTGTCCAGCAGCGCGCGCAACAGACGCGTGAATTCGGTTTGAGCGGCATCCATGCCGCGGGCCGGGTAGATGGCGGCTTGCTCGCGCAAGTCCGCCAGCGCGGGATCATGGCCCGTCAGCGCGCCGGGGAAGAGACGCGCGATCAGGCCTTCCAGTTCCCGGGTCGACAGGCCGCAGCGTCCCAGGTCGCCGCAGGCCAGGCTCTTGCCGATGACCGTGGCGAAGAATCCCGCGTCGGGATGGCCGGGCGGCGCATGGCGCAGCAGCGCGCCGGCGAACCGCAAGGTGGGACCGGCGCTGTCGGCCGGGGCTGGTGCGGGGGCGATGGAAACGGCGTGCATGGTCGGGGTTGCGTCGTCCGCGGGATTATTAAACTGTTAATGAAGTCGTTATGTTGTTCAATATATAACGAAAGCTGTCCGCAGTCTTTGCGGTATCGCAGGGGGCGTGGCGGGACCGGGAAGGCGCGTATCATCGGCCTCTTTCCATCCGTCCCCAGAAGCTTCCGCATGCCGCGTCCGTTCCGTCCCGCAGTCTCCCGCCTGTTCGGCGCCGTCGCGTTGGCGCTGGCCGGCCTGGCCGCCGCGCCGCCGCGGGCGATGGCTTCCGATATCGGCGCCGTCATCGAGTCCGCCCGCCTGTCGCGCTATCCGTTGCGGGAACCCGAGAAGCGCGTGTGGGGTACCGAGAACGTCAAGGACGCGGTGCTGGTCGGAGAGTTGCAGAGCCGGCTGTACCTGTACCGCTATGTGCGGGAGCCGGGTGGGAAATTCAGGCCGGATTTTCGTTCCGGACCGTTGGTGATGTACTCGCCCACCGGAATCAAGACCGACAAGGAGAGCGTAAGGGTCAGGATGCCTCGCGACGGGGAAAGCCATTATTGGGTGGGCTATTCCTACGATGGCGATCTGTGGGTGACCGGCTTTCTGGTGGACGAGGAGGGCAGTGCCTACGAGGTGACCGCGGATAATTCCGCCGCGATCGTGAGCAGCGACCAGCCCTGGGATGATGTGCGCAAAGCCCGGATCCTGGCGGCGTTGCGGCCGCCGCTGGCGGACTACCCGGACTTGTTGAAGACGTTTCCCGAATCCATCAGCTTCGAGCATCGGCCGCGGCCGGACCTGAAGGCCGGGCTGCTGGACGTACACCGGCATGTCCGCGGCATTCCGCGTGCGCAGACCGCCGAGTTCCGGCGCGCGCTGGGAGAGCTGCGCAGCTTTTTCTGGCGCAACGATTATCGGGATGTCGATCCCACCGGCAAGGATCCCGAGGTGTTGACGGCCTTCAACGACTACGGCTTCTGGCTGGCCGAATCGGGCGAGGCGCAGGAAGCCGACCTCTTTCTCGGCGAGGTGCTGCGGCGCGATCCGGCGCGCACGGCGGCGTACCTGAACCGCGCCGATGCACGCTGGCAGCAGGCAGGAAAGGCGGGCGACAAGCGCGGCCATTTCGAGGCCTTGGCGCGCGAGGATTACCGGCAGTATTGCTCGCGCCGGCTGGCCGCGCAGGAACCCATTCCCGGCAACATCGCCGGCCGCATCGGCGCGGCGCTCGGCGTGCCGGCCCTGGACGCGGCGGCCTGCCGGCCGCGCCTGGCCATCTTCCAGGCGATCCAGGCCGGCGATGTCGCCGCGGTGCAGGCTGAATTGGCGCGCGGGCAAGACCCCAACGGCGTCAACGAAAACGGCACGCCGGCGCTGGCCGTCGCGGTAGCGCGCAAGCAGCTGGAGATCGTGCGTATATTGCTTGCGGCAGGCGCCCGGGCCGACGGCTCCAACAACGGCTACCCGCTATTGGCCAGCGCGCTGCCGGACGGTCAGGACTCGCGGCCGGACGCCGAGCGCTATGCGTTGGCCGACACGCTGATCGCCGCAGGCGCGCCCGTGGATGCCGTGGACAGCGGCGGCACGCCGCTGCTGATGCGGCGCATTTCCTACTACAGCGGCGACAAGGACAATCTGCTCTATCTTCTGGACAAGGGGGCCAATCCGAACGCCCGCGAGAAGAACGGGCGCTCGCTGCTGCATGCCGCCATGCAGAGCACGAAGAACTTCTGGTACGCCGAAAAGCTGTTGGACAAGGGCGCGGACATCAACGCCGCCTACGTGCGCATGTACTACGGCAACCGAGCGATGTGGGAAACGCCGCTGCTGGAAGCCCTGCGTGAATCCCCCGGCGGCGAGCTGGCGCCTGGGGTGGCCTATCCGATTCCCGAGCGGGTGAGCTTCGCGCTGGCCCATGGCGCGGATCCGGCCGTGGGCGGCTACGGCGAGGGCAAGGCGCTGGAGCGCAACGGCCTGAACGAAGCGCTGAGCCTGGCGGCGCGCTATATGCAGCCGGCGCTGGTGGACCAGTTGGTCCAGGCCGCAGGCAAGCCGCAAGCGCCGCTGACGCCGGAATCGCTGTCCAGCCTGTTGAGCGTGTGGAACCAGGTCGAGGTCCGTGCGGCGATCAAACAGAACGGCCCGGATTGGGACGAACTGCGCGCCCGGCTGCGCGCCACGGCGGCGCGTTTGCTGGCGGCCGGCGTGCCGCTGACGCAGGCCTCCGATGCGACCGGCGTGCTGGCCAACCGGATCGCGCCGCTGAGCCTGCCGTGGCTGCCGGACGACTTGTACCTGCAATGGCTGCAGGCGGGCGCCGATGTGTCGGATCGCACCGATCAAGGCATCCGCATCCAGGGCGTGGCCGACCCCGACGCGCTGCCGCTGGTCATCATGCTGAGGCTGGGCCAGGAGACCAAGGCAAAAATGCTGCTGGAACACGACGCCGGCCTGTACCGCACGCCCTGGCGCTGCGGCGCGGCGGTGGCCGACATGCTGGCCTGGCAAGCGAGCCAGGACGGCAGCCCGCAGGGACCGGCAGGCGCGCGCGCGGTGAAGCAGGTGCTGGATGGCGCCGAGGCCGCGCCCGCCTGCGACCTGAACCAGCGCGCTCGGGTGCAGCCTTTCGTGGGGGTCAGCGCAAGCGAACTGGCGCGCCGCGCCAATATCACGCTGAGCTTGCGGCCGGCCGGCTGAGGCCGACGCGATCGCAGGATCGCCGCGCAAAAAAACAGGCGCCCGCAGGCGCCTGTTTTTTTTGCTTCAACGGCGAGCCGTCATTACATGGCGTGGCCCATGTTGACGTTCATGTTGTACAGCACCCATGCCGAACCGCCGACGATGATGGCGATGATCATGACGGTGAAGACAAACGTGGCCAGGTTGTCGCGGGCCGACTTCGATGCGCCCATGTGCAGGAAGTACACCAGTTGCACCAGCAACTGGAGCACGCACAGCGCAACCACGCCGGCGATGGTGATGGCGTGGGACAGTCCGCCGTTCATCACCAGGCCGAAGGAGCCGAAGGTGAGAAGCAGCGAAAGCACGAAACCGATGATGTAGGACTTCAGGCTGCCGTGGTCGGCGGCGTGATCGTCGTGGCCGTGTGCGGCCGCAGCGGAGTGCGACATCAGATGGCTCCCATGAGATAGACGAAGGTGAAGACGCAGATCCAGACGATGTCCAGGAAGTGCCAGAACAGGCTCAGGCACGCCAGACGACGCTTGTTGATCGAGTCCAGGCCATGGCGGCGGATCATGTCCAGCAGGACGATGATCCAGATCAGGCCGAAGGTGACGTGCAGGCCGTGGGTGCCGATCAGCGTGAAGAACGCCGACAGGTACGCGCTGCGGCCCGGGCCGGCGCCGATCGAGATCAGGTGATGGAATTCATAGACTTCCATCGCGATGAAGCCCGCGCCGAACAGGAACGTCACCATCAACCAGCCCATGGCGCGGCTCTTGTTGTTGGCGTGCACGTTCAGGTTGGCCATGCCGAAGGTGAAGCTGGAGAACAGCAGCAACAGCGTTTCGACCAGCACGAACTTCAGATCGAACAGTTCCTTGCCCGTCGGGCCGCCCGCGGTGGCGTTGAACAACACCGCGAACGTGGCGAACAGCACCGAGAAGATCAGCAAGTCGCTCATCAGATAGACCCAGAAACCGAATACGGTCTTGGATCCATCGTCATGATGCGCGTGATCGTCGTGACCCGCGTGGGGGTGAGTGGCTACGGCTTGAATCATGGCTCAGGCGGCCTTCTGCATTTTGTCAAAGTGAGCGTTTTCGATGCGTTCGACTTCCGCGGCCGGGACCCAGTAGTCGACGTCGCGGTCATAGGCGCGGACGATGAACGAACCGATCATGCCGACGAAACCGACGATGGACAGCCACCAGATGTGCCAGATCAGCGCAAAGCACATGACCAGGCCAAAGGCGCCGATGAATACGCCGGCGGCGGTGTTCTTCGGCATGTGGATGTCTTCGTACTTGGCCGGGCGCTTGTAGGCCTTGCCGTTCTGCTTGTCTTCCCAGAACTGGTCCAGCGAGTCAACGTGCGGCACGTGGGCGAAGTTGTAGAAAGGAGCGGGCGAAGAAATGGCCCATTCCAGCGTACGGCCATCCCAGGGGTCGCCCGTGATGTCCTGGTTCTGCTTGCGCTGGCGGATCGAGACGAACACTTGCTGCAGCAGGAACCAGATGCCCAGCATGATCAGCGCGGCGCCAGCCAGGGCGACCAGCAGGTACGGCTGCCATTCGGGGTTGTCGTAGTGGTTCAGGCGGCGGGTCATGCCCTTGAAGCCCAGGATGTACAGGGGCATGAAGGCCAGGAAGAAGCCGACGAACCAGCAGTAGAACGAGTAGCGGCCCAGACGCTCATTCAGCTTGAAGCCGAAGGCCTTGGGGAACCAGTAGGTCATGCCGGCGATGCAGCCGAACACCACGCCACCGATGATGGTGTTGTGGAAGTGGGCGATCAGGAACAGGCTGTTGTGCAGCACGAACGACACGCCGGGGATAGCCAGCATCACGCCGGTCATGCCGCCGATGACGAACACGATCATGAAGCCCAGCGTCCACAGCACCGGCGTCGTGATGCGCAGGCGGCCGCGGTAGATGGTGAACAGCCAGTTGAAGATCTTCGCGCCCGTCGGGATCGAGATGATCATTGTCGCTATGCCGAAGAAGGCATTGACGTTGGCTCCCGCGCCCATGGTGAAGAAGTGGTGCAGCCAGACCAGGAACGACAGCACGCCGATGGCGGCCGTGGCGTAGACCATGGACTTGTAGCCGAACAGGGTCTTGCGGGCGAAGGTGGCGACGATTTCCGAATACACGCCGAACGCCGGCAGCACCAGGATGTAGACCTCGGGGTGGCCCCAGATCCAGATTAGGTTCACGTACATCATGACGTTGCCGCCCATGTCGTTCGTGAAGAAGTGCGTGCCCAGGTAGCGGTCCATCGTCAGCAGCGCGAGCGTTGCAGCCAGCACGGGGAAGGCGGCGACGATCAGGACGTTGGTGACCAGCGAGGTCCAGGTGAAGATCGGCATCTTCATCAGGCTCATGCCCGGCGCGCGCATGCGCAGGATGGTCACGATGAAGTTGATGCCGCTAAGCGTGGTGCCCAGCCCGGATATCTGCAGCGCCCAGATGTAGTAGTCCACCCCCACGCTCGGGCTGTAGTCCAGTCCGGAGAGCGGCGGATAGGCGAGCCAGCCGGTCGCGGCGAATTCGCCCACGAACAGCGAGATCATCATCAGCGCGACGCCGGCGCCGAACAGCCAGAAGCTCAGCGAGTTCAGGAACGGGTAGGCCACGTCGCGGGCGCCGATCTGCAGCGGCACCACGAGGTTCATCAGCCCGGTAATGAAGGGCATCGCCATGAAGAAAATCATGATGACGCCGTGGGCGGTGAAGATCTGGTCGTAGTGGTGCGGCGGCAGGAAGCCGGCCGAGTCGGCGGACGCGACCGCCAGCTGGGTACGCATCATGATGGCGTCGGCGAAGCCGCGCAGCAGCATGATCAGGGCGACGATGATGTACATCACGCCAATGCGCTTGTGGTCGACGGTGGTCAGCCATTCCGTCCAGAGGTACTTCCACTTCTGGAAGTAGGTGATGGCGCCGAAGACCGCTAGGCCTCCCAGGCACACGGCGGCCAGCGTAACCATGACGATGGGTTCATGGTACGGAATGGCCTCGAGGGTGAGTTTCCCGAGCATTGTTAGTTAATTCCTGCGATCAGATTGTTCGACGTGGGGGTGCACGTGGCGGAGTCCACGCCGGCCATCTTGGTCATGGTGCTGCCAAGAATGAAATCAAACATGGCGGGGGGCGCCGAGGAGTACTTGACGACCGGGTTGTGCTCGCTGCGCTTGGTCAGCTCTGCATAGACCTCGGGGGTCAGTGCGGTCGGGGCGGCCTTGGCTTCCTTGACCCAGTTGTCGAACCCGTCCTGGGACATCGCGATGGCCTTGAAGCGCATGCCGGAGAAGCCGGCGCCGCTGTAGTTGGCCGAGATGCCAGCGTAGGTGCCGGCTTCGCGCGCGTTCAGGTGCAGCTTGGTCTCCATGCCAGCCATCGAGTAGATCTGGCTGCCCAGCTGGGGGATGAAGAACGAGTTCATGACCGTGGCCGAGGTGATCCGGAAATTGACCGGAACATCGACCGGGAAGGCGATCTCGTTGACCGTGGCGATGTCGTACTCGGGGTAGATGAACAGCCACTTCCAATCCAGCGAAACCACCTCGATGGTCACCGGCTTGTGTTCGGACACGAGCGGCTTGTAGGGATCCAGCGCATGCGTCGAGCGCCAGGTGATCACGGCCAGGATGGCCACGATGATACAAGGGACGGTCCAGACCACGATTTCGATCGCCGTGGAGTGGGCCCACTTGGGCTGGTAGTCAGCTTTGGTGTTGGATGCGCGGTATTTCCAGGCAAAAACCAGGATCATGACGATGACCGGAATCACGACGATGAGCATGAGCCCGGTCGTCGTGAACAGCAAAGTCCTTTCCTGAATGCCGATATCTCCCTTGGGGGAGAGGATTTCCATGTTGCAGCCGCCAAGCAGCATGACCGCGCCGACGCTGAGAATGCGCGTAAGGGTCGCAAGGAGGGGGTGTTTCACGTACAGCCTTGGATGGAAGGTGGAAAATGCTGCATAGCAGCAGACTGGAATGCTGCTAGGCAGCAACGTCCATCCTATCGGCTTGATATGGGTCAAGCATGCGACGAATGGTCGCATTGCCTGGGAGGATTCCGCCCCAAGGGGAACAGATTCAGGGTTTTCCTAGGGGAGCAGGGGCTTGCTGCCAGGTTCCCGGGTGCGACGATATGTCGCACCCGCACATGTGGGGTCTGCGACAATTTGTCGCATCCGCACAAATCAGTCGATGAGCACTTCGCGTTCCGGCCCCGGTTTCTTGGCCAGTTTGCGCTGCAGGGAGCGCCGGTGCATGCCCAACAGGCGCGCCGCCGCCGAAACGTTGCCGCCGGTTTCGTGCAGGGCCTGGTGAATGTGCTCCCATTCTAGGCGGTGCAACGGTGTCATGGTGGTTTCGATCGTAACGTTTTCCGGCTTCACCAGGCCCAGGGTGCGCAGGATCATCGGCGCGGTGGCGGGCTTGGGCAGGTAGTCGTCGGCGCCGCGCTTGATGGCCTCGACGGCGGTGGCCACGCTGGCATAGCCGGTGACCAGCAGGATGCGCATGTCGGCGCGCAGGGCGCGCAGCGGGCGGATCAGGGTCAGGCCGGAGTCTTCGCCCAGGCGCAGGTCGACCAGGGCGAAGGCGGGGCGGATTTCCTCGGCCACGCGCAGCGCCTCGGCGATGCCGGTGGCGGTTCGGGTTTCCAGGCCGCGGCGCGACAGGCTGCGCTGCAGGGTGCGCACATACAGTTCGTCGTCGTCGATCAGCAGGCCAAGATCGGTTGGGTTCATTGCACTCAAGTCCCGGTACTCCCCAGCGGGAGGTAAAAGCGAATACGCGTGCCGCCGTCTTCGGCGGCGGTCATGGTCATTTCGCCGCCCATCTGTTCCACCGTGGCGTGCGACAGCGCCAGGCCCACGCCCAGCCCTCCCGGCTTGCCGCTGTTGAACAGGCTGGTCGCCGGCAGCAGGGTCTGGTCGGGATCGAAGCCCCGTCCGTAGTCCCTGACTTCGCCGCGCAAGGCGCCATAACCGTACTCCAGATGCAGGTCCACGCGGGGCGCGTCGGCGGCTTCGCCGGCGTCCGCCGCGTTGTTCAGCAGGGCCTGCAGCAGGTGGGCGATGGCCGGATCGACCCGCAGGCTGCCGGGCAGGGTGCCCGAGCGCTGCAGATCGATGGTCGGCCGGATCAGGCGCCATTGCCCCACCACGCGGACCAGGTCCACCGCGGTTGGGACCGCCAGATTGCGGATACGTTCCCGGCACAGGGCCAGCAGCTGGCTGAGCGTGGAGACGTCGGCGCGCAGGTCTTCGTCCTTGACCTCGGCGGCGATCTCGTCGGCCAGCAGGGTCATGGTTGCCAGCGGGGTGTTCAATTCATGCGCCATCGCCGCGGCGTGGGTGGCCAGGGCGACGATGCCTTCGTTGCGGGTGAAGCGTTCGCGCAGCCGCGCCAGTTCACGCTCGCGGTCGCGCAGGTCCGAGGCCAGGCGGGTCGAAAACACCAGCACCACCACCACCGAAATCAGGAAGTTGGCGCCCATGCCCCAGAGCAGCAGGGTGTGGGTGTCGACGTCGCCGCGCAGGGGCTGGCCGAAGATCGCGGCCGCCGCGTAGCCCGAGATGCCCGCCACGGCCGCGGCCAGTGCCCAGTTGCGCGGCAGCGCCAGGGCCGCCAGCGCGGTCAGGATCAGGAACATCATGCCGAAGGGATTGCTGATGCCGCCGCTCCAGCCCACCATCCAGGCCAGCACCGCCATGTCCACGAACAGGTGGCCGAAGGCGGTGGCGTGGGACAGGTCGCGGCGGTGGCGCAGGCGCAGGCTGGCGTAGGCGTTGAAGCCGATCAGCGCGCCGACGCCGATCCACAGCGGCTCCAGCGGCAGGGCCAGGCCCAGGACGCTGCTGGCCAGCAGAATGGTGGCGGCTTGGCCCGCGATGGCGAGCCAGCGCAGGCTGCAGAGGGTACGCAGGAATGAAAAGGCGGAACTACCGGGCATATCCAGACACAGAGGTGCCGGCAGGCTGCCGGCGGGCACGCGCCCGGCTGCGCGGAACGCTGGCATCCGGCGCGCGGCGGCTGGGCCGGCTGCCGCCGCGCCTTCAGGCAGGGCGGCGGTGGATGTGCTGGCATTGTATGGCGAATCAGGCGCCGCCGCCGGTCAGCGGGCAATCAATGTGTCCCTGATATGCCTGCGTGACGCCCGGACCTGCCACCGTTCCGGCCTCTGTCTCAATGGATATCAGAGGTGCCGCTATGGGCCATCGCGGGCGGCGGGTAGTCTTCCTCGTCGGACGCCATCTGGCCCTGGATCTGCGCCTGCTGCAATTCCTGCTCAACCTGGGCGCGGGTTTCAGACTGGTGCGACATGACCGGGGGAGGATAGTCTTCGTCGCCGAAGGTGTACTGGCCGTTGGCCTTGGCCTGGGCCAGTTCGGCGCTGACCTGGTCCGCCGTCTTGGCGGCGGGGGCGGCGTAGGTGACGCGCCAGTCGCCGTAGAGGTCGTGGGTGTACTGCGTGGTCTGGGCCTGCACGGCCCCGGCGGCTGCCAAGCCGGCGCATAGCAATAAGGTCTTGCTGAGGGTCTTCATGAAACGCTCCTGGCAATCAAAGCTTGCGGCCATCGTGCCGGCCGCGCCGACGTCCGCGATGCTGCCTGCGGGCGATTCCTGGATGCGGGAAAGCCTGGCCGGGCGCGCCGCGATGGCGCGCGCCGGACCTTTTCCAATTCGACCCGGCGCGCGGCGCGGCGTTGCACGCAGGACGGCCTTGTTGCAATGAAGCTGTTTCAGGCGTGTAGCATAGCTGTCAAGCCACTTTCAGGGGACGCTGCGGGCTCAGTGGCCGTGGCCGGCGACCGGGGCGGTTGCCGCGTTCAGCGGACGCGCCAGCGCGTCCACCGGCACGCGCCGCTGGCGTTTGTCGGCATCCTCGACGATGAGCGTCAGGGCAACGTGCTCGCCGGGCGAGATCTGGCCGGCCAGATCGATCAGCATCACGTGATAACCGCCGGGCTTGAGCTCCACGGTCTGGTTCGCGGGCAGCGCGATGCCCGGCACCTGGCGCATCTTCATGACGTTGTCCTGCATCGCCATTTCATGGATTTCGACGTGCTTGGCGGCCTGCGATTCCACGCCGACCAGGCGGCCGCCGGAGGCGGAGGTCAGGCGCATGAAGACGCCGGTGGCGTGCTGGCTGGGCACGGTGGAGCGCACCCAGGCGTCGTCCACCTTCAGGGCGGCATCCTGGGCCAACGCGGAAGGGCTGGCGCCGGCCAGGGCGCAGAAGGCGAAGGCGGCCGCCAGGGATTTGATCGTGGTGTTTTTCATGAGGGTTGCCTCTCTATATAGATTCTGGTCAGAGCACGGTGCGCAGGTCGTCCACGCATTCCTGAGCGCTTTGCTGATGGCGCAGGGCGATGCGCAGCTTGCCGCTGGCGTCGATGACGTAGGTCAGCGCGGTGTGGTCCATGGTGTAGGACGAGCCGGTCGCGACCTTCTGGTAGAAGACCTTGAACGATTGCGCGGCGGCGCGCGTCTGCTCGGCATTGCCGCGCAGGCCGACGAAGTCGGGATCGAAGGCCTGGGTATAGGCGCGCAGGATTTCCGGCGTGTCGCGTTCGGGATCGACGGTGATGAAGAGGACGCGCAGCTTCTTGGCGTCCGCGCCCAGCAGGCTCTTGATCTCGACGGCGCGGGTCAGCGCCGTGGGGCAGATGTCCGGGCATTGCGTGAAGCCGAAGAACAGCATGATCGGCTGGCCGGCGTAGTCGGCCAGCTTGCGCTCGCGGCCCTCGGTGTCCTGCAGCTGGAAGTCGCCGGACGGCATGCCGGACAGATCCATGCCGTGCAGCTTGGGCGCATCGGGGCCGCAGCCTGCCAAGGCCAGCAGGGCGACAGAGGACAGCAGCAGGCGGCGCCGCGGATCGGGCGCATGGGAGCGCGCCGCGCCGGATGGCGCGCGCAGAAAGGGGGAATGCATGAAAACCTCGTCGGTTGACGGTTCGTCCAGGGGCGCGGCGGGGCCGCGCGTGCAGGCGGAGTCAGGCGAGGCGTGGAGGAGCGCGGGAACCCAGCGGCGGTCCCGCGGCGGTGGACGCGGGCGGGGCGGCGCTGGCAGGCGCGGGCAGTGCGTGCCGGCCGGCGGCCAGCAGCAGGGGGGTGAGCGCGGGGGCCGGAGCGGGCGCGACGTGCGCCAGCAGGCCGAAGGGGCAGAGCGCGCCGGCATCGGCGGCATCGTGGCCGGCCTTGTTCTTGTCGCCGGGCGACAACGCCAGCGTCAGCGCGGAGACGTCGCCCGCGGCCGAGCAGAACGTGACTTCAAGCCGGCCGTCGTGCAGCGCCCGGGCGTCGGGCATGTAGCCCGCCGGAACCAGCGCGCGCAGCGCCAGGGCCAGAAGCGCCAGCCACAGCACGCCCCGCGCGCGTGCGGCGCTGCCGAGGTGCTGGAGGCGGATCAGGCGGGTCATGGCGGCATTCTATCCCGCGCGACCGGCGCAAGCATCTGACGCCGGCGCCCATGGCCCGCCAAAATCTTGGTACCCTTGAACGCACTCAAATATCTCCCGACATCCCACTCAGTGCCTCAGGTTTCAGTGCTTTCCTCGTCCGCCCAGACCCTGCCTCTTTCCACGTTGCCCGCTGCCGTACGCCGGGGCAGGCCGTCCTTCCGCTTGTGGATGTGCGTGCTGGCCGTGGCGCTGCTGGCTCTGCTGTCCGCCTGCGGCACCACCAAGGTCCAGCCCGGCTACTACCGTGTGCAGTCGGGCGACACGCTGACCCAGATCGCGCGCAAGCAGGGCACCAGCGTGAGCAATCTGGTGCGCTGGAACAATCTGTCGAATTCCAATGCCATCGAAGTCGGGCAATTGTTGCGGGTGGCGCCGCCGGCTGGGCAGGCCAGCACGTCCACCGCGCCCAGCAAGGCGCGCGGCAAGCCTGCCCCTTCGCCCAAGTCGTCTACCTCGACCGCCAAGCGCCGCACCGCCCCGCCGGGGGCGATCTCGCTGGTCTGGCCCGCCCAGGGCAAGGTCACGCGCGGCTATGACGGTTCGGGTTCCAACGGCATCGTCATCAGCAATTCCTCTGGCACGCCGGTGGTGGCCGCGGCGCAAGGCACCGTGGCCTATTCCGGCAGCGGCCTGCGCGGCTATGGCCACCTGGTCATCGTCAAGCACAACGCCAGCTTCCTGAGCATCTACGCCCACAACAGCAAGCTGCTGGTCAAGGAAGGGCAGCGCGTCAGCCAGGGGCAGAAGATCGCTGAAATGGGTAATAGCGACAGCAAGCAGGTCGGGCTGTATTTCGAGCTGCGCTACGACGGCCAGGCGGTCGACCCGGCGGGGTCCCTGCCGCCGAAGTAGGAGCTTAGAGTTGCACCAGCTGCTTGAGCGAATCCAGCTGCAGGATGCATAGCTCGCCGCGGCGGTCCGATATATAGCCCTGGCGTCGCCATTTCGAGAATATCCTGCTCAGCGTTTCGGCGCGCATGCCCAGCTTGACCGCTATCTGCGAATGGCTCAGCGGCAGCACCACGGGCCGGTTGTCTTGCGGCTTGCCCGCGCGCAGGATGTATTCGGCCAGGCGTTCCTCGGCCGAACTCGACGTCAGCCAATCGATCTGATCCGTGTGATGGCGGATCAGGTTGGCGCAATGCGCCATGACGCGGCAGGCGAAGCGCGCGTCGTTCAGGCAGAGCTGGCGGAATGCCGCGGCATTGAGCAGGCAGCCATTGCCCTCGGTACGCGCGCGCACGCCGTGCAGGTGCCGCGGCGTGGCCTCGAACAGCGTGGAAACGGACAGCCAGCCGCCCGGCCCGACATGGCCGAATACCTTGTCGCCGCCATCCGCCGTGTAGCGCACGCCCTGCAGCGATCCCGCGCACACCAGCAGGCAGGAGGAGGCCGCCTGGCCTTCCGAAAAAATCGTGTCGCCCGCGTTGAACTCCAACCAGCGGCTGCCGCCCGCCAGGGCGAGCAGGGCGGCATCGTCCACGCCATCGAACCAGGGATGCTGGCGCAGCGCCGCGATCAAGAGCGCGGATCGTGAATTGACAATAGTCATTTGGTCTGGGGGCTCTGGCAAATAGAATTAATGCGATTGATTCTTATTTGTAATGGTACCACTGCGGAGGCCGCCATCAATGACCGGCCTTTGCTGCGCAACCCACTCCCACATGACCATCTCAGCGTATTTCCGCACCGCCGCGGCGGCAGGGGTTTTCTTGTCGTCCGCCGCCAACGCGGCGCCCATCGTGTTCCAGGACATGCTGGGCAATCCCGTGAGCCTGTCAGCGCCAGCCCAACGCGCAGTGACCCTGCCGATGCCGGCCGGATCGCTGCTCATCTCGCTGGATGGGGGCGCACAGCGCCTGGCCGGCATGCATCCCAGCGCCCACGGGTTGATGAAGGACGGGCTGCTGGCGCGGATCTTTCCGGCCACGGCCCAGGTGCGCACCGACATCACCCGGTCCGGCTTCGTGCCCAATGTGGAAACGCTGCTGCAGATCCAGCCCGATCTGGTGTGGCAGTGGGGGCACATGGGCGACGATCTGATCGCACCTCTGCGCAATGCCGGACTGCCGACCGCGGCGCTGGTGTACGGCACCGAAGACCGTACCCGCGTATGGATACGCCTGATGGGCCAGTCGCTGGGGCAGGAGGCTCGCGCGCAGTCCCAGTTGCGCTGGCGCGATCAGGTGCGCGCGGACATCCGCGTCGTCACCGATGGCATTCCGGCCGCCAAGCGGCCGGGGGTGCTGTACCTGTCGCGTTATGCGCCGCAGCTGCGCGCAGCCGGCGGCAACACCAGCTTCGAGGACGACATCACCCTGGCGGGCGGGCGCAATGTTTCGGCTGCCATCGCCAGCGGCCAGACCGTGAACATCGAGCAGATCATGGCCTGGGCGCCCGAGGTGATCCTGCTGAACAACTTCGAATCGGGATTGACGCCCGAAACCCTGTATGGCGACCCGCTGTTTGCCGACATCCCCGCCGTGCGCGATCGCCGCGTCTACAAGGTGCCGATGGGCGGCTATCTGTGGGATCCCCCCAGCCAGGAATCGCCCTTGTACTGGCAGTGGCTGAGCATGCTGCTGCACCCGGAAAAATTCTCCTGGCCCTTGCGGGACAACATCGCGCGGGCCTACGGCGAACTCTATGGATATCAGCCTGCCGCTGGCGAGGTCGACGCAGTGCTGCGCCTGAAAATGAACGAGGGAGCCGCGGGCTATGAACGCTTCCGTTGAAACGGCGCGCGCGCCTGCCGCGGGCACTTGCGCGCGGCCGGGGCTGTGGGCGTGGCCGTGGCTGCTGATGGCGCTGGCGCTGCCGGCGTCCGTGTTGGCGGCGCTGTGCGTCGGCCGCTACCCCCTGGCGCTGTCGCAGGTGTCCAGCGTGCTGGCCGGGCTCGCATTGCCGGACGGCCTGGCGAACTGGCTGCCGTCGGTCGGCGCCACGGAGCATCGCGTCGTCATGCAGGTGCGCTTGCCGCGCGTGCTGCTGGCGGTGCTGGCCGGATCCAGCCTGGCGATGTGCGGCGCGGCGCTGCAAGGCGCTTTCCGCAATCCGCTGGTCGGGCCGCAGATCCTGGGCATTTCCTCGGGCGCGGCGTTTGGCGGCTGCGCGGCGATCCTGTTGTTCTCATCGCTGTGGGCAACGCTGGGCCTGGCGTTTGCCGGGGGCCTGCTGGCGGTGGCCGTGGTCTATCTGCTGGGCCGTTCCAACGGCCGCACGACGATCCTGATGCTGGTGCTGGCGGGCGTGGTGACCAGCGCCTTCTTTTCCGCGTTGATCTCGCTGACCACGTACTTCGCGGATCCGAACGACAGCTTGCCGGCCATCGTGTTCTGGCTGATGGGCAGCTTCGCCACCGCAACCTACGTCAAGCTGGCGGCCGCCGTGCCGCCCATCGTGGCTGGCATGGCGCTGCTGGTCGCGCTGCGTTTCCGCATCAACGTGCTGTCCTTGGGCGACGAGCAGGCCAGCGCCATGGGTATCGCCGTGGAGCCCTTGCGTTGGCTGCTGCTGGGCTGCGCCACGCTGGTGGTGTCGGCCAGCGTGGCCGTATCGGGCACGGTGGGCTGGGTGGGATTGGTGGTGCCGCACATTGCGCGCATGTTGGTCGGCCCCGACCACCGCGTGCTGCTGCCGGCCAGCGCCCTGATCGGCGGCACCTACATGGTGTGGGTCGATACCGTGGCCCGCAGCGCCACCAGCGCCGAGATTCCGCTGGGCGTGATTACCGCGCTGATCGGCGCGCCGCTGTTCGCATGGCTGTTGCGCCGCGCCCAGAGCAAGGGGGCGCAGCATGCTTGAACTTGCACAACTGTCCGTGCAGGCAGGCGGCCGGCGCCTGCTGAGCGACCTGTCCTTGAGTCTGCCCGCGGGCCAGATCCTGGCCGTGCTGGGGCCGAACGGGCGCGGCAAGACCACGCTGCTGCGCACGATATTGGGGCTGAACCCTCCTGCCGCGGGCACCGTGCGCCTGCAAGGCCACGCCGCCTATGTTCCGCAGCGCAGCGACACGCTCTACGCCTACGACGTGCTGACCATGGTCAGCATGGGGCGCGCGCGGCATCTGCGCTGGTATGCGGCGCCTGGCGCCCGGGACTGGAGCATCGCTCGCGACTGCCTGGGGCAGGTCGGCCTGGGGCATCTGGCGGACCGCCCGTTCCACGCCTTGAGCGGCGGCGAGCAACAACTGGCCTGCATTGCGCGCGCCTTGGCCAGCGCCAGTCCCATCATCATCCTGGACGAGCCCGCGGCGGCCCTGGACCTGCGCAACCAGGACGTGGTTTTGTCGCTGCTGCGCCGGCTGGCGCAGGAGCAGGGCCTGGCGGTGGTTTTCACCACGCACCAGCCGCAGCACGCGCAACACATCGCCGACCAGACCCTGCTCATGCATGCCGGCGCTTGCGAAACCGGCCCCACCGCCAGCATGTGCGTGGACGAGCGCCTGAGCCGCCTGTATGGCCTGCCGGTGCGCGTGGCCACGTTACACGGCGAGTCCGGCGACATCGTCGGCGTGATCCCCGTCTTCCGCTGAATCATGAAAAACACGATTGCCTACCTGAACAACTGGAGCGGGGACGGTCCCGCCGCGCTGACCGGCGGCGCCGCGCCGCGCGCGGCCTGCGTGCCGCTGTATCAACTGCATGAGCGCGATCTTTCCGGATTCCGCGCGCTGCTGCTCCCGGCGCACACGGACCAGCGCTATCTGTTGCAGCAGGGCGCGCTGCTGGAAGCCTATCTGGAATCGGGCGGCACGCTGGTCTTCAACGGCCATGTTGCCTATCCCTTTCTGCGCTGGCTCGCACCCTTCGTGCCGGGCTCCGGCGCGGGCATCGCGGGCCTGCGAGTGCAGCGCGCCGCGCCCCATCCGCTCTTTGACGGCGTGGATCCCGAGCACCTGACGTTCCGCCGCGGCGTGGCTGGCTTTTACGCCCGCGGCAGCAACCCCGCGCCGGCCGGCGCGCTGGTCCTCAACACGCTGGGACCTGACGCCCAGGCCATCGATTGGATCCTGGCCCTGCCGGGCGGCGGGCGGCTGCTGGTGCATTCCGGCAATGACCTGTGGATGTATGCCGGCAGCGCCGACAGCGCCGGCCGCATCGTCCCGCAACTGTGCGCCTGGCTGAACGGAGACGCGGCATGACTGCAGGCCCCACCCCCGTAATCGCGGCGCTGGACGCCGGCACCTATTACCACCATCGCACCTTCCGCACGCCGGAGCTGATGCCGCATATCGACCGCACGATATACATCCGCGACCTGGACCCAGCCGCGCTGGAGGGCTGCGATGCGCTGATCGTGTCCTGCCGCAGCAATCCGGATCTGCTGACGCCGCACCGGGAGCTCTGGCGCCGCTTCCTGGCCGCGGGCAAGACCCTGGTCGCCATGGGCGAAACGCATTCCGAACGCTGGCTGGACGGCGTGCGCTGGACCCCGTCCGAAGTGAACTTCTGGTGGTGGAAGGAGCCGGACGCCGACTCCGGCCTGCGCCTGGCGGCGCCCGAACATCCGCTGTTCCGCTATTTGACGCTGGCCGACGCTACCTGGCATCAGCACGGTTCCTTCGCGCCGCCGCCGGGCGCGCTGTCCCTGATCGACAAGGCCGGCGCCGGATCGGTGCTGTACGAAGACAGGTGCAGCACGCCGGGCCGGCTGATCGTGACCTCGCTGGACCCGATGTACCACCACGGCAGCTATTTCATGCCGGCGTCCAGCCGCTTCCTGCGCGGGTTTCTGCCCTGGTTGAAGGATTCCACGCCTGCCGTCGGTCAGGACATCCCTCCCGGCTGACGCAGCGCGGCTCTCCGCGCCCATTCCGATTTTGCCCCTCTCTCTTGTGTGCTTGTATGCAACGCTCCTATTTGTATGCCCCCTTGGTCGGCGCCGGACTGCTGACCGCCGCCATGGCCGCGCCCAGCGCCGCCGCCGACGTTCCGCAACTGCCGTCGATCCAGGTCACGGCCGAAGGCCAGCCCGATGACGGCCGCCTGCGGCCGATGGGGGCGACGCCGCCCGCGGCCTCGATCGACCACAATGTCACGCAGGCAGTCAGCGTGGTCGACAGCCAGGACATCGACCGGCTGAACACGATGAGCACGCTGGACCTGCTGGGCCGCGTGCCCAACGCCACCATCAGCCGCAGTGGGGGCATCGCCGGTACGCTATTCCTGCGCGGGCTGAACACCAACGACATGCGGGTGCCGATGTTCATCGACGGCGACCGCTTCCGCGGCCGCAATACGCTGCAGTTCATGCTGATCAGTCCGACCGAGATCGAACAAGTCGAAGTGGTGCGCGGGCCGAACTCCTCGCGCTTCGGCAGCGATGGCCTGGGCGGGCTGGTCAATTTCGTAACCAAGCGGGCGCACGGCAACCTGAGCCAGCCCTTCGGCCTGAACGGCGGCGAGGCTTCGGTCACGTACAACACCAACGGCGATGGCGTGCAGAGCAACGTGGCGCTGGAAGGCGCCGGCGACGGCTTCGACCTGCGCGTCTACGCCACCGGACGCCGCGCCAGCAACTATGACAGCGCGGCGGGCGAAGTGCCGAACAGCGACTTCCGCGGCGCGGGCGGGGGCATCGTGCTGGGCTACATGCCGGATGCGCGCCAACGCATCGAGGCCAGCGCCCGCGTGGCCTACGTCAAGGACGGCGCGGCCGGCACGGTGCCGCCGTATCCGCTGAGCTATAGCCGCCGCGATCCGCTCAAGGTGAAGCAGGGCAGGCTGGCCTACAGCGGCGAGTTCGACGGCGCCATCAGCGCGCTCAAGGCCAGCGTCTATGTGAACGAGTTCGGCACCGTCATGGCTACGCACAACGAAACCAATCCGGCGCGCGTGGTCGACGCGCGCAACAACGTGATCGGTCCCGTCGTGTGGGGCGGCAGCGTGGCCGCCACGGTGCCTTGGGCCGACACCAATACGACTTTTGGCCTGGACTTCATGCACGAGCGCCGTCCCGGATCGGAATCGCGCAGCGATATCACGGTGCGTCGTCCCAACGGCACCACCACCACCAGCACGCCCTACGTCAAGACCGGACCGGACCAGTACCAGACCAACGTCGGCGCGTTCCTGACCACGGAGTGGAAACCCGCTCCCAAATGGACCGTTACCGCTGGCGGCCGGTTCGACTGGTTCAAGTCTGACGTGGGACTGGAGCCCTTGCCGTCGCCCAATCTGCTGCCGGCATTCCGCGCCGCGCAGAACACGACCGAGACCGCCACCACCGGCAGCCTGGGGCTGTCCTACCGCGCCACCGAAGTCGTCGAACTGCTGGGCAGCGTGGGCAGCTCGTTCCGCATGCCTTGGACCTCGGAGATGTTCAGCAGCGGCTATACCGGCACCAGCTACACCATTCCGAATCCGGGCCTGAAACCGGAGCGCGGCGTGACCGTGGAGGCCGGCACCCGGCTGCACTTCGAGCAGGCCACCGTCGGCTTGACCGCCTTCAGCAGCAACTACAGCGACTTCCTGGAGAACGTCACCACCACCTATGAAGGCCTGCCCGCCACGCAGCGCCGCAACGTGGGCAAGGCGCGGATCCAGGGCCTGGAGCTGGATTGGCGCTGGCAGCTGAGCCGCGAGGTCAACCTGTACGGCAACGCCAGCTACCTGCACGGCACCAACCGCACGACCGACACGCCGCTGCAATCGATCGCGCCCTTCAGCGGCCTGGTCGGCCTGCAATACATGAGCCCCAATGAAGCCTATGCCTTGAGCGGCGAACTGCAATGGGCCAAGGGCCAGAGCCGCTACGCGGAACGCGCGGAGTATCCGGCGGCGGGCTTTGGCGTCGTGAATCTTTACGCCCAGTTCCAGCTGGATCGCCTTGGGCTGCCGCAGCTAGGCAATACCCAGGTCGTGCTGGGCGTGAACAACCTGTTCGACCGCGCCTACCGCACCGCGGCGACCTCATCCAACGTGGCCTACGCCATGACGGATCTGAATCCGCTGCTGGAACCCGGCCGCAGTTTCAGCCTGACGCTGCGCACGCGCTTCTGAGTAGGCTTGTCCGCCCCGGCGCGCCCAGGCGCGTCATTCAATCCCAGACCCACCCACGCGCAGGCGGGCCGCCATGGCGGCGGCCCGTCGCCGCGCACGATACGGAGAGAATCCATGATCACCCCTGAACAACAAGTTTCCTCATTGACCGTGATGGCCGAGGAAGGGCCGCTACCCATCTGTTTCGACGCGGTCCAGGCCTATCATGGCCATGGCGCGCTTGCCATGCTGGCGCTGACTTTCCAGGGTCTGCGCGGCGCGCTGTCCAGGCTGGAACAGGATGGCGTGCCAGTGCCGCGCAAGGAGTTGTCCGTCATTAGCGGGCATCCCGGCCCAGGCGTGCGCGACGCATTCGAATTCGTCACGCGCGCCGTCACGCGCGGTTGCTACGAGGTGGACCTGACGCTGCCCGAAGCGCGCTACAGCCGCGGCGCGGACAAGTCATACAGCTTCCATCTGCGCCGCGGCGCGCGCAGCGTCCAGGGCGTGTTGCGCCCCGGCGTGCTGCCGCCGGAATTTTTTGACTTGCTGGGAAATCCCGCGCCGAACGCCCAGCGCGTTCACGCCGAACTGCGGCGCGATATCGCCGCGCGGGTCATCGCGGCCGAACCTGCAACGCTGTTCGATTTTCGGGCAATGGAAAGCCAGGAGGGCTGAGGCGGCAGGGACGGCGGGCCTGACGGGGGCTCGCCCCACCGGCTCCTGCCGTCCTACAGCGCGGCATCCTGCGTCAGCGTCGATATGAACGCCGCCGTGCGCGGGTCCGCCGGCTGGCTGAACAGCGTGCGCGAGTCGCCGGATTCGACCACCGTGCCATCCAGCAGGAACACCACTTCGCGCGATACGCTGGCCGCCAGGCGCAGGTCGTGGGTGGCCATCAGCATGGTCATGCCTTCGGCGGCGAGCTGGCGCAGCACGTCCACCACTTCGGCGGCCAGGCCCGGATCCAGCGCCGAAGTCGGCTCGTCGCACAGCAGCACGCGCGGCGCGGGCGCCAGCGCGCGGGCGATTGCCACGCGCTGCTGCTGTCCGCCCGACAGGTTGGCGGGCCAGGCGTCGCGCTTTTCCAGCATGCCGACCTTGCGCAGCAATTCCTCGGCGCGGGCGCGCGCGCGGTCCAGCGGCCACTTCTGCACGGTCAGCAGGCCTTCCATGACATTGCCGATCACGGTCTGGTGCGGGAACAGCTGGAAGTTTTGGAACACCATGCCGGTCTGCTTGCGCACGCGCTGGACCTGGTCGCGCGAGAGCTTGCGGCCGGGTTCGAAATGCACCGTTTCCGGGCCGATCTCCAGCGTGCCTCGGTCCGGCACTTCCAGCAGGTTCACGCAGCGCAGCAAGGTGCTCTTGCCGCTGCCGGACGGGCCGATCAGGGCGGTGACGCTGCCTTCGGCGATGCTCACGTCCACCTGCTTGAGCACGGGATTGCCGCCGAACGCCTTTTCTATCTTTTCCAGGCGGATCATCGGTTTTTCTCGGTAAAGACCGCGTGCTGGCCGAAGCGCCGTTCCAGGCGCATCTGCGCGGCGGACAGGACGGAACTGAACACCAGGTAGATCAGCGCCGCCTCGGTGTACAGGATCAGCGGTTCATAGGTGACGGCGGCAATGCGCTGCGCCGCCTGGAAGATCTCGGGCACGGTCAGCACCGCCGCCAGCGAGGTGTCCTTGACCAGCGCGATGAAGGAATTGGACAGGGGCGGCACGGCCACCCGCGCCGCCTGCGGCAGGATGGTCCGGCGCAGCGCCTGCGCCCGCGTCATGCTCAGCGAGTACGCCGCTTCCCATTGGCCCTTGGTGATGGACTCGATGGCGCCGCGGATCACTTCCGAGTTGTACGCGCCCACGTTGAGGGTGAAGCCGATCAGCGCGGCCGGCAGCGGATCCAGCACGATGCCGACGCTGGGCAGGCCGTAAAAGATCACGAACAGCTGCACCAGCAGCGGCGTGCCGCGGATCAGCCAGACGTAGAAGCGCACCACGGCCACCAGCGGCGCCGGGCCGAACAGCCGGATCAGCGCCACCACGAAGGCCAGCGCCAGGCCCAGCGCGAACGACATCAGCGTCAGCGGAACCGTGAACATCAGCCCCGCGTGCAGCAGGGGCCAGAACGAGTCCAGCATCAGCTGCACCCAGGCCGGCACCGCCCAGTTGCCGAGTTGCGCCAGCAGCCAGTCGGGCAGGACGGATTGCAGCCAGGGGGGTAGCGTCATATGCGCTCCGCTCGCTTATTGCGCCGACAGGTCCGTGCCGAAATACTTGACCGAGATGGTCTTGTAGGTGCCGTCCGCCTTGATGTCGGCCAGCGCCTTGTTGATGGCGGCCTGCAGTTCGGGGTTGCCCTTGCGGATCAGCACGCCCGAATTGCTGAACTCGGCGGTCTTGTCGGTGGCGGCGATCTTTACCTTGGCATTGGGCTTCTGCTTCTTGAAGTCCAGGAACGACAGGTTGTCGTTCACCGTGGCCTCGACCCGACCCGAGGTCAGCAGGTCGATGGCTTCATTGAAGCCCTGCACCGCGATCACTTCCGCGCCATGCTTTTGGGCCAGCTTGCCGAAGTTGCTGGTCAGCGTGTTGGCGGATTTCTTGCCCTTCAGATCGTCGAAGGACTTGATGCTGGTGTTGTCGTCGCGCACGATCAGCACGGCGGCGGACGAGATGTAGGGATCCGAGAAGTCGTACTTGGCGCGGCGCGCGTCGGTGATGCCGACCTGGTTGATCACCGCGTCGTAGCGCTTGGCGTCCAGGCCGGCGATCAGGCCGTCCCACTTGCCTTCGACGAATTGCGCCTTGACGCCCAGGCGTTCCGCGATGGCGCGGCCGATGTCCACGTCAAACCCGGTAAGCTGGCCGGATGCGTCGTGGAAAGTGAAGGGGGCGTAGGTGCCTTCGGTGCCGATCTTGAACACGCCGGCGGATTTGATCTGGTCCAGTCCGGATTGGGCATGGGCCGCGGACAAGGCGGCGACCTGGACGAGGCCGGCGACGAACAGCGTACGGAAGAGTTTCATGGCGGTGCTCCACGGATGGCAGATATCTCGGTGGAGAGCATCCGTGCCTGCAATGCCCTCCGGCGTAGCCGCACTCTAACAACGCGTCTATTTTTCCACAAAGCATAAGGAATAGTAAAAATATAGCGGCAAGTCATATGGCGATACCCATGCTCCGGCGCGTTGCCGCCGGGGTTCATCCAGGCAGGACTTCAGTGGAGATCGGTGTGGAACAGCAATGGAACAGGCGGGCTTTCATGATCGCGGCCGCAGGCGCGGCAGCAGCAAGCGCAATGCCCGCCCAGGCCGCGGACGGCACGCGGCTGATGCCGGGCAGCGGCAGCATCACGCAGGTGGCGGGTTTGCGGGTGGGGCACTACACCGACACGCGCCGGCCCACGGGCTGCACCGTCATCATCGCCGAGGCCGGCGCGACCGCCGGGGTCGACGTGCGCGGCGCGGCGCCGGGTACGCGCGAGACCGACCTGCTCAATCCCGTCAACATGGTGGAGAAAGTGCACGCCGTGGTGCTGTCCGGCGGCAGCGCCTTCGGCCTGGATGCGGCTTCGGGCGTCATGCGCTATCTGGAAGAGAAGAAGATCGGCTTCGACGTGGGCGTGGCGCACGTGCCCATCGTGCCTTCGGCCATCCTGTTCGACCTGGGCGTGGGCGACGCCTCGATCCGGCCCGACGCGGCCGCGGGCTACCAGGCCTGCAAGTCGGCCACGGACGCCGCGCCGCAGGAAGGCAACGTGGGCGCGGGGGCGGGCGCGACGGTGGGCAAGCTGTACGGTCCCAAGCGCGCCATGAAGGGCGGCATCGGCAGCGCCTCGCTGACCGTGGCAGGCGTGACGGTGGGCGCCATCGTCGCGGTCAATGCGGTGGGCGACGTGGTGGATCCGGCCACCGGGCGCGTCCTGGCAGGCGCGCGCACCGCCGACGGCAAGATGCTGCTGGATACCCGCGCCGCGATCCTGGCGGGCGATTTGCCCAAGTCCATGCGCCCAGGCACCGCCACCACCATAGGGCTGGTCGCCACCGACGCCAAGCTCACCAAGGCGCAGGCGCAGAAGATCGCCGGCATGGCGCATGACGGCCTGGCCCGCACCATCAATCCCATCCACACCATGCTGGATGGCGACACCATCTTCGCGCTGGGCACGGGCACGTCCGGCAAGCCGGGCAACGTGATGCTGCTGGGCGTGATGGCGGCCGAGGCGATGGCGATCGCGGTGCAGCGCGCGATCCTGTCGGCGCGCGCGCTGGAAGGCTATCCGGCGGCGGTGGACTTCGTTTCCTGACGGCCGCGCGTCCTGACCTCGGCCTGTCACACAAGGGCTCCATCATGGATGGCGCCGGCGCGTGGCCGGCGGGCGGAGGGCGTGCATGTACAAGGGCGAACGATTCAACGGCGCGACGCACCTGGCCGGCCTGGCGCTGGCGGTGGCCGCTTCGGGCGCCCTGATCGCCCGCGCCGCCGAACTCAAGGTGGACACGCGGCAGGTGGTTGCCTGCGCCGTGTTCGCCGCGTCGATGATCGCCGTCTATGCCTCTTCTGTACTGTTCCATTGCTCGCGCGGCCGCCGCAAGGCCTGGTGGGCCAAGGCCGACCATTGCGCGATCTACCTGCTGATCGCCGGCACGTACACGCCGCTGGCCTACGGGCCGGTGGAGCATGGCTGGGGCGCGGCCATGGGCGTGGCGATCTGGCTGCTGGCGGCGGTCGGCATCAGCCGCGAGCTGTGGTGGGCGCGGGGCGCGGCGCCGGCCCTGCCGCTTTATCTGGCGATGGGCTGGCTGGGCGTGATGTTCGCCGCGCCGATCGCGGGCGCCTTGTCCGCGGCTGGGCTGGCCTGGCTGCTGGCGGGCGCGGCGGTCTATACCGCCGGTACGCTGTTCTACGCCAACGACCAGCGCTGGCCGCATGCCCACGGCATCTGGCACCTGTTCGTCATGGGCGGCACCGCCTGCCACTTCGTGACGGTGTTCGGCTTCCTGCGGCTGAGCCCGGCCTGAGCGGGGTTTCAGCGGGCCGCTAGCGCCAGCTTGCCAGCGGCAGCATGCCGCCGCGGTCCTTCACTTTGCGCATGACGATATGCGAGGACAGGTTCCGCACGCCCGGGATCTTGCTGAGCTTGTCTTCGACGAACTGTGAGAACGCCTTCAGGTTGCGCGTGCACACCGTCAGGATGTAGTTGGACGCGCCCGTCACGATGCTGGCCTCGGTGATCTCGTCATGCAGGGCGATGCCGGCCAGGAATTCCTCGTGCCAGCCGGGACGCGACTGGTCCAGCGACACATGGACGATGGCCTCCAGCTCGAACCCCAGTTTTTCGGCGTCCAGCACGGCGCGATAGTGGCGGATCAGCCCGCTTTCTTCCAGCGCGCGCACCCGCCGCAGGCAGGCCGAGGGCGACAGCGCCACCTGCTCGGCCAGGTCCTGGTTGCTGAGGTGGCCGTTCTCTTGCAGCCGGTAAAGAATGCGCTGGTCTATGGCGTCGATCTGCATGGTGCAATCAAATTCCAAAAAAGTGGATTATGTGCAATTCAATGCGGAAACCTAGGGTAATCCGCGCCTGAATTTGCAATTTATCAGCCTGATCGCGCTGATAGTATGTACCCAGAATATAGCCCCCCGGAGCACAAAATGAACACCCGTGAAGCCTGCGTAAATGCCGACCGCCAGGATCCCCTGGCGCCCCTGAAGGACCGTTTCGACCTGCCGCCCGGCGTCCTCTACATGGACGGCAATTCCCTGGGCGTGCTGCCCAAGGAGGCCGCCGGCCGCGCCGCCGCCGTGATCGGCCAGGAATGGGGTTCGGGCCTGATCCGCAGCTGGAATACCGCGGGCTGGTTCGAACTGCCCACCCGCCTGGGCGACAAGCTGGGCCGCCTGCTGGGCGCGCGCGAAGGCGAGCTGGTCGTGACCGACACGACCTCGCTGAACATCTTCAAGGCGCTGGCCGCCGCCTTGCGCATCCAGCAGCACCAGCACCCCAAGCGCCGCGTCATCCTGTCCGAACGCGACAACTTTCCGACCGATCTCTACATGATCCAGGGCATGATCGACCTGCTGCAGCAGGGCTACGAAATGCGCCTGATCGACGACGAGCTGCCGCTGGAAAAGGCGCTGGACGAGTCCGTGGCGGTGATGCTGCTGTCGCACGTGAACTACCGCAGCGGCCAGATGCACGACATGGCCGCGGTGACCGCGCTGGCGCACGAGCGCGGCGCGCTGGCGATCTGGGACCTGGCTCACGCCGCGGGCGCGGTGCCGGTGGACCTGAACGGCGCGGACGCCGACTTCGCCGTGGGTTGCACCTATAAATACCTGAACGGCGGCCCGGGCTCGCCCGCCTTCATCTGGGTGGCGCCGCGCCACACCAAGGACTTCTGGCAGCCGCTGTCCGGCTGGTGGGGCCACACGCGGCCGTTCGACATGACCGTGGCCTACGAGCCCGCCGGCGGCGTGCGCCGCTATCTGTGCGGCACCCAGCCTATCGTGTCGCTGTCGCTGGTGGAATGCGGCCTGGACGTGGCGCATGCCGCCGACATGGCCGAGGTGCGCAAGAAATCGCTGGCGCTGGGCGACCTGTTCATCGCGCTGGTCGAAGAGCGCTGCGCCGGCCATCCTCTCACGCTGGTGACGCCGCGCAAGCACGCCGACCGCGGCAGCCATGTCAGCTTCCGCCATCCCAACGGCTTCGAGGTGATGCAGGCCCTGATCGCGCGCGGCGTGATCGGCGACTATCGCGAACCCGAGGTGCTGCGCTTCGGCCTGACGCCGCTGTATTTCGGCTATGCCGACGTCTGGGACGCCGTCGACATCCTGAAGGACGTGCTGGACACGCGTTCCTGGGACAAGCCGGAATTCAAGCACCGCGCCGCCGTGACCTGAGCGCCGCAACATAACCCCATTGCGCGGGCCAAACCGGCCCTGTATCCACAAAGAGAGCGCGGGACCTGGAGGAGACAATGCAACAACAGAAAGGATTCGGCCAGATCGCCGAACGCGAGCAGGGCCTGAAGCGGCGGCTGACGTCGGGGCAGATGAGCATGATCGCCATCGGCGGCGCCATCGGCACGGGCCTGTTCCTGGGCAGCAAGTTCGCCATCGGCTTTGCCGGACCCAGCGTGATCATCAGCTATGCCATCGGCGGCTTGATCACGTTGCTGCTGATGGGCTGCCTGGCGGAAATGACGGTGGCGCATTCCACCTCGGGCTCCTTCGGCGCCTATGCCGAACACTACGTCGGCCCGCTGGCGGGATTTCTGGTGCGCTACGCGTACTGGTCCTGCGTGGTGCTGGCGGTAGGCACCGAAGTCACGGCCGTCGCGGAATACATGAAGTTCTGGTTCCCGGACGTGCCCGGCTGGCAGTGGGTCTGCCTGTTCTCGGCGGCGCTGATCTTCATCAACGCCATGAGCGTCAAGACCTTCGGCACGGTCGAATACTGGTTTTCCACGATCAAGATCACCGCCATCGTGGCCTTCATCATCCTGGGCGCCTACGTGGTCTGGGGCAATCCGCAGTACGGCACGGCGCTGTACACGTCGCATGGCGGGTTCTTCCCGAATGGCGTCTGGGGCATGTGGATCGCCGTGGTCATCTCGATCTTCAGCTATCTCAGCGTGGAGATGATCGCGGTGGCGGCGGGCGAGGCCGAAGACCCCGAGCGCGCGGTCAAGCAGGCGTTCCGCGCCACCATCGTCCGGCTGGTGGTGTTCTACCTGCTGACGCTGGCGCTGATCCTGGCCATCGTGCCCTGGGACGAGGCCGGCAAGGGCGGCAGCCCCTTCGTCAAGGTGATGCAGGCGCTTGAGATCCCGGGCGCGGCAGGCGTCATCAACTTCATCGTGCTGGTGGCGGCGCTGTCGGCCATGAACAGCCAGCTCTACATCACCACGCGCATGATGTTCAGCCTGTCGCGCGCCGGCCATGCGCCGTCCGCGTTCGGCAAGCTGACGCGCAGCGGCACGCCGCTGAACGCGCTGCTGCTGTCCACCAGCGGCATTGCCATCGCCGCGGTGCTGAACGTGCTGTACCCCGAGACCTCGTTCACGCTGATGATGGCGATTTCGATGTTCGGCGCGCTGTTTACGTGGATGATGATTTTCGTGACCCACTACTGCTTTCGCCGCCGCTGGGCGCGCGAAGGCGGCGGCAAGCTGTCGTTCCGCATGCCGGGCTTTCCGGTGCTGACGTTGCTGGGCGCGGGCGCGATGCTGGCCATTTTGGCCACCACCTACTTCACCAGCGTTTTCAAGATGACGCTGGTGTTCGGCGTGCCCTTCCTGGTGGTGCTGGCCGTGCTGTACCAGCTGCTGTTCCGCAGGCGTGGCGAAGCGGTGGCGCTGACCCCGCGCGGCCAGCGTTCCTGATATTGCTACGCCCGGTTCAGCCACGGGCCTGGGGCCAGCGCCTCAGGCCCGTATTTCATGAGCGCGCGGCATGACTGCGCTTCAAGCGCTGGCCATGGCCGGCGCGGGCTGCTCCGCAGCCTGTTCCTGAGGCGCCGGCGCGAACACGCGCAACCGGTGGCCGTCGGGGTCCAGCGCCACGAAGGTGCGGCCGAAATCCATGTCGGTGGGCGCTTGCAGGATGGGCAGGCCGCGCAGGCTCCAGTCCAGGTGGCGGCGGTCCAGCGCCTGCGCGTCAGCAACGGTGAAGGCGAGTTCGGTGGCGCCGCCGCGGCCGGCGGCGGCAGGTTCCACCGTGTAGCGCGACCACAGGCCCAGCATCAGGCCGGAATCCAGCCTGAACAGCGCGAAGGTGGGGGAGCTTTCCGTGGGTGGACGCTGCAGCAGGGCGCTGTAGAACGCGGCGCTGGCGGCGGGCTTTTCAACGTAGAAAATCACGAAATTGGTGTCTGACATGATGCGCTCCGGGTGGTAGACGCGCTCATCTTAGACAGGGGTACTGTCAGTTTTTGGCAGTAGCTTTCAGCCGCGTTTTCAGCCGCAATTCTTCGGCGTGCGATCGATCGCGCGCCACTCCTTCAGCAGCGCATGGCGGCGCTTGGGATAACGCTCACCGGGCGTCAGCGTGGCGATGCGGTCGGTGCGGAAATGGCGGAAATCCTGGCGCAGTTCGCACCAGGCCATGACGATGCGCACGCTGTCGAAAAAACCCAGCGCGAACGGCCAGATCACCCGCGTGGAATCGGCGCCCTTGTCGTCGCGGTAGGTGATGTCGATCTTCTGTTCGCAGCGTATGGCCTGGCGGATCAGCGACAGGTCCACGCGGTCCACCACCTGCATCGAACTGGGACCGACCAGCAGCGGTATCGCGTCCAGCCCGTCGCGCAGTTCGCCCGGCAGCACGGCGCCGATCTTGGCCAGCGCGTTGCTCGCGGCCTGCGCCAGGCGCGGGTCGGCGCGGTCCGCCACCCAGCGGGTGCCCAGCACCAGCGCCTCGATCTCCTCGGTGCTGAACATCAGCGGCGGCAGCATGAAACCCGGCCTCAGCACGTAGCCCACGCCCGGTTCGCCCTCGATCTCGGCGCCTTGCGATTGCAGGGTGGCGATGTCGCGGTACAGCGTGCGGATGCTGACGCCGAGGTCGGCGGCCAGTTGGCGGCCGCTGACGGGGCGGCGATGGCAGCGCAAGGTCTGCATCAGGCCCAGGAGGCGTTCGGTGCGGGACATGGGGGCGGACGGGGATGACGGATCCATAATGCTGCCACGAAATGGCAGCAGGCGGGGCCCGTCCGCAGCGGGATGTCAGGCGGGCGGCAGGGCCATCAGCCAGTCGTGCACGCGGGCGGCCAGGTCCAGGCTGTTGCGGTCCATCATCAGCATGTGCGAATTGCCGGCGATGCCCAGTTCGGGCAGCGGCAGCAGGGTGACGCAAGCGTGCCGCCGCGCGAAATCGCGCACCCGCTCGCGCATGCGCGGCCAGCGCGGGTCCGTGTCCATGTTGTCGCCCATGAGGATCAGCGTGGGCGTGCGGTAGCCGGCGTCCAGTTCCGGGATGCTGGCCGGCTCCAGCGCCACCACGGCGCGCACCAGATCGGGCCGGGCGGCGGCCGCGCGGATGCCGAATACGCCCGCCTGCGAATGGCAGATGACGATCATGCGGCCGACCCGCTCCAGCAAGGCCAGATAGCCGCGCAGGACGGCGGCGTCGGTATGCACCCAGCGCGGCACCATCTGCGCGGCCAGCTCGCCGAAGGCTTCCACCGGGAACAGCGTGTTGCCATAGGCGCTGCCGGGGCCGGGGCGGGCGCCCGGGCGGCCGATGCGAAAACGCGTGTAGCAGTCTTCCTGCGCCTGCACGATGGGGCCTTCCGGCCAGATCTCGGGGACCGGCGCGTAGCCCGAGCGGCCGCGTTCCACGGCATCGCAGAGATAGGCGTCCCAGCCGCGCCGCAGGAAGGCATGGAGCCAGCCCTGGCGGCCGTCGGGCGTGGTCTCCCACGCCGCGCCGGTCATGCCGCCGCCATGCCAGAAGGCCAGGGGCGGGCGGCCGCTGGCCGGCTCGGCCAGGAAGTACTGCGCGTACATCTGCTCGACGCGGTAGGTGCCGTTGGGGTCCAGCGCGACGGGCTGGCCGCCCTCGGCCATGACGACTTCGCGCCGCGGCAGACCGGATAAGCTGACCTCGCGCCCGCCGACATGGAAGGCGCCCATGTCGCGCAGACGGATCGGCGCGAGCGCGTCCGATGCGGCGCGGCCGGGTTCGTCCGCCATCATTCCGCCCGGATGTGGTTGGCCTGGATCACGTCCTTCCAGCGCGCGGTCTCGGCCAGCACGAAGTCGCCCAGCGCCTGGCGCGGGCCGGCGGCGGTTTCCACGCCCAGTTCGCGCATCTTGGCGGCGACCTCGGGCGCCTGCAGGGCGTCGTTGAAGGCTTGGTGCAGCGCGGCCAGCGTGGCGTCCGGCGTGCCGGCGGGCGCCATGATGCCGAACCAGGGCGTGATCAGGAAATCGGCCACGCCGGCCTCCGCGAAGGTCGGCACGTCCGGAATGGCCGGCGCGCGCTTGGCGCTGGCCACGGCCAGGGCCCGCAGCTTGCCCGCGCGGATGTTCGCCAGCGATGCCGGCAGGTTGTCGAAATACATGTCGACCTGGCCGCCCAGCAGATCGGCCGCGACCTGTCCGGCGCCCTTGTAGGGGATGTGCGCCACGTCGATGCCGGTGCGCAGCTTCAGCAGTTCGGTGGCCAGGTGGGCCGAGCCGCCCACGCCCGACGAGGCCGAGTTCAGCTTGCCCGGATGGGCGCGGGCGTAGGCCAGCAGCTCGGCCACGGTCTGCGCCGGCACCTTGGGATTGACGACCAGCACGCTGGGCACCGTGCCGACCATGGCGACGGGCGCGAAGTCCTTGACGATGTCGTAGGGCGCGGGCTGGTAGAGCGAGGGCGCGACCGTGCAGCCGAAGGCGCACATCAGCAAGGTGTAGCCGTCGGGCGCGGCGCGCGCCACCGCCTGCGCGCCGATGTTGCCGCCGGCGCCGGCGCGGTTTTCCACGATCAGGGGCTGGCCCAGGCGCTTGGCCAGGCTGTCGCTGAGGATGCGGGCCAGGATGTCGGGCGTGCCGCCGGCGGGGAAGGGCACCACCAGCGTCACGGGGCGTTCGGGGAAGGCGGCGGCGGCCGGTTGGGCTGCGCCCGCCAGCAGCGCTGCGCCGGCCAGCGCGGCCGCCATCCAGCGGCGGGGGGAAGCGCGCCAGCGCGCGGCGGTCGGGCCCAAGGGGTTCATTGCGGCAGTCTCCGGAAAGTCGGGTCGGGTGCGGAAGGCCCCGATCTGCCGCGGACTGTAGCCAAGGCCGGCGGCCTTGCCCAATGCTGGCTGCGCAAGCCATATATGTCGAAAATGGTATGGAATTTTCAACGCATGCATTTCAGGCATAGTATGGGCGGCATGAGCGACGCCCAATCCTTGCCCTATCTGCGCCGGCTGGACATGAACCTGCTGCTGACGTTCGACGTCCTGATGCGCACTCGCAGCGCCACCGCCAGTTCAGCCCTGCTGCATAAGACGCAGCCCGCCATCAGCCGTGACCTGGCGCGCCTGCGCCGCCGGCTGGAAGATCCCTTGCTGGTGGTGGTGAAGGGCCGATTCATTCCAACGGAGCGGGCGCTGGAACTGCATTCGGCGGTGCATGACGCGCTGGCGCAGATCGAAGCGGCGCTGCGTCCGGCCGAGGCTTTCGATCCGGCCAAGGCCAGCGGCGTGGTCAACATCGGCACCGGCGCGCACAGCGAGATCCTGCTGGCGGCGCCGCTGATCGAACGGCTGCACCGCGCCGCGCCGGGCATCACGCTGCGTTTCCAGTCGGTGCACGGAGACTTCGTGCCGGACGATCTGGACGCGGAACGGTTGGACATGGCCATCGGCCTGTTCGGCAAGGTGCCGGCGCGTTTCCATCGCGATACGCTGCTGAAGGACCGGCGCGTGTGCGTGGTGTCGGCGCGGCATCCCTGGGCAGGCAAGCGCGCGCTGGCGCTGGCGGATCTGCCGTCCATCAAGTGGTTCGCCTTCGCGCACATGTATGGCCGCGAAACCAACTTCGACCGCGCGCTCAAGCCGGATGCCAGCCGGCTGGAATTTTCGGCCTACCTGTCCGGCTTCGGCATCACGCCCTATGTGCTGCTGGACACTGATTACGCCACCACCATGCCGGCCAGCGTGGCGCGGGTGCACGCCCGGCATTTCCCCCTGGCGACGCTGGAACTGCCTGCCAGCCTGCGCAAGATCGAACTGGTGATGGTGTGGCCGCGGCGCCTGCATACGTCGCCGCTGCAGGCCTGGCTGCGCGGGCAGATCCGCGAGGTGCTGCGGGAACGCGTGGACGCTCCCGCAGCCGGTGCGGCTTAGGAACCGACCTTCTTGCCCGTCGCCACGTCGATGGCCGAGCCGTCTTCCAGGCTGACGCGGTAGATCTCGCGCACCACGTTGCCGGCGAAGCCGATCTCGACGATGGACACGTCCTTGAAGGTGGTGTTGATGCCGTCCGGCAGCACGGCGTTGAACTTGTCGGACTCCTGCTTCATGGCGTCCTGCAGGCGCGTGTCGTACAGCGCCATGCTGTAGACCAGCGTGGTGTGCGGATTGTGCGCGCGCACTTCCTTGCCGTCCTGCATGATGTTCACGCCGCTCACGCCCATGGTCTTGACCAGGTCTTTTCCGGCGTCGCCCATCTTGGCGTAGACCGGACCGGTGACGCGCGGCAGCGGGCCGTCGCGCAGCGGCGCCAGCGCGGCGGTCGCGACGGTGTTGTAGCGCATCATGTCCTCGAAGCCCTGGCCGCTCTTGACCACGCCCAGGTCCAGCCACCACGGATGGCCCGCGCCCTTGGCGGCTTCGGTGGGATAGAAGTTCTTCAGCGTGACCTGCAGCGGGGCCGGCGGCTTGGGCAGGGCCTTGAGCATGCGGGCGGGCGTTTCAGGGTCGGCGCTGTGGATGTGCACCACCGTCACGTGCGGCATGTTGGGCGTTTCGGCCTCGGTCTTCAGGCCCAGCTGGAGCAGGTCGGCCTTCAGCGTGCCGTTGATCTTGGCGTCCAGGATGGCGTTGACGTCCTGGGGCAGGCGGTAGACCACGCCGTAGGTCGCCTTGTGTTCGCGGAACCCGGTCTGGTCCAGGGCGCTGTTGTCGATGGGAGCGGCGGCATGCGCGGCCGAGGCGGAAACGAACAGGCCGAGGGCGGCCAGCTGGAAGACACGCTTGATCATGGAGATTCCTTTTGTTTGTGTGAGCCCGCGAGAGTCATCCGCAGTGTGGCCAGCGCGGATGTAATGCGTATTGCACCAAGCAAAAGAATTCCGATACCAGCCTGCGCATGCCCGATAGCTCGCGGGCGCCGGCTGATATCCAGCTACCCCAGAAAGACGATGGCCACGATGGCGATGCCCAGCAGCAGGTTGATGCCCACCCAGCGGCGTATGCCGCCCATGGCCTGGCCGCCCTGGGGCCAGTCGGACGCGGCGACCGCCGCCCGCAGCTGCGGGTAGAGCACGAAGCGGATGTAGGCGTAGATGGCCGTCATGACCAGGCCGCCCGAGGCCATGAGGGTCCAGCTGCGCGGCATGAAGAAGGCGCCGCCCGTCTGCGCCGCCTGGCTGGCTTCCTGGCCGATCATGATCGCGCCCGTCGCCAGGATCAGAAGAATGGCCGCCAGCACCGCATTCAGGAACGGCCCCAGCACCGCCGCCATCAGCCGCAGCCGGACCGGCGGTTCCAGCTGCGCGGCCGCCGGCCGCAGGAAACAGTGCGCGAAAAGCATGCCCCCGACCCAGAGGATCACGGCCATCAGGTGGATGAATTTGAGCGCGGCATAGAGCATGGGGCAGGCCTGTAGGGAGGAATCCGTCCCCATCATATCGCCGTCAAGCGCGGCGCGCGGGCTTGACCGGAATCATGGTTTTGCATTTAGAATGAGATTGATTTCTATTTGTGATTGAAAGTTCAGGGAGCCACCCGTGCCGAATCCCGCGGTCGCCGCCGGCGACAACGTCCATCTGCTGTACCGCGCTCATCATGGATGGCTGCATGGCTGGCTGCGCGCCAAGCTGGGCAACAGCTTCGACGCCGCCGACCTGGCGCAGGACACCTTCGTGCGGGTGCTGCGCCACCGCCACGAACTGGACGCCTTGCGCGAGCCGCGCGCCTATCTCACCACCATCGCCAAGCGCCTGCTGCTGAACCACCACCGGCGACGCTCGGTGGAGCAGGCCTATCTGGAAGCCCTGGCCTTAACGCCGGAGGCGCTGGCGCCCTCGGCCGAGCAGCGCCTGATCATCCTGGAAACGCTGCAGGAGATCGACGAGATGCTGGCCGGCCTGTCGCTGCCGGCCCGCCAGGCCTTCCTGATGGCGCAGCTGGAAGGACTGAGCCATGGCGAAATCGCCGCCCGCCTGAACGTGTCGCTGCGCACCGTGCATCGCTACATCGCCAAGGGATTCGAACAATGCATCATGGCGTCGATCTGAACCCGCAGGCCGAGGCGGCGCCCGAGCTGCCCGCCGTCGAACGCAGCGTGGCGCGCGAGGCCGCGCGCTGGCTGCTGCGGCTGAGTTCGGGCCGCGCCACCGACGCCGACCAGCGGGCCTGTGAACTGTGGCGCGCCAGCAAGGCCGAGCACGAGCACGCCTGGCAGCGCGCGCAGCGCGTGAATGAGCGCTTCGGCCTGATCCCGGCGGCGCTGGGCATGGCCACCTTGAACCGCCCCGGACTCGGAAGCCGTCGTGCCGCGCTCAAGACGCTGATTGCGCTGGTGGCGGCCGGGCCCGTCGGTTGGGCAGCCTGGCGCGCCGATCCGCTGGACTGGACCGCGGACTACCGCAGCGCGCCGGGCGAACGGCGCGAAGTGGCGCTGGCGGATGGCTCCACGCTGCTGCTGAACACGGCCAGCGCCGTCGACGTGATGTACAGCTCCACGGCGCGCCTGCTGCGGCTGCGCGCCGGCGAGATCGCGGTGCATGCCGTGGCCGACACGGCGCCTGCGCCGCGGCCCTTCGTGGTGCGCACGAGCCAGGGAGACATCGAGGCGCAGTCCTCGCGATTCTGCGTGCGCCAAGAAGGCGGCGTGTGCCGCGTCAGCGTGCAGGAAGGGCGGATCCGCGTCGGCAGCGCCGCGCATCCGCGCAGCCTGGTCAGCCTGGAGGCCGGCCAGCAGAGCAGCCTGACGGACGAGGGCGCGTCGCCGCCATCCCCTGCGGATCCGCATGCCAGCGACTGGCAACGTGGCGTGCTGTACGCCAACCGCATGCGGCTGGACGCTTTCGCGGCCGAACTGGGCCGCTACCGTTCCGGCATTCTGCGCTGCGATCCCGGGGCCGCGCATCTGCGCATCTCGGGCGCGTTCCAGGTGCGCGATACCGATGCGGTCCTGGCGGCCTTGCCCGCGACCCTGCCTGTGCGGGTGCGCTATCGCACGCCGTACTGGGTGACGATCACCTTGCGCGCGGCTGCCGAGGCCTGAATCCGCGCCGTTACAAAAAAGGGGAGGGCCAGCTGTCCGATTCCGATTTCACGAGGGTCATGGTCTGTAGAGGCAAACGAATGCCGACACCTTTTGGATCGAAAGGACGACCATGGCTTATCTTCCCGCCGGCCGCGCAAGCGGCTCCCGACCCGCCCGAGGCCTGCAATGCCGCATGACCCGCCTGGCCGCCGCCGTGCATGCCGCCCTGGCGCTGGCTGCCGTGTCCGCCACCTTGCTGCCCGCAAGCGCCGCGTGGGCGCAGTCCGCGCAGCAGACGCAGGCGCGCGGCTATCGCATTCCGGCGGGTGCGCTGGCCGAGGCGCTGCCGCGCTTTGCCGACAGCGCGGGCGTGACGGTGCTGTTCGACGCGGCGCTGGTGGGCCAGCGCCGCACGGCGGGGCTCGACGGGGTCTATTCCGTGAATGAAGGCTTTGCGCGCTTGCTGGCGGGCAGCGGCCTGGGCGTGCAGGAGCGCAGCGCCCGCGTTTACGTGTTGCAGGCATTGTCCGCGGACGTGACGCAGTTGGCGCCGGTCCAGGTGGAAGGCGAGGGCGCGCCGGCCGCACCGGCCTGGGAAACCAGCACCGACCGCAAGCGCCTGGACGAACTGCAGGTCAAGAACTGGAGCGATTTCGGCAAGCGCGCCGAGCCCGGCGTGAGCTTCAACCGTACGACCAACAGCATCAATATCCGCGGCCTGGACCAGGATCGTGTGCTGACGCGCGTGGACGGTATCCGCCTGCCATGGCTGGACGACGGCGCGCGCGGCCTGAAGGGCGGCCTGGAAGCGGTGGATTTCAACAGCCTGTCGCGATTGGACATCGTGCGCGGCGCCGACGCCAGCGGCGGCGGCTCTGGCGCGATTTCCGGCACTGCCGACCTGCACACGCTGCAACCGTCTGACCTGCTGACCGACGGCAAGACCTTCGGCGCGCTGGCCAAGACCGACTACGACACGGCCGACAGCAGCTGGGGCGCCAACGCCGCGCTGGCGGGCCAGATCCACAGCAACACGTTCTGGCTGGTGCAGGCGGGCGTACGCAACGGCCATGCCCTGGACAATCGCGGCGACGTCGGCGGCTATGGACCCAAGCGCAGCGAACCCAGCCCGGAAGACTACGACCAGCGCAGCTTCCTTCTGAAGCTGCAGCAGCGCGTCGAAGGCGGCCACCGCTTCGGCCTGACCGGCGAATACTTCAAGCGCAACGCCGACATCGACAGCATGTTCGAGCAGGGCGCGGGCACCAGCTATCTGTACGGCGAAAACAGCACCCGCAAGGAAACCGAGCGCCAGCGCGTGTCCTTCGATTACTCGTACAAGGCGCCCGGCGCGGACAGCCTGATCGACACGGCCAGCGCGGTCGTTTATTGGCAGCGCCTGCAGCTGGACAGCTCGCTGAGCGGCGTGCGCAGCGTCGATTCCCGGGCCTACGCCATACCGGGCGATCCGTTCCGTTACGGCTATCCCAGCGGGCCATATGGCCGCAGCAACTCCATCCGTCAGACCATGTTCGGCGCCAATGCCGAGATCACCAAGCGTCTGGCAGGCGCGTCGGTGTCGCAGTTGTGGACCGTGGGCGGGGAATGGTACGGCAACAAGACCGAGCAGTACTCCGGCGGCTACGACAATTGCCCGGCGATCCCGGCAGGCACGCGGGCGCCGATGGGTCCGCGCCTGTGCGACATGCTGCACACCAACCAGGCCGACGTGCCGCAGTCCAAGGGCAACCAGTGGGCTCTGTGGGTGCAGGACGAATTCAGCTTCGCCGACGGCCGCTACACCATCATGCCGGCGCTGCGCTACGACCACTACGAACAGAAGCCGCAGTCCACGGCCAGCTACGAAAGCAACCCGAACGCGGGCGCGCTGCCGCCGTCCAACAGCGGCAGCCGTTTTTCGCCCAAGCTGCTGGCCACCTGGAAGGCCGCGGACGAACTCAGCCTCTATGCCCAATACGCATACGGCTTCAAGGCGCCCAGCCCGACGCAGCTCTACACCAACTATGGCGGCCCCGGCACCTACCTGCGCGTGGGCAATCCCTATCTGAAGCCTGAAACCAGCAAGGGCTGGGAGCTGGGCGCCAAGATCGGTTCCGATTCCCTGGGCGGCGCGGTATCGTTGTTCGACAACCGCTACCAGAACTTCATCGACGGCGACGTGCCGCTGAACGCGTCCTCGCCGCAGTGGCAGCCGGGCTGGGCCGGACAGTACCCCTTGGGCGTGACCGGCAACGTCAACCGCGCCAAGGTGCGCATCTACGGCGCCGAAGCCAGCGCGCACTGGAAGTTTTCGCCCGGCTGGCGCACCTGGGGTTCGCTGGCGTGGGCCGTGGGCAAGGACGAAAGCACGGGGCAGTACCTGAACTCGGTGGCGCCGCTGAAGGCGGTGCTGGGCCTGGGCTATAGCCGCGATGCGTGGGGCGTGGACGCCATGCTGACCACGGCCCTGAAGCGCGACAAGGTCGAGTACCCCGAGGCCACGGCCACGGCCCGCAATCCCGATTTCCAGGCGCCCGGCTACGGCGTGGTGGACCTGATGGGCTATTGGCGTCCGGCCGCGGTGAAGGGCCTGCAGGTGCAGGCGGGCGTTTTCAACCTGTTCGACAAGAAGTATTGGGAGGCCATCAACGTGCCGACCGCCGGCGCCATCGCCATTCCGCGGCCGGTCGAT
The DNA here is from genome assembly GCF_029839485.1 of Achromobacter sp. GD03932. Lineage (NCBI taxonomy): Bacteria > Pseudomonadati > Pseudomonadota > Betaproteobacteria > Burkholderiales > Alcaligenaceae > Achromobacter > Achromobacter sp. GD03932. Next base: position 314,063 of record NZ_JAOCAT010000002.1, read on the forward strand.
TGGTACACGGAACCGGGACGCAGCCTGCGCGTCTCACTGACATACCAGTATTGATCCAGACCCGCCGCCGGTCCGGACCATACCGGGGCGGCGGCGGTTTACGCAAACCTTAGCAACGGCCGGAGGGCCCACGATGAGCAACACCGATTTCACGTCCCGCGCCCAGGAACTGCGCGCCCGCAACGAGGCCCTGGCCGCCTCGCAACCCAAGCTGCGCGCCCGCAATCTGGCGCAGGCGCTGGGAGTGTCCGAAGCCGAATGGGTGGCGGCGCAATGCGGCGGCCTGAAGGCCACGGCCCTGCACGGCACGCCTCAGGAAATCTTCCGCGAACTGGGCACGCTGGGCCCGGTCATGGCGCTTACCCGCAACGACTGGTGTGTGCACGAGCGCCATGGCGTGTATGAGGATATCCAGGCCGAAGGTCCGGTAGGCCTGGTGCTCGGACCGGACATCGACCTGCGTGTTTTCTTCACGACCTGGAAGTCGGCCTGGGCAGTCGAACAGGACGGCCGCCACAGCCTGCAGTTCTTCGATGGCGCGGGCGTGGCGGTGCACAAGGTCTACCGCACCGACGCTACCGACGCCGCCGCCTACGATGCCCTGGTCGCCAAGTTCGCGGGCGAGGCGCAATGGCCCGAGACCCAGCCCTATGCGCCCGCCGCCGACGCCGACCGGGTCGAGAACAGCGCGCAGTGGCGCGAAGCCTGGCTGGGCATGCAGGACACGCACGAGTTCTTTCCCCTGCTGCGCAAGTTCAAGGTGTCGCGCCTGGCCGCCCTGGCGGGCGCGGGCGAGGATCTGGCGCAGCAGGTGCCGGCCGACGCCGTCGAACGCATGCTCGAATCCGCGGCGCAGTCCGGCCTGTCCATCATGTGCTTCGTGGGCAACCGCGGCATGATCCAGATCCATACCGGCCCGGTGCAGCAATTGCGCCGCACCGGCCCCTGGTACAACGTGCTGGACCCGAAGTTCAACCTGCACCTGGATACCACCGCCATTGCCTCGGCCTGGGTGGTGAACAAGCCGACCTCGGACGGTTGGGTCACCTCGCTGGAGCTGTATGCCTCGACGGGCGACCTGATCGCGCAGTTCTTCGGCGAGCGCAAGCCCGGCAAGCCGGAACTGACGCAATGGCGCGAACTGATGATCAGCCTGTGCAGCGTGCCGCTGGCCGCCTGAGCCCATAAGGACGTAGCGATGAAAAAATGGTTGGCAATGGCGGCGGGCTGGGCAATCGCGCTCGGCGCGTACGCGGCGCCGCCCGCCCGGGTAGTGACCCTGGGCGGCACCGTGACCGAAATCGTGTATCAGCTGGGGCAGGGCGGCAAGCTGGTGGGAGACGATCTCTCCAGCCTCTATCCCGAGGCCGCGACCAAGCTGCCGCGCGTCGGCTACTACCGTTCGGTACCCGTGGAAGGCGTCTTGTCGCTAAAGCCGGATCTGGTGCTGGCCTCTGAGCAGGCCGGCCCGCCGGACTCGCTCAAGCGGCTGGCGGACGTCGGCGTGCGCGTCGTCACCGTGTCGGACGCGCCGTCGGTGGATTCGCTCAAGTCGCGCATCCGCGGCATTGCGGACGCGCTGGGCGTGGCGCCGGCGGGCGAACGCATGGTGGAAGACGTCACGCGCGAGCTCGCGCGCGCCGAGGCTGTGCCCGCGACGCGCGCGCGGGCGCTGCTGCTGATCAACCGCACGGGCTCGCCGCAAGGCGCCGGCCGCGACACCGCCGCCAACGAAGTCATGCACCTGGCGGGGCTGGTGAACGTGCTGCAAGATCAGCATGGCTATAAGCCCTTGTCCGCCGAGGCCATGGGCGCGCTGGCGCCTGACCTGATCATCGTGACGCAGGCATCGCTGGACGCCGGCGGCGGCATGGACGCCTTCCTGCGCATGCCCGGCATCGCGTCCACCCAGGCGGCCGCGAAGCGGCGCATCGTGGTGATGGACGACCTGCTCATCCTGGGCATGGGACCGCGCCTGCCGCTGGCGCTGACCCAGCTCAAGCAGGAGGTTGCGCATGTCATGGCGCGTTAGCGCGCCGCTGGCGTTGGGCCTGCTGGCAGCGGCCCTGATGCTGGCGGTGGTGGCCGCCACCGCCAACGGCGCGGTGGCGATCCCCCTGCGCGAACTGCCGTCCTTGTTGTGGGGCGCGCCCACGCCCGAGACTGCCTTGTGGCGCAATGTGCTGATCGACATCCGCTTGCCGCGCGTGCTGTTCGCGCTGGTGGCGGGCGCCGGCCTGGCGGTGGCCGGCGCGGCCATGCAGGCGCTGTTCCGCAATCCGCTGGCCGAGCCCGGCCTGATCGGCATATCGGCGGGCGGCGCGCTGGGGGCGGTGGCCGCCATCGTGCTGACGTCCGGCGGTTTCTGGGTCACCGCGCCTGCCGCCTTCGCCGGCAGCCTGCTGGCCACGCTCTGCGCCTACGCGGTGGGCCGGCGCGTGCCGGGTGTGGCGGGGCTGTTGCTGGCGGGCGTGGCCATCACGGCCATGGCGTTCAGCTTGATCGGCCTGTTCACCTTCGTCGCCACCGATGCGCAGCTGCGCGACCTGACGTTCTGGAACATGGGCAGCCTGGGCGGCGCGAACTGGAAGGTGTTGTCGTTCCTGGGGCCGTGGGTGCTGCTGGTGAGCCTGTGGCTGATGAGTCAGTGGCGCGTCATGAACGCGCTGCTGCTGGGCGAACGCGAAGCCCAGCACCTGGGCTACACGCTCAAGCGCGTGCGGGCCAGGCTGGTGCTGGCCAGTGCGCTCATCGTGGGACCGCTGGTCGCCGCCACGGGCACCATCGTCTTCGTCGGCCTGGTGGTGCCGCACCTGGTGCGCATGACGCTGGGCGCCAATCACCGCTGGCTGCTGCCCGCGACCGTCCTGGCCGGCGGTCTGGCGCTGATCCTCGCGGATTGGCTGGCGCGTACCGTGGTGGTGCCGGCCGAACTGCCCATCGGCCTGGTGACGGGCCTGGTGGGCGGGCCGTTCTTCTTGTGGCTGCTGGCGCGCGGACGGAGGATAGGATGACGCTTTCCGCGCAAAACGTGACCGTGAACCGCGGCGCAGCGCGCATTCTCACCGATGTATCGCTGGATATCCGCCCCGGAGAAGTGGTGGGCTTGCTGGGGGCCAACGGCGCTGGCAAATCCACCCTGCTGGGCGCGTTGTCAGCGGAATTGGCTGCCGATGCGGGCCAGCTGAGTTTGGGCGAGACCCCGCTTGCCGCCATGCCGCACCGGCAACAGGCGCGCCGCCGCGCCGTGCTGCCGCAAAAGCCGGGGCTGAGCTTCGACCTGAGCGTGCGCGAGGTGGTCGCCATGGGCGCCTATCCGTTCCCGGAGTTGGCGCCATCCGTGGTGGACGCGCTGGTGACGCAAACGCTGGCAGAGGCCGACGCGGTGCATCTTGCCGGGCGGCGCTATCCCGAGCTGTCCGGCGGCGAACAGCAGCGCGTCCAGTTCGCCCGCGTACTGGTTCAATGCCATGCCGCGCGCGAACGCGACGAGCCGCGCTACCTGTTGCTGGACGAACCCACCGCCAGCCTGGACCCCAAACATCAGGGCGACCTGCTGCGGCGCTCCTGGGAGCTGGCCCATGCCGGCAATACGGGCGTACTGGTGATCCTGCACGATATGAATCTGGCCGCGCGCTGGTGCGACCGCCTGCTGCTGCTCTGCGGCGGACGCGGCATCGCGCAGGGGACGCCGGCAGAGGTCCTGACGCCGGCCAATCTGTATCTGGCCTACGGCATCGACGCGCAGGTGATTGCGCATCCCCTGCAAGCCGGCCGCCTGCTGGTGCTGACGGCGTGACTCGGGCCGCGGGGCCGGTAAAATAGGCGATACCCCGGTATTCGCCTTTTTCAACATTTACCCAACAGGACCCCGTGTCATGCCTACTTTTGACGTCGTCTCCGAAGTCGACAAACACGAACTCTCCAACGCCGTCGACCAGGCCAACCGCGAACTGGCCACCCGCTTCGATTTCAAGGGCAGCGACGCCAAGTTCGAGCTCGACGAGTTTGTCGTAACGCAGGTCGCTTCCAGCGCCTTCCAGCTCAAGCAGATGCTGGACATCCTGCGCGGCCGCCTGTCGGCCCGCGGCATCGACGTGCGCTGCCTGGACGTAGCCGATCCCCTCGAAAACCTGGGCGGCGCCCGCCAGAAGGTCACCATCAAGCAGGGCATCGAGCAGCCGGTGGCCAAGAAGCTCATCGCCGCCATCAAGAACGCCAAGCTCAAGGTGGAATCGCAGATCAACGGCGACAAGCTGCGCATCAGCGGCAAGAAGCGCGACGACCTGCAGACCGCCATCGCGCTGCTGAAGAAGACCGACGTCGACCTGCCGCTGCAGTTCGAAAACTTCCGCGACTGATCCGCCCCGCGCCAGGGTGCCGCGCACCCTGCGGACCTGGAGGGGCCATGGGACATTCCAACGAGTTGCAGCTGGTCGTCGAACTGGTGCGCGCCGGCGGCATGTCCGCCGCCGCCCGCGAGCTGGGCGTCACGCCGGCCGCGGTCAGCAAGCGGCTGGCCCAGATCGAGGCGCGGCTGGGCGTGCGGCTGGTCAACCGCAGCACGCGGCGCCTGAGCCTGACCGCGGAAGGCGAGGTCTACCTGGAAAACGCCCGCCGCATCCTGGGCGAGATCGAGGACCTGGACCAGCTGATCGCCAGCCGCCAGGACAGCCCGCGCGGCCTGCTCAAGGTCAACGCGCCGCTGGGTTTCGGCCGCAGCTACATCGCGCCCGCGATTGCGGAATTCGCCCAGAAATATCCCGAGGTGTCGCTGCAATTACAGCTGACCGACAGCCCGGCCGACTTCGTGCAGGACGCCGTCGACGTGGCCGTGCGCTTCGGCGACCTGCCCGACACCCGCCTCATCGCCCGCAAGATCGCGCCCAACCGGCGCCTGGTCTGCGCGTCGCCGGGCTATCTGAAGAGCCACGGCATTCCCGCCACACCGCACGACCTGGCGCGGCACCAGTGCATCGTGCTGCGGCAGAATGAAGCCGCGTACGGCCTGTGGCGCTTCACCAAGGGACGCCGCAGCGAAACCGTGAAGGTGCGCGGCAACCTCAGCAGCAATGACGGCGAAGTGACGCTGACCTGGGGCCTGGCCGGCCTGGGCATCCTGCAGCGCGCCGAATGGGACCTGGCGCGCTATCTGCGCAGCGGCAGGCTGGTGCAGGTGCTGGAGGACTACGCCTTGCCGCAAGCCGACATCTACGCGGTCTTTCCGGAACGGCACCATCTGTCGGCCAAGGTGCGCGTGTTCGTGGACTTCCTGATGGCGTATTTCAGGAAGGGCGCGGAAGACCGGTGGTAAGCCCGGCGTTCGCTCAGGCCGTCCACAGGTGCTGCGCCGCGTAGGCGCGCCAGGGCCGCCAGGTTTCGGCGCGGGCCAGCAATTGCGCGGGCGTATAGGTCCGCGCTTCCAGCCTTTCCAAGGCCCGGATCAGGCCGATGTCGGCGGACGGAAACGCGTCCGGCTCGCGCAACTGGCGCAGCGCGATGTATTGCGCCGTCCATTCGCCCACGCCCCGTATTGTGCGCAGCCGGCGGACCGCATCCTCCAGGCCGCCGGCGGCATCGAACAGATGCCTGTCCGCCACCGCCGCCGCGGCGACCGCCGACAAGGTTGCGGCGCGGCTGCGCGGCATGCCCAGCGAGGCCAGCTCGGCCGCCGCCACGGCTTCAGGCAAGGGGAATACATGCGTCAGCGCGCCTTCTGGACGCGCCATGGCCGCGCCGTGCGCGGCCACCAGCTTGCCGGCCAGGCGTATGGCCGCGGCCACGGTGATCTGCTGGCCCAGCACGGCGCGCATGGCCAGCTCGAAGCCGTCCCAGGCGCCGGGCACGCGCAGGCCAGGCCGCGCGCGGATCAGCTCGGTCATCACGGGATCGCTGGCGAACTGCGCGGCGATGGCGACCGGATCGCTGGCCAGGTCGAAGACGCGGCGCAGGCGCGCGATGATGGCCGGCAGCGCCTGCAGCCGGGGAAAGCGCACCGTGGCCTCGAGCGCATCGCCGCGGTCCGGGCGCACCGTCACCGTGCCTTGGCAGCCGTCCAGCAGGACGGTGCGCGCGTAGCTGTCGTCCGTGACCTGCTCGATGCCGGGAATCGCGCGCAGCCGCAGGAAGGCCAGCATGGCGTCCCAGTCATAGGGCGGGCGGTAGCGCAGCAGCAGCTTGATCTCGCCTTCTTGCGCCGCCGACACTTCCGGCTTGCCGGAGCGCCGCAGGTCGCCTGGGGCGCGCGCGAACAGGTCGTGGAAGATCTCGTTGAAGCGGCGGATGCTGCCAAAGCCCGATGCGAAGGCGATCTCGGCCATCGGCAGCCGGGTCTCGTGGATCAGCTGCTTGGCCAACAGCACGCGCCGCGTTTGTGCCACGGCCACGGGCGAGGCGCCCAGGTGCTGGCGGAACTGGCGCCGCAACTGGCGTTCGCCCACGCCCAGGCGCTGCGCCAGCACGTCCACGCCGTCCTCGTCCAGCGCGCCCAGTTCGATCAGCTGCAGCGCGCGGGCCACGCCATCGGGCAGCTCATGCCCCGGCCCGACCTCCGGCGCGGTCTCGGGCCGGCAGCGCAGGCAGGGGTGGTAGCCGGCCTCTTGCGCCGCTGCCGCCGTGGCATAGAACGTGACGTTCTTCGACAATGGGGTGCGTGCCGGACAGACCGGACGGCAATAGATGCGCGTGGTCTTCACGGCGGTGAAGAAGCGGCCGTCGTAACGGGAGTCGCGCACTTGGATGGCGCTGTAGCAGGCGTCGTGGTTCAGGTCCATGAGATCATGCTAACGCCGCGGCGAGCGTTGGATCTAGCGGTTTTCGGACAGTGTTGTGGATGCGGAATTCCTGTCCGAAAACCGCCAGCGCAGAGCCCGCGTCAACGCCTATAGTGCTTCGGTCGATCACCTACGCTGGAGTCCGCCATGCCCGTCCAAACCCAGGCTTTCTTTCTTGAGCGCGTTCCCACGCCCATCGGCCTGATGCTGGTCCTGAGCGACGAGCAGCAGCGCCTGCGGGCGGTCGATTGGGAAGACTACGAAGCGCGCATGCACCTGCTGTTGCGCAGGCAGTACCGCAAGCAGCAGGTCGAATTGCGCGATGCGGTCCAGGCGTCGCCCGCGCGGCGCGCGCTGCTGGACTACTTCGACGGCGACGTGCGCGCCATCGACGCGCTGGACGTGGCCACCGGCGGCACCGATTTCCAGCGCGCGGTGTGGCGGGCATTGCGGGAAGTATCGGGCGGCCAGTCGATCAGCTACGGCGCGCTGGCGCACCGCATCGCGCGTCCCGCCGCCGTGCGCGCGGTGGGCGCGGCCAACGGGGCGAATCCCATCGGCATCGTCGTGCCTTGCCACCGCATCGTGGGCGCGGACGCTGCCCTGACCGGTTACGGCGGCGGTTTGCACCGCAAGCGCTGGTTGCTGGATCACGAGCAGAGATGGCTTGAAAATTCTTGTGACAGGGTTGAATAGATTTGTAGCGTGTTAAGCATCTGGAGGACATATCATGCGTCCCCTTCAGAGCAACCCGCAACAGGAATCAAAGATGTTTATGCCGCGCCCCTTGCGCATGTTCGCAGTTCTGGCCGTCACGCTGGCGCTCGCCGCGTGCGGCGACGACAGCGCCAAGAAGGAAGCGAAAGCGTCCGAGCCGACTACCGCTCAGTCCGAGATCATCAAGTACAACCAGTACGTCGACACCGCCAACAGCATTTCCACGACCTTCGAGCAGGCGCTGGAACGCTACGAGGCCTACGCCGTCCCGGCGCTGAAGGAAGGCAAGCCGCTCAAGGATTTCGTCATCAGCAACGACTCGACCATCCAGCGCACCAAGGAGAAGCTCGATCGCGCGCTGGCGATGTCGACGCCTATCGCCGAGATCGACGCGCCCGCCAAGGCGTTCTCGGATGCGCTGGGCAAGCTGGCGCCGCTGAGCCATGAACTGCAGAACTATGCTGCAGCCAAGACCTTCCTGTCCGACAATGGCGCGCTGGCGCGCGAGAAGAGCCCGGCCTACGTCGCGGCGCTGACCGAAGTCGTGAAGGCGGAAAACGGCTTCTACCGCGGCATCTCCATCAAGGACACGGCCAACACCAAGCAAGCCTTTGAAAAGGCCAAGAAGGACACGGTCGCCTATTACCGCGCCGGCATGGTCTATTACGGCAAGGCTACGATGGACAAGGCGTCGGGCGTGTTCGAGGGCAAGGGCCTGGGCGCCGACCAGGAGGCCTTCAAGCAGGAGCTGGACAAGATGAACGAAATGGCGCTGGGCTTCGACAAGAAGACGCGCGAGGCCGATGCCAAGGGCTGCACCGGCATGATGATGAACGTCAACGGCTTCCTGGCCTCCGGCCGCAAGATCCTGGAGCACACCAACAATGGCCGCTACAAGGAAGACGCGGCGCGCACCGGTGCGTTCAAGATGATGCGTCCCACCATCGAGGACGACGCCAACAGTCTGCGCCAGAATTTCAACAACCTGATCTCCGACCTGAACATCGGCCGCTGCTGATTGCTGCATGCCTGCGGCCGGTCATGGCCGCTACCTGGAACAGCGCCACATGCGGGCGCTGTTTTTTTGCGCGTTCGCTTTTCCCGCCCGTGCGCCACCTTCAACTCCAGGTAAAAGATGTTTTGAATTCCATTGCGCCCGCCGCTCGCGGGCGTCAGTACAGTGCCGACAGCATTCCACCAGCAAGGAGCCCAGTCGGCATATGAAGACCTATCGCATCGCAACCATCCCCGGCGACGGCATCGGCAAGGAAGTGATTCCGGCCGGACGGCGCATCATGCAGGAACTGGCCCGGGACGGCGGCCTGAGCTTCGAGTTCGAGGATTTCGACTGGGGCGGCGACTATTACCGCAAGCACGGCGTGATGATGCCGGCCGACGGCCTGGACGCGCTACGCGGCAAGGACGCCATCCTGTTCGGTTCGGCCGGCGATCCGCACATTCCCGACCACATCACTCTGTGGGGCTTGCGGCTGAAGATCTGCCAGGGCTTCGACCAGTACGCCAATGTGCGCCCGACGCGCATCCTGCCCGGCATCGACGCGCCGCTCAAGCGCTGCGCGCCGGGCCAGCTGGACTGGGTCATCGTGCGCGAGAACTCCGAGGGCGAATACTCCGGCGTGGGCGGCCGGGTGCACCAGGGCCATCCGCTGGAAGCCGCGACCGACGTGTCCATCATGACCCGCGCGGGCGTCGAACGCATCCTGCGCTTCGCCTTCAAGCTGGCGCAATCCCGTCCGCGCAAGCTGCTGACGGTGGTCACCAAGTCCAACGCGCAGCGCCACGCCATGGTCATGTGGGATGAGATCGCCCTGGAGGTGAGCCGCGAGTTTCCGGACGTGGCCTGGGACAAGGAACTGGTCGACGCGGCCACCGCCCGCATGGTGAACCGCCCGGCATCGCTGGACACCATCGTCGCCACCAATCTGCACGCCGACATCCTGAGCGACCTGGCGGCGGCGCTGGCCGGCAGCCTGGGCATCGCGCCCACCGGCAACATCGATCCGGAACGCCGCTATCCCTCCATGTTTGAACCCATCCACGGGTCGGCCTTCGACATCATGGGCAAGGGCCTGGCGAACCCGGTCGGCACCTTCTGGTCCGTGGTCATGCTGCTGGAGCACCTGGGCGAGACGCAGGCCGCGGCGCGGCTGATGCAGGCGATCGAAAGCGTGACCGCCGATCCCTCTCTGCATACGGGCGACCTGGGCGGAACCGCCACCACGGAGCAGGTCACGGCAGCCGTGTGCGCGAAGCTGGCGGCTGCGGGCAGGGCCAAGGCCGCATAGGCGTAGCAGACCCGCAGCAGACCTGAAGCGGGACCGGGGCGCGAGACCCCAGGCCCGCCGCGGGATCCACGACAACAAGCGAATTCCATTCGTACCGAGGAGACAAGCATGCACAAGAGAACGATACCCGCGCGCGTCCTGGCGCTGGCCTGCCTGGCGGGCCTGACCATCGCCGGCGGCGCGCAGGCGCAGGGCTATCCGGCCCGGCCGGTGAACCTGGTGGTGCCGTTTCCGGCCGGCGGCACCACCGACGTGCTGGCGCGCGCGCTGGGCCAGGAGCTCGCCAAGAGCCTGGGCCAGCCCGTGGTGGTGGAGAACAAGCCGGGCGCGGGTTCGACCCTGGGCGCGGATTACGTGGCCAAGGCTGCGCCCGACGGCTATACGCTGCTGATGGGCGCCGTGCACCACACCATCGCCACCAGCGTCTACAAGAGCCTGCATTACGACTTCCAGAAGGATTTCGCGCCGGTGACTACCGTGGCGCTGGTGCCCAACGTGCTGGTGGTCAATCCCAAGCTGCCGGCGCAGGACGTGAAGTCGCTGCTGAAACTGGCGCAAGGCCAGCCGGGCAAGCTGACCTATGGCTCGAACGGCATGGGCACGGGACAACACCTGATCGGCGCGCAGTTCGAAAAGGAAGGGCATGTGCAGTTGCTGCATGTGCCTTACAAGGGTAGCGGCCCGCTGACGACCGACCTGCTGGGCGGCCAGATCGACATGTCCTTCGACACCGTGACGCCGGTGCTGGCGCACATTCAGAGCGGCAAGCTGCGCGCGCTGGCCGTCACCACCAATCAGCGTTCGGCCGCGCTGCCCGATGTGCCGACCATGGAGGAAGCCGGCCTCAAACCCTTCAACATGGGGACCTGGTTCGGCGTGCTGGCGCCGGCGGCCACGCCGGCGGACGTGGTCGGGCGCCTGAATGCCGAGATGGTCAAGATCATCCGTTCGCCCGACTTCTCGCGGCGGATGGCGGAAATAGGCGCGGTGCCTATCGGTGATACGCCTGCCGAGATGAAGGCGCGCATCGGCGCGGATACCGAGAACTACGCCAAGCTGGTCAAGGACGCCAAGGTCGCGATCAACTGAGCGCGGCGCGCCTTCAGGCGCGGATCCAGCCGCGCGCGATCGGCAGGGCCAGCGCCTTGCGGTACAGGCCCTGCGCCGCGCCTGTCAGGGGCTCGCCGCAGCGGCGCCATGCCATGGCGGTCAGCCCGGCGGCCAGCGGCGCCAGCAGGAGTCCGCCCAGGATGTCCAGCGGGAAGTGCACGCCCAGGTAGACGCGCGAGGCGCCGACCAGGACGGCCGCGGCCAGCGCCAGCCAGCCCCATCCGGCCCAGCGCCGGTCGTAGATCAGCGCGAACGCCAGCGTGGCGATGATGATGGTGTGATTGCTGGGAAACGAGGACGTCGCCTTGTGCGGGAAGAACGCATGTCCCAGGCCGAGGACGAAGGGGCGCGCGTGCGGCCACAGTGCGCCGCACAGGTAGCTTGCGAACAGCGCCAAGGCGATGCTGGCCAACGCCTTCAGCGCCACATCGCGCTGCGGCCGGCCGCCCCACAGCCACAGGGCGGCTAGTACGGCCGGCACCAGCAGGATCAGCCGGTTCGCCACCAGCATGGCGGCGTGGATCTGCCAGATCGGGGTGGCCGGGTCGGCGTTGATCGAAAGAAAAAGGGACTGGTTGAGGCTTTCAAGGGAATTCATGAATTGTCATCGCGGCGTAATGAAACGATTGCCGCGATGGTAATGATCCCAGCCGTCAGTCCGCTTACAAAAGGCCGCGGACCGCGTCCTTTTACTTCTGGATGCGTTTGCCCTGCGCGTCGATTACGGCTTCGCCGTCTTCCTTGGCGAAGGCGCCTTGCTGCGGGGCCGGCAGGATGTCCAGCACCAGTTCCGACGGGCGGCACAGGCGCGCGCCCAGCGGCGTCGTGACAAAGGGACGGTTCAGCAGGATGGGGTGCTGCTCGATCGCGTCCAGCAGCGCATCGTCCGAGAGCGACGCGTCGTCCAGGCCCAGTTCCTGATAGGGCGTGCCCTTTTCACGCAGGGCCTCGCGCACGCTGACGCCGGCCTTCTTGAACAGCGCCTTCAGGGTGGCGCGCGAGGGCGGCGTTTCCAGATACAGCACGACTTCCGGTTCGATGCCGGCGTTGCGGATCATGGCCAGGGTGTTGCGCGAGGTGCCGCACTTGGGGTTGTGATAGATGGTTACGTCGGACATGGAAGCTCCTCTTTCCGGTAGATCGTCATGCAAGGCTGTGAGCATAGTGCATCCGCGCCCGCGCTTCAGGCGCGCAGCTTCTTGCCCAGCCGCCGCCAGCCTATCACCGCGCCTGTCAGGCTGAGCGCCGCGCCGCCCAGGCTCAGGAACACCAGCAGGACGTCCCACAGCGGGCGGCGCGCCAGGAGGCCGGTCCAGTCCCAGCTATGCAGGAAGGCGAACAGCCAGCGGCTGGTGCGCGCGCCGCTGTCCTGCCGGCTCACGATCTGTCCCGTGCGCGGGTCCAGATAGACCCAGGTCGCCTGGGGATCGTCATAGGCCAGCCGCCAGACGGGAAGCGGCTTCTCGACATGGCCCAGCATCGCGTGTTCGTCGCGGGCGTAGTAATAGAAGTCGTAGGCCTGCAGCGTTTCGGCGCTGGCGAGCCGGGCGCCGGGGACCAGCCGGGCGGCGGCGGCGCGCAAGGCCGCCGGGTCGAACGCATGGGGCTGCGCGTTGCCGGCCGACAGCACCAGCGGGGCGCCAGCGGCGCTGCGCGCCAGCACTACGTCCTGGCCATCGGCGCGGGCCCAGCGCAATTCGCGCGGCGCGGCCGGCAGGGCGGCGATCAGCTCACCGGGCGCGGCCAGCGTGTCCCCCGGCGCGCCGGCATAGGCCGCCTGTGCCAAGGGTGGCGCGCCCGTGCTGAACAGCTTCCACGGATTCATGGACATCAGTCCGCTGAAGATCCAGGTGATGGTGATGACCGCGAACAGCAGGCCGCTCAAATGATGCCAGCGCATCATGTTTTCGCGGTAGGGCGAGCGGCTGCCGCTGGCATAGGGCCGCGAGAAGCGCCAGCGCAGGATGCCGACCACCGTGCCCGTCACGGCCAGCAGCACCCCGGCGACCGACAGCCACACCACGATGTCGTGCCACCAGCCGTCCAGCGCATTGCCGCGGAATGGATACAGCCAGTGGATCCAGGCGCCGGCGTAGTTCCAGATGCGCTCGGCGCGGGTGGCGTCCAGCACCACCATGCCCGTGGCGGACGAGATGTAGAGCCGCGTATGCGCGGGATCATCCAGGTCCACCCGGTGCAGCGGCCTGTCCGGACCCAGCGCGCGCGAATGGGTGTAGGCGTCTTCGTCCACCGTGCCCAGATAGCGGGCGGCGTGCTGTCCGCCGGACCAGGCCTGCGCCGTGGCCAGCGCGGTGGCGGCGTCGGCCGGGGGCAACAGCGCGCCGCTGGCGGCGTCCACCATCCTGGGT
>NZ_JAOCAT010000020.1:0-143594 GCF_029839485.1 Achromobacter sp. GD03932
AAGCGGCCGATCACGACCGCCGGCGCCGCCCATTCCCAGATGCGCAGGGTGGGCGGGCGCAGGCCGGCGCCGACCTCGTCGGTGATGACGGCGTCCAGCGCCATGTGCAGCACCGGGTCTTGCGGCCCTTCATGGATCAGTTGCCAGTCGTAGTCGTTCCAGTCGGTGCGCGTCATGCCAGCGCCCTCCGCAGCACCACGGCGACGGCCTCGGCCGAGAAGCCGAACATTTCGGCATCGGCGGGCAGCGCCGATTGCACGGCCAGCGCCAGTTCCAGTTCGCCGGCATCGGCCGGCAGGCCGTTCAGGCCGCTGTTGATGGCGTCCAGGGCCTCGGGCGGTTCAAGAAAAAAGTCGCCGCTGATGCGCACGTCGGCCAGGCGGCCGTCGCGCACTTCCAGATCCGCGACGACCAGTTTGCCGCCGGGGACTTTGTATTCGCCATGCATGGGCGTTCCTTCCAAATCAGTACTGAAAAACTACAGGCTGAGCTTCATGCCGTCGTGGCTGGCCTTGAAGCCCAGGCTCTCATAGAACCTGCGCGCATCGGGGCGGGCGCGGTCGGTGGTCAGCTGCACCAGGCTGCAGCCCTGGGTGCGGCATTGCTCGATCGCCCACTCGAACATCCTGCGTCCGAGGCCGGCGCCGCGCGAGGACGAGGCGATGCGCACGCTCTCGATCTGCCCGCGCCACTGGCCCAGCCGCGACAGGCCGGGTATGAACGATAACTGCAAACAGCCGACCAGTTGCGAGTCCTGCTCGACCACGGCCAGGAATTGATTGGAATCCTGGCCGATTGCGGCAAAGGCGGCAGCATAGCGCGGGTCCAGCGGCAGCGCGGGATTCTCGCGCGTGGCGCCGAGCTCGTCATCGGCCAGCAGGGCGACGATGCCCGGCAGATCCCCCAGGCGCGCGCGGCGGAAAACCAGTTGCGGGTCGGGCATGGCGGCTCCTTCAGCGGGCGGTGTTCTGGGCGGTCTGGCCGAACAGGATGCGGCGCGATTCCTCGTCGCTGACGGAGGGCGCCGTATTGATGGTGTCGGCCAGGGCATAGGCGCGCTGCGTGGCGGGGCGGGCCGCAATGGCGTCGAACCAGCGCTTGAGGTGCGGGAACTCGTTCAGGTCCTGGCCCTGCTTGGCGTGCGGCACGATCCAGGGGTAGGCCGCCATGTCGGCGATGGAATAGTCGCCGGCGACGAATTCGCGGTCCGCCAGGCGCTTGTTCAATACGCCGTAGAGACGGTTGGTTTCCTTGACGTAGCGGTCGATGGCGTAAGGAATGCGCTCTTGCGCGTAGCCGGAAAAGTGGTGGTTCTGGCCGGCCATGGGACCCAGGCCGCCCATCTGCCAGAAGAGCCATTGTGACACTTCGGCGCGGCCGCGCAGGTCGGCGGGCAGGAAGCGGCCGGTCTTCTCGGCCAGGTACAGCAGGATGGCGCCCGACTCGAACAGCGAGATCGGCGCGCCGCCGCCGGCCGGGGCCTGGTCGACGATCGCCGGAATGCGGTTGTTCGGCGCGATCGCCAGGAACTCGGGCTTGAACTGATCGCCGCGGCCGATGTTCACCGGATGGATCTTGTAGGGCAGGCCGGTTTCTTCGAGGAACAGCGTGATCTTGTGGCCGTTGGGGGTGGTCCAGTAGTAGAGATCGATCATGGGATGTCCTGTGCGTTGCGCCGGCGGCGGCCGGCGCAGGGAAAAGCCATGATAGCGGGGCCGGGTTGGCGCCGGCCCCAATAACCGGGGGGCGGGTACGGGTTTGCCCCGGTGGCGGCCCGGGGCTTGCCCATGCCGCGGCCCGCATTCAGGCCGTGCCCGCGCGCGGCCGCCCCGGCAGGCGCCAGCTCCAGTTCAGGCTCACGCCCGCCGCCGCCAGGAAGATCATGGCCACGCCCGCGATCTGCGTGGCGTCCATGCGGTGTCCGTAGACCACGAAGTCCAGCAGGATGGCGACGGCGGGATAGATGAAGCTCAACGCGGCGGTGGACGTGGTCGGCAGCTTCTGGATGGCCGAGTACATCAGGATGTACATCAGGCAGGTGTGGATCAGCCCCAGCGCCACCAGATAGCTCCATTGCAGGGGCGCGGCGGGCAGGGCGTTGAAGTCCGCCATGGGCAGCAGCATCACCGCGCCCAGCGTCACCTGCACCAGCGCCAGCACCTGCGGCGGAATGTGCTTGAGCCGCTTGACGATGATGGCGGTGACGCCATAGAGCGCCGCCGCGCCCAGCCCCAGCATCAGCCCCGACAGGTAGGCCCGGCCGTCCGCGCCGCCCGCGTCGGACAGGCGCAGCACCAGCATCAGGCCGGCGAAGGCCAGCACGGACCAGGCCAGCTTGCCGCGCGTGGGCCGTTCGCCCAGGAACAGCACGCCCAGGCCGATCAGGAAGAAGGGCTGCACGTTGTAGACCGCGGTGGCCAGCGAAATGGACGCCAGCCGGTAGGCGGAAAACAGCAGCACCCAGTTCAGCACCAGCGCGGCGCCCGCGGCCAGGGCCAGCGCCAGCGTGCGGGCGGTGAACAGGCCCGGCTTGAGCAGGCCGCGCGCCCAGCAATACAGGAACAGGGAGAGGGCGCCGAACACGCAGCGGAAGAAAACCACGTTCCAGGCGCTTTGCCCCGACTCCAGCACAAACACGCCCAGGGTGCCGGACAGGGTCATCGCCGCGGCCATCTGGGCCAGGCCCACGCGTTCTGATGAGGGATTCATGAGGGTTCTCCAGGGCCGTGCGGCCGCGATGTTCGATGGAGAAATTATCCCAGGCGGATCAAGCTGGTTATATGATGTTGATGTGGTGAATCGATTCCGAAACCTTTGTTTAGGTGGAATTTATGCAAAACGACCTAAAAAGTGAAAGCCCGGTCCTGGACGGCATCGACCGCCGCCTGGTGGAGACGCTGACGGCCAATGCGCGCACCACCACGGCCGACCTGGCGCGCCAGGTCGGGATGTCCGCGCCCAGCGTCGCGGACCGCTTGCGGCGGCTGGAAGAGTCGGGCGTGATCCGCGCCTATACCCTGGACGTGGACCCGGTGGCGCTGGGCTACGCGCTGGAGGCCATCGTCCGCATCCGCCCCTTGCCCGGGCAGCTACGCCACGTGGAAGGCCTGATCCAGGAAATCCCGGAATTCGTGGAATGCGACAAGGTAACGGGCGACGATTGCTTCATCGCCCGCGTGGTGCTGCGCTCGATCTCGCATCTGGACGGCATCCTGGAGCGCGTGACCGAATACGCCGAAACCAACACCGCCATCGTCAAGTCGCACACGGTGCGCCGCCGGTTGCCGCCGCTGCGCTGACGCGCGGCTCAGACCGGCGCGGACAGCGCCTTTTCGATGTCGTCCTTGATGCCGGCCGGCGTGTCGGTGGGCGCGTAGCGCTTGATGACCTGGCCGTCGCGGCCCACCAGGAACTTGGTGAAGTTCCACTTGATGCCCTCAGTGCCGAAGACGCCGGGCTTCTCGCCCTTGAGCCAGCGGTACAGCGGATGGGCGTCCTCGCCGTTGACGTTGATCTTGGCGTAGAGCGGGAAGGTGATGTCGTACTGCGTGCTGCAGAAATTGCGGATTTCGGCTTCGTCGCCGGGTTCCTGGTGGCCGAACTGGTCGCAAGGAAAGCCCAGCACCGCGAAGCCGTCGTCGTGGAACGAGCGGTAGAGTTCTTCCAGGCCGGCGTACTGCGGCGTGAAGCCGCATTTGGAGGCCACGTTCACCACCAGCAGCACGCGGCCGCGGTAGGTGTCCAGGGACTGTTCCGTGCCGTCGATGGCGCGGGCGGAAAAATCGTAGAGGGTGCTCATGCGGGCTCCTTAGGCGTCCGAACGCGAGGGCGTCAGCGCGCCGGCTTGTTGTCCAGCGAGTGTAGCCCCGGCGTCGCGGCCGTAGTAGCGCGTACCCCACAAGGTCAGCAGCAGGACGGCGGCGGTGATGCCGGCCGACATCCAGGGCAGGTCCGTCAGCGGCAGGCCGTGGCCCAGCGCCACGCTGCCCAGCCAGGCGCCGCCCGCATTGCCCAGGTTGAATGCGCCTTGATTGAGGGTCGACGCCAGGTTGGGCGCGTCGGCCGCCTGGTCCACGATCAGCGTCTGCAGCAACGGCACGACGGCAAAGCCCAGCACGCCCCAGATGAAGGTCATGACCAGCATGGGGGCCAGCGCGTGGATGGCCTGGCTGAGCGCAAGGAACACCAGCAGCAGGCCAATGAAGATGCGGCGCAACGACACTTCCAGGTTGCGGTCGCCCAGTTTGCCGCCCAGGGTGCTGCCCACCGTCAGCGCCACGCCGAAGAGCAGCAGCACGCCGGTGACGCCGCGTTCGGACACGCCGGTCACTTCGCGCAAGAGCGGCGCGATGTAGGTCAGCACGCAGAACAGCGCTGCGGAGGCAAGCACGCTGGCGGCCAGCGGCCAGACCACGCGCGCGTCGCGCAGCACCTTGAATTCGCGCAGGATGTTGCCGGGCTGCATGGGGATGCGCGCCGGCAGCCACGCAGCCAGCGCGGCCACGGCCAGCAAACCGATGCCGCTGACCACCCAGAACGTCGAGCGCCAGCCGGCCACCTGACCCAGCGCCGTGCCCAGCGGTACGCCCAGCACATTGGCCAGCGTCAGGCCGGTGAACATCAGCGCGATGGCGCTGGCGCGCTGGTTGCGCGCCACCAGGTCCGCGGCCACCACCGCGCCCAGGCCGAAGAAGGCGCCATGGCAGAACGCGGTGAACACGCGCGCGGCCATCAGCAAGCCGTAATTCGGCGCCAGCGCGCACAGCAGATTGCCCACCACGAAGGTGCTGGCCAGGCCGATCAGCGTGGCCTTGCGCGGCAGCCTGGCGGTAATGATGGCCATGATGGGCGCGCCGATCACCACGCCCATGGCGTAGCCGGTGATCAGCAGGCCGGCGATGTCGATGCTGACTTGAAGGTCCTGGGCGACGTTGGGCAGGAGGCCCATGATGACGAACTCGCTGGTGCCGATGCCGAAAGCGGCGGCGGCCAGCGCGATGAGGTGCAGGGGCATGGGAGAAGGGCCGGGACGAAAGGGAGGGCCGCGGCGGCAATGACTGGGCAAGGACGGAATTCTAGCGCAGGCTAGACCAGCTTCAGGTCCACGGGCGCGACGCCCGGAAACACCTGCGCCAGCCGCGCGCGGTCCAACCCGTACAGCCGCGAGAACAGGCCGGCGAACACGGCGCGGTACTCATTCAGCACGGGATAGTCGCGGTCCTGGAACAGGGTCTCGCGCTTGACCTCCACCTGGCGGCCCGCGATGCGTCCGCCGCGCACATTGCCGCCCATGATCCAGTAGACCGTGCCGTGGCCGTGATCGGTGCCCTTGTTGCCGTTCTCGCGGAAAGTGCGGCCGAATTCGCTGATGACCACGACCGTGGTCTGCTTCCAGGCCGGGCCCATGGCGTCGGCATAGGCGGCCAGCGCCCGGCCCAACTGGCCCAGGCGGTTCGACAACAGGCCGCTGGCGGCGCCCTGGCCGACGTGGGTGTCCCAGCCGCCGACGTCGACGAAACCCAGGTTGTAGCGGTCGGTCATGAAGCGCGCGATGCGGCGCGCCTCCTGTTCCAGCCTGTCGGCCGACACCGCGTTGCCGCTGGCGGCCTGCATTTCCGCGTCGATCTCCTCGCGCGCCGCGTCCATGACGCGCTGTCCCTCGGCGACCGAGGCATGCAGATCGGTGTTCCGGTACATGGACTCGATGATGCGGTTGTCGTCCGCCGTCAGCCGCGACTTGCGCGCGGCGCCGATCAGGTCGACGTTGGGCACGGGTTCGTCGCCGCGGAAGATCTGCGGCACCTCGCTGGTGAATGCGGCGGGTCGGGGCCGGCCCGTGTTCAGCGTCGCCGCGAGCCGGTTCAGGAAGCCCGAACGGTAGTTGCCGCCCTTGCTCGCGCCTTGCCCCAGTTCGATGCTGTTCTGGGTTTCGAAATGGCTGCGGCTGGTGTCGTCGGTGCCGGCGAACGGCAGGAACGCGAGTTGGCGCCTTTCGTAGTAGGGCAGCAGGCTTTCGGCCAGTGCCGGGTGCAGGGCCCAGCCGTCGCTCAGGGGCAGGGCGGCGCCGGGGCCGCCGCCCGGGCGGGCAATGGCGATGTTGGGCCGGGATTCGTAATAGAAGTCGCTCGTGGCCGGCACCAGCAGGCTGGCGGCGTCGTAGGCGCCGCGCATGAAGACAAGCAGCAGGCGGTTGCCGGAAGCGGCGGGGGCGGCGTACAAGCGGCTGCTTCCCAGCGCCAGCGGTGCGGAGGCCATCAGTTGCAACAGGCGGCGGCGGTCCATGATCCGTTCCCTTGTTCTTGTCCTGCGGGCGCTTCAGCGGCGCATGAATTCAGGCGAGGCCAACAGATAGAGGTTGGCGTCCCGGGACGATCCTGCTTGCGCGATGGCCTCGCGCGTGGCGGGCGACAGTCCGGCGAACAGGCCGTTGCCCTCGTTTGCCTTCAGCAGGTTCGGCAGGCGCGGCGGATTGGCCGGCGCGGCGCCGTCCTCCTGATACAGGGCCTTGGCCGCGCCAACCACCGCGCCGGCGACCTCGAAGCGCACGGCCATCTGCCCGGACCCGGACCAGTCCGCCTTGCCCATCGGATAGCCGTCAGGCGTCAGGCGCTGGTTCAGCGGCTGGCCGAGCTGCTTCAGCATACCCAGGCCCGGCTGGGGATTCAGGATCGGCGGCATGTCGCCATAGGCCAGCCGCAGCGACGAATAGACGTAGTGCACGGGATCCTTGAACACGCCGGTCTTGAGCGAGGCCGCGAACTCCGGCGACGCGAACAGCGTGCGCAGGGTGGCGGCGATGTCGCCGTCGGCGGCGAGGAAGGTCTTGCTCATCTTGCCGACCAGCGTCGCGGGCGGATTGTCGCCCACGAAGTAGGCGGCGAGCTTGCCGCTGACATGCCTGGCGGTGGCCGGGCTGCGGGCCAGCAGATCGGCCGCCTCGTCCACTTCCCGAATCCCGGCCGCGGCGATGCGATGGCCCAGGAACGTCTTGTCGCCCTGGTCGTGGCGCGCGGGGTTGAAGAGAAACAGTCCTTCCTGCACGACCTGCGCACGCCATTGCGGCCGGACCTTGGGCGGTTCGGGCTTGGCGGCGACGCCCATGCCGGTCAGGATGCGGGCCAGTTCCTGCACGTCGGCCTGCGTGTATCCGCCGCCCACGCCCAGCGTATGCAGTTCCATCAGCTCGCGCGCGTAGTTCTCGTTGATCTTGCCGGCGACATTCTGCGCATTGTCCAGATAGATCAGCATGGCAGGCGCGCGCATGGTGGCCTTCAGCAGGTCGCCGAACTTGCCCAGCGCATGCGGGCGGATGGCTTGGTCTTCGTATTGCGAAAGAAAGATGCCCACGTCGCCTTTCTGCAGGTCGATATTGAAGTGGTTCATCCAGAACCAGGTCATCTGGTCCTGCAACTGCCTGTCCGAATACAACGCGCGCCACACGGCGCGCTGGTTGACCTCCGCGGCCCGCTGCAGCGAAAACTGGCGGGCTTCGCGCATGGCTTTCTGCTGTTCGTCCGGCGGCAGTTTTTTGGCCGCGGCGCGCATGTCCAGCTGGGTCGCGCGCGCGTCCTCGTCGGAGCGCTGCGAGATCGAGAGCGCGTCGATGCGCTCCTGCACCGCCGGCGGCAGCTTGCCTTCGGCGGCGGGGCGCAGCTGCGCCTGCAGGTAGCGTTCGGGTCCCATCTTCTGGATGCGGGCCAGCTCGGCAGGCGTTGCGCCCCAGGTCACGCGGTTGAGCAGGGCGGCTTCGCCCGTCCGCTTGTCGGGTTCCGCTTGAGCCAGCGCGGTCGCCGCCAGCGGCAGCAGCAGCAGGGGCGTGGCGCGCAGCAGGCGCAGGCACAAGAGCTTCATGGGGCGGATACCTTGCGGAAGGCAACTTGAGGTAAGACAGGATAGTCCCCAATGAATTCACCCCGGCCCGGCATTGAAACGCGCCGAAATGGGTTTCTGCGTGGACACCTGCGCGGATGTCCGCGCCATCCCGCCCATCTCCGCGCGCGGCGCGGGGCCTTTGCGCGGATCGCGGCGCGGCCGTCCTATCATGTGCGCATCGCAGCAATGCACGAGCGCCCGCAGGAGGCCGACCATGGAAGGAATGACCCAACGCCTGGAGGCGATGCTGGCCAAGGGCACGGACAACATGCTGTTGCGCTTTTCGCTGGGTAAGGCCTATGCGGAGCAAGACTGCTTCCGCGAGGCCGAGACCCATCTGCGCGCGGCGCTGGCGTTCGATCCCGCCTATTCGGTGGCCTGGAAATGGCTGGGCAAGGCTTGCCTGGGACAGGGCGACAAGGCCGGCGCGCGCGCCGCCTGGGAGTCAGGCTTGCAGGCCGCGCAGGCGCGCGGCGATCAGCAGGTGGTGAAGGAGTTGCAGGTGTTCATCAAGCGGCTGGACAAGGAGGCCGCGGCCGGCGGTTGACGCGCGGACGCGGCGCGGGGCCATGCCGGGCAACAGGCCTAGGCGGCCGGGTGCGCAGGCCGCGGCTGGGCGCGCGCGATCCGCAATACCTCGATGGCGTGGCGCAGATCCTCTGTTTCGACCCGCTGCGCAACCGTTCCAGGCGCGTCCGCGATGCCGGTGTGCACGTCGCGGGCCAGTCCGACCAGGTTCCTGCGCGTGGCCTCCAGCGAAAACCTGAGCGCGCCGGTTTCATCGTCCGGATTGCCTGGCGCCAGCGGCGTGCCCAGATTGCCGGCGGCGATCTGCCGAGTGAAGTCGGTGGCCGTGTTCAGCAAGCCGGAAAGCGTGCGGGCGTAGGCCCAGCCCGAAGCGAAGATCAGGCAGACGCCGGCCGCCAGTACCGCAGCAGCCAAGGCCAGTTGTTCGATATTCAGATTGGCCGCCATGCCGTGCAGCGCGATGCCGCCAGCGGCCAGGAACAGCGCGGACGAAAGTCCCGCCCAGGCCAGCATGCGCGCGCGTATGCCCGACGCCCGCCAGTCGCGCAGACGCGCCAGCAGGCCTCCCGGCACGATCCGTCCCGCGCGCAATCGCAAGCCGCCGGTAATGCCGGTGCGCAGGCGCCGGTAGGCGCTGTCTGCCGTCTCGATCTGGGCGCGCGTCGGCTTTACGCGCACGCAGGCATAGCAGACGGTGACGCCGCGCTCCACCACCGGGGTGATGCTGGCCAGCGACCAATAGTGGCCGCCGTGTTTGCGCCGGTTCTTGATCACGCCCGTCCAGGACTGGCCGCGCTGTATCGTGCGCCACAGGTCGTCGTAGGCGGCCAGCGGCATGTCGGGATGGCGCATGGTGTCATGGCCCTTGCCCATCAGGTCCGCTTGCGTGTAGCCGCTGACCTCCAGGAAGGCGGGATTGGCGTAGATGATGCGGCCGCGCGCGTCGGTGCGGGTGATGAGGCACTGCTCGTCGTGCAGCGTGTATTCCTGGTCGTGGACCTGCGGATGGTCGCGCATGGCTGTGTCGTCCTGCGATCGGCGTTGGCGGGATGTCGCAGACCGATCATCCGGGACGCGGACGGAAGCGGCGTTGACCTAGGTCAAGCGCGGCCGACGTCGTTCCCGCCCGCGGCCAGCGCTCAGGCCGGCGGCAGCCCGCTGAACGCCTCCAGCGCGCGCAGCCGGCTCTGGGCCAGGTCGACAATGGGCAGCGGATAGCCAGCGGCGGCGCGCTCCATGGGGCTGGGATCATGGATGGCGCGGCTGTCCAGATGCGCCAGTTCCGGCAGCCATTCGCGCAGGAACACGCCGTCCGGATCGAACTTGCGCGACTGCGACAGCGGATTGAAGATGCGGAAGTAGGGTACGGCGTCCGCGCCCGTGGAGGCGCTCCATTGCCAGCCGCCGTTGTTGGCGGCGAGATCGCCGTCCACCAGCTGCGCCATGAACCAGGCTTCGCCCAGCCGCCAGTCGATCAGCAGGTTCTTGGACAGGAACATGGCCGTCACCATGCGCAGGCGATTGTGCATCCAGCCCAGCGCCAGCAACTGCCGCATGGCCGCGTCGACGATGGGAATGCCGGTCTGGCCCTGCTGCCAGGCATACAGGTCCTCCGGCGCGTCGCGCCACGGCACCGCGGCAGTTTCCGGCTTCATGGGCTGGTGCATGGACAGCACGGGGTGGGCGGCCAATAGATGCTGGTAGAACTCGCGCCACAGCAATTCGTTGATCCAGGTGGCGGCGCCGCGCTTGCCGCCTTCCACCTCGCCATGGTTGGCGGTCAGCGCGGCGCGCAAGGCCTGGCCCGGCGACAGCACGCCTGCCGCCAGATAGGGCGACAGGCAGCTGGTGGCGGGCAGCGAGGGAAAATCGCGTTCTTCCTGGTAAGCGTCAATGACGCCGTCGGCAAAGGCGTCGAGCCGTTCGCTGGCCGCGTGCTCGCCGGCAGGCCAGAGCGCGCGTACGGGCTCGGCGGGCGCGTCGAACCCTTCGAAGGCCGCGGGCAGCGGATCCGCCGGCCAGGGCGGCGGGGTCTGCGCGCGCGGGGCCGGCAGGGCGCGAAGCGGCGCCGTGCGCAGCCGTTCGCGGCAGGCGCGCGCGTAAGGGGTGTAGACGCGGTAGCACTCGCCCTTGCCGGTCAGCACCGTGCCGGGCCGCAGCAGCGAAGCGCCATGATGCAGCGTCCAGTCCACGTCCAGGGTCCGCAGGCGGGCGGCGACCGCGGCATCGCGGCGGCGTTCGTTGACGGCCCATTCGGCGTTGACGTGAACCTGGCCGATGGCGTGGTCGCGGCAGAAAGCGGCCAGCGCGTCCGGCGCCTGGCTCCAGTCATGCACCGTCAGCAGCCGCAGCGGAATGCCCAGGCGGCCAAGCTCGCGCGAAAGTTCGCGCAGATTGCGCAGCCAGAAATCGACCTTGGCCGGCGCGTCGCCATGCAGCCGCCATTGGCCGGGCGCGGCCAGGAACAGGGCGGTGACCGTGCCGGCTTCGGCGGCGGCGGCCAGGGCAGGGTTGTCATGCGCGCGCAGGTCGGTGCGCAGCCAAAGCAGCGTGTTCATGGGCGGTCCAGGGCAGGGGGCGGCGAGGCTGGCATTCTATATTGCGCCCGCCGCGCGGACGCGCCGGCAGACCGGTCTTGGAAGACGATGTAAAAACTACGAGTAGATGTGTCCTGGCCTGCCCAGGCCGGCGCCGCCGGCCTCGCGGGGGAAAGCGCTCGGCGCGGCCGGATCGCGGCGCTTTGCGGTCAAACCATGAAACACGCTGGCGCGCCACGGATATTGACGCGGCCTGGACCCCGCCATGTAATTCAAATAAACGACTAGAGCAAGATGAACGCTATGGGAAATCTGATGGACCTACGCCCGTCTTTTCTGAGGGGCCGCACACCCGCAGGCAACGCGTCCCGCGACGTCTTGCAAAAGCTCTGGCGCTCGGTGGATCTGCCCGACGAATCGCTGCAGCACGTGGTGTTGACTGGCGCCGATCCGGTAGTCCCATCGTCCTTCGCCGTCGGCGCCGCGGCGCAGACCAGCCTGGCCGCGGCCGCGCTGGCCGCGGCGGAAATCTGGAATTTGCGCGGCGGCGCCAGGCAGCAGGTCGCCGTCGACATGCTGCACGCGGCGCAGGAATGCCGCAGCCACTACACGATCAACGGCATCACGCCCAATCCCTGGGACCCCATCACCGGGCTGTATCGCTGCGGAGACGGGGGCTGGGTCCGCATCCACGCCAATTTCGCCCATCATCGCGATGGCGCGCTGGCGCTGCTGGGCTGTCCGGCTGGCGAAGACACCACCCGCGCCATGGTCGAGCGCGCCTTGAGCCGCTGGAAGGCCTTGGACTTCGAACAGGTGGCCGCCGACGCGGGGCTGCCCGTGGCCGCCATGCGCAGCTTCGACGAATGGGACCGCCATCCCCAAGCCCTGGCGGTGGCCGCCCAGCCTCTGCTGACCATCGAGCGCATCGGCGAAGCCGATCCGCGGCCCTGGCCCAAGTACGGCAACGGCGCCCGGCCGCTCAAGGATATCCGCGTGCTGGACCTGACCCGCATCATCGCCGGACCGGTCTGCGGACGGGCGCTGGCGGCGTACGGCGCCGACGTGATGCTGCTCAACTCCCCGCATCTGCCCAACATCGACAACATCATCGACACCAGCCGCGGCAAGTTGTCGGTGCTGGCCGATCTGGATACGGCCGACGGCCGCATCGCGCTGGGCAACCTGTTGCGCAGCGCGCACGTGTTCGTGCAGGGCTACCGCCCTGGCGGCCTGGCCGCGCTGGGCTTCGGCCCGCAGGACGCGGCGCGCCTGCGTCCGGGCATTGTCTACGTGTCCTTGACCGCCTATGGCGACAAGGGTCCATGGGCTGGCCGCCGCGGCTTCGATTCCCTGGTGCAGACCGCCACGGGCTTCAACCACGCGGAGGCGCAGGCCGCGGGCCAGGACGCGCCCAAGCCCATGCCCATGCAGATCCTGGATCATGCCTCGGGCTACCTGATGGCGTTCGGCGCGCAAGCCGCGCTGGCGCGCCAAGCGACCGAAGGCGGCAGCTGGCATGTGCGCGTGTCGCTGGCGCAGACCGCGCATTGGCTGCGCGGCCTGGGCCGCGTCGAGGGCGGCTTGGCCTGTCCGATGCCAGGTTTCGAGGGCCTGCTGGAAACCGAGCCCTCTGGCTTTGGCGAGCTGGTGGCGCTGCGCCACGCCGCGCAGTTCTCCGATACGCCGGCCCGTTGGACGCGTCCGTCCAGCCCGCCCGGCACGCATCCGCCGGTCTGGCCGTTCAACTAGGAAGGCCGGCTCAGCCTGCGCTCCCCGTGCTCAGCCTTGGCTGAGCCGTCCCCATCACTCTGCAACACGAGTCCGCCCGATGCTGCCATGCGCGCAGTCATCGGGTTTTCTGTTATGGAATAAAGAAATTACATATTGATATCAACAGTTATATAAATAGCATGTCGTCATATTTTGTCATTATTAAGTAACAAGAATCCCGGGGCGTGATTGCTTTGAGCGCTGGCAGGACCTCGTCCTGCATATGACTCAGAACGAATCCGCCAATGCCGCACTTCAGTAGTTTGGCGGCTCTGCCTGGTTGGCGCATTGCCCGCCCGCGGGATTCCTATCAGACAAGGTCATGACGATGCTGAAGCCATCCAAGGCACACGCTTGGTGCAGAGCGGCTGCGCGCCAAGTCAGAAAGGCGCTCTGCACGGCGCTTTCCGGTTTGCTGCTGTTCCAGGGGTGCACCGCGCCGCTGGCCGGCGAACAACGCCAGCCGTTCCCCGGCGCCGAAGGCCGCGCCGCATCCGCCAGCGTTGCAGTTCAGGACGGAGATCGGGCGAAGGATCCAGGCGCGGCCGCAGCGAACGCGCCGATTCCCGCAGGCATGGAGCCCGCGCCCGATCTGGAAGGGCGCCCCTTGCCCGCCAATCCCAATCAAATGGCAAGCGCGGACGCCAGGTCGACGGCCAGCGGCAAGGCCATCGGCGTAGCCAAGCAGGCTGCGGAAAACTGGCTGGGCCAGTTCGGCGCCGCCAGGCTGGACCTCTTGGGCAACTTCCACGGCGGAGGCCTCGACATGCTGTTCCCGCTCCACGATTCTGGGACGGGTCTGATTTTTTCCCAGTTCGGCGCGCGGCGGACCAACCTGCTGCAAGAGTCCTACCGGACCACGGTCAACCTCGGGCTGGGCTACCGCCATTTCGGCGACGGCTACATGGTCGGCGGCAACGCCTTCCTGGACCAGGACGTGTCGCGCGGCCACCGGCGGCTCGGTCTGGGCGGCGAATGGTGGGCGGACTATCTGAAGCTCAGCATGAACGGCTACTTCCGGCTGAGCGACTGGAAGCGTTCGCCCGACGCGCGGGACTATCAGGAACGTCCGGCCAGCGGCTGGGATATCCGGACCGAAGGTTATCTGCCGCAGTATCCGCAGCTGGGCGGCAAGCTGATGTTCGAGAAGTACTACGGCGAAGAGGTCGGGCTGTTCGGCGCCAGCAACCGGCAACGCAACCCCAGCGCCTGGACCCTGGGCGTTTCCTATACGCCGGCGTCGCTGGTCACGCTGGGCCTGGACCATCGCATGGGGCAGGGCGGGCAGTCCGACACCAGCTTCAAGCTGGGCCTGAAGTACGCGCTCGGCGTGCCATTGGCCAGGCAGTTGCAGCCGGGCGAAGTCGCGCGCAGCCGCAAGCTTGCCGGCATGCGCATGGATCTGGTGGAACGCAACAACGAAATCGTCCTGGAATACAAGAAGAACGATCCCATGACGATACAGTTGCCGGCGGCCGCTTCCGGGTATCCGCAGACGGTCGTCAGTTTCCCGGTAACGCTGGCGGGCGCGGATGCCGCGCCCAGGATCGAATGGTCCGGTTCCGCGGCGCCGTTTGCGATGCCGTACAGCGGCGGCGCATCCGCATCGCTGACGCTGCCGGACTACCGCAGCGGAGGCGTCAACAGCTATCAGCTGATGGCGTCCGCCACCGATGCGCATGGCCGCAGGATCCGTTCCAACATCATGAATGTCAGCGTCAATCCGCTCAGCGTCAGCGTGGCCCGCTCGAAGGCCGCCGCCATGGCGGACGGCGTCGACAGCGTCAGGTTCACGGCCCAGGTTCGCGGCATTCAGGCCGAACCCATGGCGGGGCGCATCGTCACATGGGCTGTGCAGGGACCAGGCACGATCCAGGAGTCCTCGGACCGCACCGACGCCGATGGCATGGCGTATGCCCTGGTCAGCAGCACTGCCGCGGGCATGATCGGGGTCGAGGCGATGGAAGAGCACGGGTTCAAGGGCAGGAGCGAGGCGGAGTTCCTTGAAGCGCCGAGCGCGGCCAGCGTGGCGCAGCTCGTTGCGGAGCCCGCGTCCATTCTTGCAAACGGCAGGGACAAGACGGTACTGAAGGCGACGGTCAAGGACGGCAAGGGCAATGCGGTAGGCGCGGGCGTGGCGGTGAGCTGGACTGCCACCGGCGGGCGGCTTTCCAGCAACAGCAGCAATACCGACGCGAACGGCATCGCCGTGGCGGAACTGCTGTCCGCCACCGTTGCAGGCGTTGCGGCCATCACCGCCAAGGCCGGCTCCCAGGATCCGGGAAAGACGGGGTCCGTTGCCTTCCTGCTCGATGCATCCGAGGCCCAGGTGCTGCGGCTCGCGCCAAGCAAGACTACCGCCTTGGCCGACGGTCTGGACACGGTGACCTTTACCGCCACCGTGGCGGATGGCCGCGGCAATCCGGTAGGGGCGGGCATCGCCGTCAACTGGAGCGCCAGCCTGGGCATGTTGGGCGCCGCTTCCAGCAACACCGACGCGAGCAGCCAGGCCACAGTCGTGCTGACCGCGCCGACCGCGGCTGGCGCGGCGACGATCACCGCCCGGGCCGCAAGCCGCGACCCGGGCAAGACCGCCGCGGTTGCCTTCGTCGCGGACACCGCGACCGCGCGCGTTGTCCAGCTCACGCCCAGCCAGGCCAGAGGCACGGCCAATGGCGCGGATGCCGTGGTTTTCTCCGCCATGGTCGAAGATGGCCGCGGCAATCCGGTGGGGGCGGGCGTCACCGTCAACTGGAGCGCCAGCCTGGGGACGCTCGCCGTTACCAGCGTCACCAATGCCAGCGGCCAGGCTTCGGCCTTGCTGATCGCGCCTATCGTTCCCGGCACGGCGACCGTCACTGCCCGGGCGGCGGCTGGCGATGCCGGCAAGACCGCCTCGGCCGTGTTCGCGGCGGACGAACTGAGGGCCCGCGTGGCCGCACTCAGCCCAAGCAAGATCACCGGCCTGGCCAATGGCACCGACACCGTCACGCTCACGGCCACGATCGATGATGGCCGCGGCAATCCGGTGGGGGCGGGCATCGTGGTCAATTGGAGCGCCGATCGGGGCACGATAGGCGCTTCCAGTATCACCAATGCCAGCAGTCAGGCCACTGTCGTCCTGACCGCGCCTACCGCGACCGGCGCGGCGACTGTCACCGCCAAGTGCGCGCCGGCCCGCCAGGCGAAGAGCGCCGGCGGAGATCCGGGCAAGACCGCCGCCATCGATTTCATCGCTGACGCCTCCAGCGCCCACGTCATCGAGCTGGCCGCGGGCAAGACCGACGCGGTGGCCAACGGCGCCGACACCGTGACCCTCCGGGCCGTCGTCGTCGACAGGCAAGGCAATCGGGTCGGCGCAGGTGTGACCGTCAACTGGAGTACAAGTCTGGGCCAGCTCCAGACGGCCACCACGACCGATAGCAAGAGCGAAACCACGGCCGTTCTGATTGCGCCGACTTCCACGGGCGTCGCGACGGTTACCGCCAAGGCCGCGGGCGGCGATGCGGGGCAGGTTGTGTCCGTCACCTTCATGGCCGACGCGTCGACCGCCCGCGTGGCGACAGTCGCGGCGAGCAAGACGAGCGGCTTGGCCGATGGCATGGATACCGTGACCTTCACGGCCACGGTTGCGGACGCCAAAGGCAATCCGGTGGGGGCGGGCGTCGCGGTCAACTGGGGGGCCAGCCTGGGCAAGCTGGCTGCGACGGTCAGCAAGACCGACGCCCATAGCCAAGCCTCGGTTGTATTGACCGCGCCGACCGCTGTGGGCACTGCGAGCGTCAACGCCCGGGCCGCGGGCGGCGACGCGGGCCAGACCGCCACGATAGCCTTTGTGGCCGATGCCTACAGCGCGCGCGTGGTGAGTTTGGCAATTAGTAGCGGTAGGACGACGGTACGGGCCAACGGTACAGACACTGTCTTCCTCTGGGCCTATGTGAAGGACGCCAGGGGCAATCGCGTGGCGGGGGCCACCGTCGACTGGGCCGCCAGCATAGGCAGCCTGGATAGTGCTACGAGCGTCACCGACGCCCAGGGCGAGGCCCAGGTCAAGCTGGTGTCGACGGTCGCCGCTCGGGTTTTGACGAGGGCCCGGGTAGGAACGGCGGATCCGGGCAGGACCTCGCTCGTCTTCTTCGAGGCCGACCCCACCAGCGCCCGCGTGGTCGCGCTCACCCAAAGCAAGACCAACGGCGTTGCCGACGGCGCCGATACGGTGAGCTTTACCGCCACGGTACAGGACGCATACGGTAATCCGATGATTGGGTGGAACAGCAACGGCTATGCAATGGGTGGCGACATGGTTGTCAACTGGACCGCGTCCGGCGGCACGCTGGCCGATGCTGTCAGCAGGCCCGACGCCAGCGGCAAGGCCACGATGGTACTGACCGCGCCGAAGGCTGCCGGCAACGTAAATGTCACCGCCGCGGCCTCGGGGCGGGACGCGGGCAGGGTAGCCAGCGTGACCTTTGCGCCCGCTACGCCCAGCACCCGCGTTGGCAGCGCCTCGGCCAGCAAGACCAGCATCGTAGCCAATGCTCGCGACACCGTGGTCTTCACGGCGGTGGTGCTGGACGGTAACGGCCGCTCAGGAGGCGCAGGTCATGTGGTCAACTGGAGCACCGATCTCGGCACGCTGGAAGCGTCATCCACTAGAACCAACGCCCAGGGCGAGGCCACTGTCGTGCTGACGGCGGGAAAGCTTGCGGGGTACGCCACGGTGACGGCCAAGACGGGTGCAGACGATTCGGGCCGGACCTTCCGCGTGGCCTTGACCGCGGATCCCATCACCGCCCGCGTCGCCTCCCTGGCCAGCAGCAAGACCTCCGCTCGGGCCGACGGCCAGGAGAAGCTGATCCTCAAGGCGACCGTCAAGGATGCCAACGGCAATCTGGAGGTCGCGGGCGTCACGGTCAACTGGCGGACCAACCTCGGGGCGCTGCTCTCGGCTACCAGCAGCACCGACGACTATGGCGTTGCCACGATGGAACTGCGCGCGCCAGTCTCTCCAGGTACCGCCGTGCTTACGGCGAGGGCCATTGCGGCGGATGCGGGCAAGACCATACGCGTCACGTTCAGTTCGGGTACGGCCCTGGTGCCGCCGCCGCAGCCATGAACACCTCAGCTCCATGCGGTCGGCGCTTGCGGCGCGTCCGTCCTGGATGGCGCCGAACCTGGACGGCAATGCCTACTGCTTGGCCTTCCAGTCGCGCAAGGCGCGCATGGTATTGGCCACGTGGGAATCGGGGTTCATGTCGGTGTATTCATACAGGATCTTGCCCTGCGGCGAGATCACGTAAGAGATGCGCTGCGCGTACTCGGGGCGCTTGTCGTGAACCGCGTCGTAGGCCTTCATGATCTTGCCATCGCCGTCGGCCGCCACCGCGAACTTGCCGCGGCATTCGCTGACCGAGAACTTGTTCAAGGTGTCGATATTGTCGGTCGACACGCCGATGACGGTGGCGCCCAGGGACTTGTACTCGTCGGTGGCTTCGGCGAAGTTGTGCGCCTCTATCGTGCAGCCCTGGGTGAACGCGGCGGGGAAGAAGTACAGCACCACCGGCCCTTTCTTGAGGGCCTCGCCGAGCGAGAACGTGTAGACCTTGCCGCCCAGCGAGGCCTGGGTGCTGAAATCCGGGGCGGGGGCGCCCACGTCCAGCGCGGCCTGGGCCGACGGGCCGGCCAGCAGGCCGCAGAGGAGTAACCAGGGGGCAATGCGCTTCATCGGAATCTCCAGGAGTCTCAGGGGCCGCGCGGCAACTGGTCTACTGTAGCCGCGCGGGAAGCGGGGGTCCAGCAAGCGGCGCGGCGTCGCCCATCCTAATCGCGTCCGGAGCCGCCGCGGCCATTCCCGTTGGCATTGCCGTCTCCGCGCGGTTGATCGCGCTGCTGTTGCTGACGAGCTTGCTGCTGGGCTTGCTGGTCGCGCTGTTGCTGCTGACGCGCTTGCTGCTGAGCCTGCTGGTCGCGCTGCTGTTGCTGACGCGCCTGCTGCTGAGCCTGCTGATCGCGCTGTTGTTGCTGACGCGCCTGTTGCTGGGCCTGCTGGTCGCGCTGTTGCTGCTGACGAGCTTGCTGCTGCGCCTGCTGGTCACGCTGTTGCTGCTGACGCGCTTGCTGCTGCGCCTGTTGGTCGCGTTGCTGTTGCTGGCGCTCCTGCTGCTGGGCCTGCTGGTCGCGTTGCTGTTGCTGACGCGCCTGCTGCTGAGCCTGCTGGTCACGTTGCTGTTGCTGACGCGCCTGTTGCTGGGCTTGCTGATCGCGTTGCTGTTGCTCGCGCGCCTGTTGCTGGGCTTGCTGATCGCGTTGCTGTTGCTCGCGCGCCTGTTGCCCCTGCGCTTGCTGAGGGCGGCCTGTCTGCCCGGCAGACATATCGCGTCCGCGCTGCATGTCGCCGCGGTCCGCGTTGTTCCGGTCGGCACCGCCGCGGTTATCGCGCCCGTCGTTGTCCGGGCCGCGGTCGCGTCCATCCCGTCCATTGCCTGGACGCTGGCCTTCGGGCGGCCGGCCATTGGATTGATGGTCGACGTAGGCCTGGGGCGGCCGGCCCTTGTTGTGGTCATAGAACTGGGCCCGGTTGTTACCCGCGTCGCGCGCATAGCCGCGCTGTATATCCGTCTGCGGAGAATGGCGTTCCTTGCGCGCGGCAAGTTCGCGCGGGTCCGCGTCGCGCCGGATGCCCGACGGGCCGCCGTGGTAGCTGACGCGGCGGTTGTCCACGTTGTTCACGACCACGGTGTGGTTATAGACATTGGTCACGCGCGTGACGTTCACGTTCGTGACGGAACGGTTGTAGTAGAAGCGGTCGCGCTTCCAGTAGCCGCCTACATAGCCCAGGCCGTTGTAGCCGAAGCCGTAGTTGATCCCGCCATAGAAGCCCACGTGGGGGCCCCAATAGCCGGGGGTCCACAGGTAGATGCCATTGCTGAAGCCCCAATAGCCGGGGGTCCAGAGCGCGCCGGCATAGGGCGCGAGCACCCATGCGCCGGGCACCCAGAAAAACCCGTAGCGGTTCAGGCTCCAGTAGCCCGGCACCCACATATAGCCGTCGGCGGGCGCCGGCGGCTGGACATAGACGGGCAGGGGCGGCGGCGGCTGGGGGCTGCGGTCCACCAGCGCCAGGTTGGCGTTGGCAGGATCGCCGTCGTCATAGACGGGCGCGGCGGGCGCCGGCGGCGGCTCATAGGTCTGCGCCGCCGCGCTGGCACAGGCGGCGATCAGGACAGCCGCGGCCAAAGGGCGCGGGCGCAGGATCCGGGAACAGGTATTCATGGTTTTTCCTTGGCGCAACGGGCGCGCGGATCAATAGCCACGATAGTAGTAATGGGGGGCTGGGTACGCCGGGTAGTAATAATGCGGCGTGTAGTACACCGGCGCCGGGCGGTAATACGCCGGCCTGGCGGGCACGACCACGCAACCGGTCAAGGCGCTGGTCATGGCAAGCATAAGCAACAGACTCTTCTTCATTTTGCGACTCCTGCCGAGCGCCAGGCGTGGCTCACGCCTTTGTTGCGCTCGTCAGGATTAGGCCACAGGCCAGTCCTTACGGTTCTGGACTGTAATCGTTCCGAAACAGCTTTCCGGTGACGGATGTTTGCGCCTGCGTGACTGTCGATTTCGTTCGTATCAATGTCCGCGCATAAAAAAGGGGCCGCCTCGGCGACCCCCTGTCAGCGCGTAGCGCCGTGTTACGGCTGTTAGTTCCAGCGGCCGCCATTGCCGGCCAGGCTGAAGCGGCCCGCGCCCATGAAGGCGATGGCCAGGCCGGTGAACAGGAACATGCCTTGCAGTTCCAGCGCCCAGCCGCCATTGTTGGTCATGCTGCTGATCTGGCCGGAGTGGGCCAGCAGGATGGCGACGACCATGTTGATCGCGATCAGCAAGCCGCCCAGGCGGGTGTAGATGCCGACGATGAGCAGGACGGGCGCCAGGATTTCGCCGACGTACGCGCCATAGGCGAGGAAGCCCGGCAGGCCATGCGAGGACAGCATGCCGCTGATGCCGCCGACGCCGCCGCCGGTCAGTTTGAACAGGCCATGCAGCAGAATCAGAATGCCGAGGGTCAGGCGCAGGATCAGCTTGCCGGTATCGTCGGATTTGATCATGGTGAGTTTCTCATCTATTGGTTGAAAGGGGACTGCGGCCGTTGGAACAGGTTGCGAGCCTTTGGTTCCGCGCTCCGGCTATCGCGAGTAGGGCGGCGGCCGGGGCAGGCCGCGCCATTATTGCAAAACCCGAGCAAAATCATCAAGTTTTTGTCACCCGCAGACGCTCAGAACTCTTCCAGATAGCGCATGCGGAAGCGCCGGCCCTTGATATTGCTGTTGGACAGGCGCGAGAACGCCTGCTTGGCGATCTGCCGGTCCAGCGCCACGTAGGAGTTGAATTCGGTGATGTTGATCTTGCCGACCTGCTCGAACGTCAGGCCGCCGTCGCCGGTCAGCGCGCCCAGCAGGTCGCCCGGGCGCAGCTTGTCCTTCTTGCCGCCCTGGATGCACAAGGTGATCATGGGCGCGCGCAAGGGACGATCCGCCTTGGGCCGCAAGGCCTTGATGTCGCCCCATACCAGCGGTGCGCCCTGATACTGCTCGATCAGGTTGGCCCAGCGCATTTCCTCGGGCGAGCACAGGCTCAGCGCCAGGCCCTTCTGGTCGCCGCGGCCGCTGCGGCCGATGCGGTGCACGTGGACCTCGGTGTCCTTGGTCACGTCGACGTTGATCACGGCGCTCAGGTTCTGGATGTCCAGGCCGCGCGCGGCCACGTCGGTGGCCACCAGCACGGCGCAGCTGCGGTTGGCGAACTGGATCAGGATTTCGTCGCGTTCGCGCTGTTCCAGGTCGCCGTTCAGGGCCTGGGCGCTGATGCCCTCGGCCTGCAGCCGTTCCACCAGGTCGTGGCTGCGGATCTTGGTGTTACAGAAGGCCAGCGTGGATTCAGGGCGGAAGTGCGCCAGCAGGCGCGTCACCGCATCGAGCCGGTCCTTTTCGTCGATTTCGTAGAAGATCTGCTCGATGCGGCTGGCGTCATGCTGCGCCTCGACCTTGACCTCGGCGGGATTGCGCAGGAAACGGGCGCTGAGCTTGCGGATGTTGTCGGGATACGTGGCCGAGAACAGCAGCGTCTGGCGCTTGCTGGGGCAATGCGAGGCGATGGCCACGATATCGTCATAAAAGCCCATGTCGACCATGCGGTCGGCCTCGTCCAGCACCAGGGTGTTCAGGCCCGACAGGTCCAGGCTGCCGCGCTCCAGGTGGTCCTGGATGCGCCCGGGCGTGCCCACCACCAGGTGCGCGCCGCGCGCCAGCGATTCGGCCTGGGGGCGGGCGGCGGCGCCGCCGCACAGGGTCAGGATCTTGACGTTGGCGATCTGGCGCGCCAGCCGGCGCAGTTCCTGCGCGACCTGGTCCGCCAGTTCTCGCGTGGGGCAGACCAGCAGCGCCTGCGGCGTCAGCCGGGTGGGATCGAGCTTCTGCAGCACGCCCAGGCCGAAGGCCGCGGTCTTGCCGCTGCCGGTCTTGGCCTGCGCAATGAGGTCGCGGCCTTCCAGGATGAGCGGCAGGCTCTGGGCCTGGATGGGTGTCATCTGCTCGAAGCCCAGGCTCTTCAGATTGTCGAGCAGGGCGGGCAGCAGGGGCAGGGAGGTAAAGGAGGTGTCGGTCACGATAGAGAGAGTCGCTTTCTGCCCGGCATCGGCCTGGCGGCAAAAGGAAGGGGCGGCAGCGTAAAAGGCGGCATGCGCGCGTACGCCCAAGAGTGTAATGCCTGTGGCCGATGGGCCTCGCAACAAATGCCGGAACATTGCGTTCCGGACGCGCCCCTGGGAGGGCGGGAGCCGCCGGCCGCTAGGCGTCAGGCCCGTAGGTGCCGGCCAGCGCCCGGGCGGCCTCCTGCATGCGCGGCAGCCAGGCGCGCGCGCCTTCGATGGACAGCCGGGCTACCGGCGCGTGCAGGGCGACCGCGGCGATGGCGCGCGTGCCATGCAGAATGGGCACCGCCATGCAGACGATACCCAGCAGGAATTCCTCGCGGTCGAAGCTCGCGCCTTCCTTCTTGATGGTGCGCAGTTCCTGCTCCAGCGCAGCGACGTCGCACAGCGTGTTGGGCGTGTAGCGCGGCAAGGGCGCCGCAGCCAGCAGCCGCTGACGCGCCTCGCGCCGCATGTGCGCCAGGAACAGCTTGCCACTGGCCGAGCAATGCAGCGGCACGCGCGAGCCCGATTGCAGGTTCACCCGCAGCGGCCAGGCGGTTTCGACGCGGTCCAGGTAGATGACCTCGTCACCGTCCAGCATGGTGCAGTTGCAGGTTTCGCCGATTTCGTCGACCAGGCTGTCCAGGATGCGGTGGCGCTCGCCGCGCAAGGGCGAATTCAACAGAGTGTCGCGCGCCAGCGCGCTCAGGCGCGGGCCGCTGACGTAACTTTTGCCGGCGGGCTCGCGCAGCAACATGCCGGCGTCGACCAGCCGTGACAGGATGCGCAGCACGGAGGGCTTGGGCAGGCCGGTGGCGTCCGTCAGCGCGGCCAGCGATACCGGCTGCCCGGAGCGGGCAACCTGTTCCAACAGGGTCAGCGCGCGCAGCGCTGCGGAGGATTCGTCTTTCATCTTTCAATAATTGAAGATTCGGCGGCTTGCCGCGCATCGTCGCACGGATTTTGCAGAAAATGAAACGCCGTGGGCTGGGAACGGGCAGGTTTCTGCTGCAGTATCGGATCATGCCGGCCCAGATGCAATCCGACACCGCCGGCCTGCCAGGAGAGAGACCATGAGCAGCAAGCAACACATGACCCCCAGCGAAGCGTTTGTGGAAACGCTGGTCGCGCAGGGCGTCAAGGACGTATTCGGCATCGTCGGCTCGGCCTTCATGGACGCGCTGGACCTGTTTCCGGCGGCCGGCATCCGCTTCGTGCCGACGGTGCACGAGCAGGGCGCCGCGCACATGGCCGACGGTTATTCGCGCGTCACCGGCCGCCACGGCGTCTGTATTGCGCAAAACGGCCCCGGCATCACCAATTTCGTGACCGGCGTAGCCGCGGCGTACTGGGCGCATAGCCCGGTCGTGGCCATCACGCCCGAGACCGGCACCGCGGGCATGGGGCTGGGCGGCTTCCAGGAAACCGAACAGCTGCCGATCTTCTCGCGCATCACCAAATACCAGGCCCACGTGAACCGGCCCGACCGCATGGCCGAATTCACGGCCAAGGCCTTCGACAATGCGCTGGCCGAACGCGGCCCCACGCAGCTGAACATCCCGCGCGATTATTTCTACGGCGAGATCGACGTGGCGATTCCGGAGCCGCGCCGCATCCGCCGCGGCCCGGGTTCGGAAGAGGACCTGGAGGCGGCGGCGCAAATGCTGGCGCAGGCCAAGTTCCCCGTCATCGTGGCGGGCGGAGGGGTGCTGTTCTCGGAAGGCCAGGCGGAATGCGTGGCCCTGGCCGAGCTGCTGGGCGCGCCCGTGGTCACCAGCTACCTGCATAACGATGCGTTCCCGGCCAGCCATCCGCTGTGGTGCGGCCCCTTGGGCTACCAGGGCGCCAAGGCCGGCATGAAGCTGCTGTCGCAGGCCGACGTGGTGTTGGCGCTGGGCACGCGCCTGGGCCCGTTCGGCACCTTGCCGCAGCACGGGCTGGACTACTGGCCGCAGGGCGCGCGCATCATCCAGGTGGATGCCGACCACCGCATGCTGGGCCTGGTGCGTCCGGTGTCGGTCGGCATCTGCGGCGACGCCAAGCCGGCCGCGGCGGCGCTGACCGCCAAGTTGCAAGGACGCGAGGTCGCTTGCGCCGCCACCAAGGGTGGCCGCGCCGAACAGATCGCGGCGCAGAAGGCCGAATGGGAAAAGGAACTGGACAGCTGGTCGCATGAACGCGACGACTGGAGCCTGGACATCATCGAGCATGGCGCAGGCCGCATGCATCCCCGCCGCATGCTGCGCGAACTGGAACGCGCCATGCCCAAGCACGTGATGGTCTCCACCGACATCGGCAACATCTGCTCGGTGTCCAACAGTTATCTGCGCTTTGACGAGCCGAACTCCATGCTGGCCGCCATGAGCTTCGGCAATTGCGGCTACGCCTTGCCGGCGCTGATCGGCGCCAAGCTGGGCCGGCCCGACCGGCCCGCCGTGGCCTATGTCGGCGATGGGGCCTGGTGCATGAGCTTCCAGGAATTGCTGACCTGCGTGCGCGAGAATATACCGGTGACGGCCGTGGTCTTCCATAACGGCCAATGGGGCGCGGAAAAGAAGAACCAGGTGGACTTCTATGGCCGCCGCTTCGTCGGCAGCAACCTGAAGAATCCAAACTTCTCGGAGCTGGCGCGGGCTATGGGCGCGGAAGGCATACGGGTGGAGCATGCCGATCAGGTGGGCGCGGCCTTGCAGGCCGCATGCAAGGCGCAGTCCGAAGGCAAGACCACCGTGCTGGAAATGATGGTCAGCCAGGAACTGGGCGACCCGTTCCGCCGCGATGCGCTCAAGCAGCCGGTGCGCTTCCTGGACAAGTACAAGCAGTACGTGAACCAGCCGTTCCATCCGGGCGAGGTGCCGCTGTCGATCGATCCCGCCAAGCGCTGATCGCATAGCGTGCGTCCGGCGCGGCGGCGGCCGCGCCGGAATTCTCTCGCCAGGCGCCGCGGATCTCCGCGGCAGGAGCAGACCAAAATGGAAAGCGATCGCTTGTTCGAGCCGCTGCGCAATGCCGCGCTGTCGGCCGGACGCTTGCGCACCGCGGTGGCGTATCCGCTGTGTCCGACCAGCCTGGGCGCGGCCGTGCAGGCGCGCGACGCGGGCTACATCGAACCCGTGCTGGTCGGTCCCGCCGGCCGGCTGCGCGTCCTGATGGCGGACCTGGGGCTGCGCGCAGACGAACTGGAAGTGGTCGACACGCCCGACGACGAGGTGCAGGCCGCGCGCGCCGCGGCCGCGCTGGCGCGCGACGGCGCCGTGCGCATGTTGATGAAGGGAAGCTTGCATACCGACCACTTCATGTCGGCCGTGGTGGCGCGAGACGCGGGCCTGCGCACGGACAGGCGCATCAGCCATGCCTTCGTGATGGCGGTAGCGGCCTATCCCAAGCTCTTCATCCTGACCGATGCCGCGGTCAACATCGCACCCAGCCTGCAGGAAAAGGCCGACATCGCGCAGAACGCCATCGACCTGGCGCGCGCGCTGGGCGTCGACCGCCCCAAGCTCGCGGTGCAGTGCGCCACCGAGTCGGTCAATCCTGCGATGCCCGCCACGCTGGATGCGGCCGCCCTGTCGAAGATGGCCGACCGCCAGCAGATCCGCGGCGGCGAGATCGACGGCCCGCTGGCCTTCGACAACGCCATCTCGCGCGAGGCGGCTGATCAGAAGGGCATCGTGTCGCGCGTGGCGGGCGATGCCGACATCCTGCTGGTGCCCGACATCGAGGCCGGCAACATGCTCTACAAGGAGCTGACCTGGCTGGCTGGCGCGGGTACGGCCGGACTGGTGCTGGGCACGCGCGTGCCGGTGCTGCTGACCAGCCGCTCCGATTCCATGCAGGCCCGCGTCAACAGCTGCGCGGTCGCTTCGCTGTACGCGCGGGCGCTGGCCGGTTGAATCCGGTCCGTCTGCGGGGCTGGCTCCAAAAAGTCCGGCGGTTTGGTACTAAGCCTGGACCAGCTGGCTGGATACGCTACCCCCAAGACCATCCGATGAATGGTTCGTGACACTGGACACAAAGGGGTAGAACATGCGCAGCGTAAAAAAATGCCTGACCACGATACTGACGACGCTGGCCCTGGCGGGCGGGGCCAGCGCCGCGGATGCGCCCAAGCCAGGCGGCACGCTGGTAATCGGTTCAACGCAGGTGCCGCGCCATCTGAACGGCGCGGTGCAATCGGGCATTGCAACCGCCTTGCCCAGCACGCAGCTGTTCGCCAGCCTGCTGCGCTACGACGCCGATTGGAAGCCGCAGCCCTATCT
The DNA here is from genome assembly GCF_029839485.1 of Achromobacter sp. GD03932. Classification (NCBI taxonomy): domain Bacteria; kingdom Pseudomonadati; phylum Pseudomonadota; class Betaproteobacteria; order Burkholderiales; family Alcaligenaceae; genus Achromobacter; species Achromobacter sp. GD03932. The sequence goes on from NZ_JAOCAT010000020.1 coordinate 26,658, forward strand.
GGCGCAATCGTGGGAACTGGCGCCGGACGGCAAGTCCCTGACGCTGCATCTGCGTAAGGACGCCGTATTCCACGACGGCAAGCCGGTGACCTCGGCCGACGTGGCGTTCTCGGTCATGGCGGTCAAGAAGAACCATCCGTTCCAGACCATGTTCGCGCCCGTGGAAGCGGTGGACACGCCGGATCCCTACACGGTGGTGCTGCGCATGAGCAAACCGCATCCAGCCATCCTGCTGGCGCTGTCGCCGGCCCTGATGCCGGTGCTGCCCAAGCACATCTACGATGATGGACAGGACCTCAAGAGCCATCCGCGCAACTCGGCCGACGTGGTTGGGTCGGGTCCGTTCAAGTTCAAGGAATTCAAGCCGGGCCAGGAGATCGTGCTGGAGAAGTTCGATAAGTTCTTCCTGCCCGGCAAGCCCTACCTGGACCGGATCGTGGTGAAGATCAATCCCGACGCCACCAATCTGCTGATCGGCTTGGAGCGCGGCGACATCGGCGTATTGCCCTTCATGACCGAGCCCACCATCCTGCGGCGCGCCAAGGACAATCCCGCCATCGTCATGACCAGCAAGGGCTATGAAGGCATAGGCGCCTTGAGCTGGCTGGCTTTCAACACGGCGCGCAAGCCCTTGAACGACGTGCGGGTGCGGCAGGCCATCGCCTATGCCACCGACAAGGGCTTCATCACCAAGGCCCTGAACGCCGGCTTCGCCAAGCCTGCCGACGGCCCCATTATCGGCACCAGTCCGTTTGCCACCCAGGATGTGGCGAAGTATCCGCTGGACCTGAAGAAGTCCGAGCAACTGCTGGAAGAAGCGGGCTACAAGAAGGATGCCAAGGGCGAACGCCTGTCGCTGACGGTGGACTACATGCCGGGCTCCGACGTGCAGGGCAAGAATGTGGCGGAGTACCTGCGCAGCCAGTTGAAGAAGGTCGGCATCGCGGTGCAGGTGCGCGCCTCGCCGGACTTCCCGACCTGGGCCAAGCGCATCGCCGGCAAGGATTTCGACATGACCACGGATATCGTCTTCAACTGGGGCGATCCGGTGATCGGCGTGCACCGCACCTACCTGTCCAGCAACATCCGCGACATCATCTGGACCAACACGCAGTCCTATTCCAACCCCAAGGTGGACGAACTGCTGGAGCAGGCCGGCACCGAAACCGACGCCGACAAGCGCCGCGCGCTCTACGCGGAATTCCAGCGGCTGGTCACGGCCGATGTGCCCATCGACTTCCTCACGGTCATTCCGTACCACACCCTGTCGTTGAAGAAGGTGCACGGCCTGCCGGACGGCATCTGGGGCGTCATATCGCCCATGGACGACACCTACCTGCAGTAAGGCGGAACTGCCATGACGCGCTATCTCTTGCGCCGCCTGGCCTATGCGCTGGTGCTGCTGCTGGCCGTGGTGACGCTGAATTTCCTGCTGATCCACATTTCGCCGGGCGATCCGGTCGAGACCATCGCGGGCTCCATGGGCGGCATCAGCGAAGAACTGCGGGCGCAGCTGCGCGCGCAGTACGGGCTGGATAAGCCCTTCCTGACGCAGCTGGGCATCTATCTGATGCAGGTGCTGCGGGGCGACCTGGGCTATTCCTATTTCTTCAACGTGCCGGTGGCGCAGCTGATCTGGGATCGCGTGCCGGCCACGCTGCTGCTGGTGGTGACCTCGGTGCTGAGCGCGTTCCTGGCCGGGACGATGCTGGGCACGCTGGCTGCGCGCAAGCCCAACGGGCCGCTGTCGCAAGGCATCACGCTGTTGTCGGTGGTGGGTTATTCCGCGCCAGTGTTCTGGACCGGCATCATCCTCATCATCCTGTTCGCCTCGGCGCTGCCGATCTTCCCGGTGTCCGACATGCGTTCTGCCGGCGGGCCGCAGGACGGCTGGGCGGGCGTGCTGGACGTGCTGCACCACCTGGTGCTGCCGGCCTTCACCCTGGCCTTCGTCTATCTGGCGCAGTACAGCCGGCTGGCGCGCGCCAGCGTCATGGAGGCGTTGTCGGCCGACTACATCCGCACCGCGCGCGCCAAGGGCCTGCCAGAGCGCTCCGTGCTCTACAAGCACGCGCTGCGCAACGGCGTGCTGCCGGTGGTGACCATGCTGGGCCTGCAGTTCGGCAATGTGCTGGCGGGCGCGATCCTGGTCGAAACGGTCTTCAACTGGCCCGGGCTGGGCCGGCTGGCGTTCGACTCCGTGCTCAGGCGCGACTATCCCACGCTGCTGGGCATCCTGCTGTTCGCCTCGCTGCTGGTGGTCGTGATGAATCAGCTTACCGATCTGGCCTACCGCCTGATCGATCCCAGGATCAAGACCTCATGAGCCAGACCCCTCCCGCCGTATCCATTGCCGCCTTGCCGGGCCAGGCGGCACGGCCGCCGGCCCGCCCGTCGTACGAGGCCTTGCGGGTATTCGCGCGCAATCCCTCGGCGCTGGCCGGCGTGCTGCTGCTGGCCGCCATCCTCACCGTGACGCTCTTCGGACCCATGATCATGGAGGCGGATCCCTTCGAGATTGCGGGCGCGCCGATGACGCCGCCGGGCGCGGACGCGCTGCTGGGCACCGACTACCTGGGCCGCGACGTGCTGACTGGCATGGTCTATGGCGGCCGCGCCACGCTGCTGGTGGGCGTGGTGGCGGCGGTGCTGTCCATGGCCATCGGGCTGACGGTGGGCGCGCTTGCGGGCTACTACGGCGGCTGGATCGACGAAACCTTGATGCGCATCACCGAGTTCTTTCAGGTGCTGCCCACCTTGCTGTTCGCCATGGTGCTGGTGACGCTGTTCTCGCCGTCGCTGGCGACCATCGCCATCGCCATCGGCGTGGTCAGCTGGCCGGGCACGGCGCGGCTGGCGCGCGGCGAATTCCTGCGCCTCAAGCGCCGCGAGTACGTGCTGGCCGAGAGGGTGATAGGCGCGGGCGACGCGCGCATCATCTGGCGCGTGATCCTGCCCAACGCGCTGGCGCCGCTGATCGTGTCGGCCACGCTGGCGATAGGCACGGCGATCCTGTTCGAGGCCGGCCTGTCGTTCCTGGGGCTGGGCGATCCCAACATCATGAGCTGGGGCCTGATGATAGGCAGCAACCGCCCCTACATCCTGACCGCGTGGTGGGCGGTGACCCTGCCGGGCGCCGCCATCTTCCTGACCGTGCTGGCCGTCAGCCTGATCGGCGACGGGCTGAACGACGCCCTCAACCCGAACTCGAGGGGGCGGGCATGAACGCCGCGCAGCAAACGCCCGTGCTGGAGGTCGACAGCTTGAGCCTGGAGTTCCAGTCGCGCGGCCGCGTGGCCGAGGTGCTGAGCGCGGTGAGCTTCGACCTGAACCCCGGCGAGACCCTGTGCCTGGTGGGCGAGTCCGGCTGCGGCAAGAGCATGACGGCGCTGGCCATCATGCGGCTGATTCCCGCGCCGGGACGCATCGGCGGGGGCCGCGTGCGCCTGCGCGGCGACGACCTGGCCGGCCGCGACGAGGAGGCCATGCGCCAGGTGCGCGGCAACAAGATATCCATGATCTTCCAGGAGCCCATGACGGCGCTGAACCCTGTGTACACGGTCGGCGACCAGATCGCGGAACCCCTGCGGCTGCACCAGGGCCTGAGCAAGGGCCAGGCGCGCGAGCGCGCCATCGAGATGCTGAAGTCGGTGGGCATCCCCTTGCCGGAGCGGCGCGTGGACGATTATCCGCACCAGATGTCCGGCGGCATGCGGCAGCGCGTAATGATCGCCATCGCGCTGGCCTGCGATCCAGACGTGCTGATCGCCGACGAGCCGACAACAGCGCTGGACGTGACGGTCCAGGCGCAGATCTTCGACCTGCTGCGCGAGCAGCAGGCGCGGCGCGGCACCGCGGTGCTGCTGATCACGCATGACATGGGCGCGGTGTCGGAGATGGCCGACCGCGTCGTGGTCATGTACGGCGGGCGGGTGGTGGAGCAGGGCGGAGTGCGCGAGATCCTGGCGCAGCCCCGCCATCCCTACACCCAGGGGCTGATCGCCTGTCTGCCCGAACTGGACCGCGAGCCCGACGACGTGCGCCCCGACCTGCCGGAGATTCCCGGCGTGGTGCCGTCGATCTGGGAGCGCGGCGCGGGCTGTCCCTTCATGGAACGTTGCGGGCAGGCCATGGCGCGCTGCCGCGACGCGTTTCCGCCCCTGACCCGTGTAGGCGAGGGCCAGGAAGTTGCCTGTTGGCTGTATCCGGAGGCCGCGCAATGACGTCACCGCAATCTCCCGCCTTGCTGTCCGTGCGCGATCTTGCCGTGCATTTTCCCATCGGCGGACGCGGCCGCGACGGCAAGCCGGTGGTCGTGAAGGCCGTGGACGGCGTGTCCTTCGAGCTGCAGCGCGGCCGCACGCTGGCGATCGTGGGCGAGTCCGGCTCGGGCAAGACCACCACGGCCTTGTCCGTGCTGCGGTTGGCGGACCCGACCGCGGGCTCCATCCACTTCGACGGTACGGACATGACGGCGCTGAACGGCTCGGCCCTGCGTCGCATGCGCCGCCGCGTGCAGCTGGTGTTCCAGGATCCGTATTCCTCGCTCAATCCGCGCCAGCGGGCTGGCGACATCGTGCGCTCGCCCTTGGACCTGATGGGCATCGATCCGCCGGGCGGACGCGAGGCGCGCGTGGCCCGCATGTTCGAACTGGTGGGCCTGCGCCCGGAGCAGCGGCAACTGTTTCCGCACCAGTTTTCCGGCGGCCAGCGGCAGCGGCTGAACGTGGCCCGCGCGCCCGACCTCATCGTCTGCGACGAACCGGTGTCGGCCCTGGATATCGCGATCCGCGCGCAGATCCTGAACCTGCTGCGGCGCATCCAGCGCGAGCAGGGGCAGTCCTTCCTGTTCATCTCGCACGACATGGCGGTGGTGGAGCACATCTGCGACGACATCGCCGTCATGTACCTGGGCAAGATCATCGAGCAGGCCACGCGCAACGCCTTCTTCACGCGGCCGCTGCATCCCTACAGCGTCGCCCTGATGTCGGCGGTGCCGACCGTGAAGGGCGGGCGCGAGCTGGCCGCGCGCCGCGTGCGGCTGGCGGGCGATCCGCCCAGTCCGGTCGATCCGCCGCCGGGCTGCCGTTTTGCCGGCCGCTGCCCGGCCGCGCAGCCGCTCTGTACCACGCGCGAGCCCAGCTTGCGCGAAGTCGCGCCGGGCCACCGCGTGGCCTGCCATTTCGTCGAATCCCGCGACGGCGTCCTGGCGTCGCCGCTGCAGGGATGAGCCCACCCTCCGATAGAAGGACAGACCGATGACCCAGACCCTCGCCCGAACCACGATCTATGCCGCGCGCAGCATCCTGACCATGAACCCGATGCAGCCCCGCGCCACGCACGTGGCGGTGCGGGAGGGCCGTATCCTGGGCGTGGGCAGCCGCGAGGAGCTGGCGGGCTGGGGGCCTGCCGACCTCGACGAGCGTTATGCGGACAAGGTGCTCATGCCCGGCCTGGTCGAAGGGCATTGCCATCTGCCGGAAGGCGGCATGTGGAAGTTCGTGTACGTGGGCTTCTATGACCGGCGCGGACCCGATGGCAGGCTGTGGGAAGGCTTGAAGAGTTTCGAGGCTGTGGCCGCGCGGCTGCGCGAGGCCGAACGCGCCCTGGCGACCGGCGAGACGCTGATAGGGTGGGGCTTCGACCCGATCTTCTTCGACGGCGCGCGCATGCGCGTGCAGGACCTGGACGCCGTGTCCGCCGAGCGGCCCGTGGTGGTCATGCACGCCAGCATGCACCTGATGAACGTGAACACGCCCATGTTGGCGCGCGCCGGCATAGACCGCGATACCGACATCGAGGGCGTGACGCGCATGGAAGACGGACGGCCCAGCGGCGAACTCTGCGAATTTGCCGCCATGTTCCCCGTCATGCGCCTGATCGGCAGCCCGTTCCGCACCGTGGGGGTATCGGAAGAGGGCCTGCGCATGTTTGGCAAGGTGGCGCAGTGGGCGGGCGTCACCACGGCCACGGACCTGGTCAACGAGCTGGGCGACGAGGGCCTGGCGACGCTGGCCCGCATCACCGCCGAGCCGGACTACCCCGTGCGCATTGTGCCGGCCGCGTCCGCGCTGACCTACGCGGGCGATCCGCAGCGCTGCCTGGCCAAGCTGGCCGAGGCCCGGCGCCTGAACAACGACAAGCTGCATCTGGGCATGGTCAAGCTGGTGGTGGACGGTTCGATCCAGGGCTTTACCGCCCGGCTGCGCTGGCCGGGCTACTACAACGGCGCGCCCAACGGCATCTGGGTGATCGCGCCGGCCGAGCTGGACGCGATGGTCCAGGCCTATCACGACGCCGGGGTGCAGCTGCACATCCACACCAATGGCGACGAAGCCACCGAGCTTGCGATCGACGCGGTGGATCGAGCCCTGCGCCGCAGCCCGCGGCGCGACCACCGCCATACCCTGCAGCATTGCCAGATGGCCGACGCGGCGCAGTTCCGGCGCATGGCCAGCCTGGGCATGTGCGCCAATCTCTTTGCCAACCACATCTTCTACTGGGGCGACGCGCATCACGCCCTGACCATGGGTCCGGACCGCGCCAACCGCATGGACGCCTGTGCCTCGGCCGCGCGCGCCGGCGTGCCGTTCTCCGTCCATTCGGACGCGCCCATCACGCCGCTGGGACCGCTTTTCACGGCCTGGTGCGCGGTGAACCGCCAGACGTCGTCGGGCAAGGTGTTGGGGGAGTCCGAGCGCATTGGCGTGGAGCAGGCCCTGCACGCCGTCACGCTGGGCGCGGCGTACACCCTGCACCTGGATCACCTGGTCGGCTCCATCGAGATCGGCAAGCATGCGGACTTCTGCGTGCTGCAGGACGACCCGCTGGAGGTCGCTCCCGAGAAACTGAAGGACGTGCGCGTGCTGGGCACCGTCATCGGCGGCAGGCCCTTGCCGCTGCGGGAAGCCTGAGATGGCGGCCCATGGCGCACCGCGCATCGCGCTGACCGTGGTGGGCGGATTCCTGGGCGCGGGCAAGACCAGTCTGCTCAATCACGTGTTGGCCCGCAGCCAGCGCCGCGCGGCGGTCCTGGTCAATGACTTCGGCCCTGTCGATATCGACGCCGCGCTGATCGCGCAGCGCAGCGATCAGGTGATCAGGCTGGCCAACGGCTGCGTCTGCTGTTCCATGGCGGGCGGCCTGGACGATGCCCTGGCGCGCGTGCTGGCGCTGGACCCCTTGCCCGAATGGATTGTGATCGAAGCCAGCGGCGTGTCCGATCCCGGCCGCATCGCGCAGGTCGGCATGGCCGATCCCATGCTGCAGCTGGAGGGCGTGGTGGTGCTGGCCGATGCCGCGAACGTGCGCGCGCTGGCGGCGGATCCCGTGCTGGCCGATACGCTGGACCGCCAGTTCAAGGCCGCCGATCTGCTGGTGTTGAACAAGACCGATCTCGCGCCTGCCGAGGAGCTGCCGTCGCTGCGCCTATGGCTGCACGCGGCGACGCGCGGGGCTGCGATGGTCGAGACGCGCGAAGGGCGCGTGGACCTGCGCCATCTGCTGGGCGAGGGCGGGGCTTGCAGCCTTGCGCATGAATGCGCCAGCGGCGCTTGCGGCCATGCGGGGCACGTCCACGCCGCAACCCCCGATGACCCCGATCATCCGTTCCAGAGCTGGCTGTGGCGCGCGCCCGCGCTGCTCGACGCCGACCGGCTCGCCAGCCGGCTGCGCGACGCGCCCAGGCAGCTGCTGCGCGCCAAGGGCTGGGTGCGCACCGACCGGCACGGCCTGGTGCTGGTGCAACTGGCGGGCCGGCGCGTGCGCTACGACACGCAAGCCAGGCCGCCGGCGGATCTGGACGAACCGGCGCTGGTGCTGATCGGCATGCGCGGCGCCGTCGATCCCGCCGGCATGGACGCCTGGCTGGCGCCGGCCGCGGCGCGATGAGCGGGCAAGCGTCTGGTGCAAGCGATTTCCCGTGTCTGGTTCTAGACCCTGCCTGGGGGCTCACTTACCTTGGATCCTGAATGCTGGCGCGCGTCGCGCCAGCGTCTACCGGAGGTATGCAATGCAGAAGACCGTCACCGCGGACATGCTGGCCGAATTCGCGGCGGCCTGGAACCGCCACGATATCGACGCCCTGATGTCCTTCATGAGCGACGACTGCGTGTTCGAGACCGTGGCCGGCCCCGAGCGATGGGGCGCGCGGCACGAAGGCCGCGAGGCGGTGCGCGCCGCCTTCGCGGCGGCCTGGGCGAATTTTCCCGACGCGCAGTGGCAGAACGGCACGCATTGGGTGGCCGGCGACCGCGGCGTGTCCGAATCGACCTTTACCGGCACAGCCGCAGACGGCTCCCGCGTGGAGGCGGACATGGTGGACGTCTTCACCTTCCAGAACGGCAAGATCCGCGTCAAGAACGCCTACCGCAAGCAGCGCCCGGTATTGCCGGCCCGCGGCTGAGCACGCCCCGCACCCAGCTACCGGAACGCCGCATGGATACTCAAATGTCCTTCCAACCTGCAGGTCCGGCCCCCGCTGGCCGGACGGCGATCAGCGCCTACAACCCGGCCTACGATCCGCTGGTGTCCCCGCCCGGCCGCGGGCAGGACTACGCGCCCACCTACTGGGTCGCGACCGCGGGCGAGCCGCCCGAGGACGACGGTCCTGTCAACGGCGATATCGATGCCGACGTGGTGATCGTGGGCTCGGGCTTCACCGGGCTGTCGGCGGCGCTGACGCTGGCCCGCGACTTCGGCGTGAAGGCCGTGGTGCTGGAAGCCAACCGCGTGGTGTGGGGCTGCACCAGCCGCAACGGCGGACAGGGACAGAATGCGTCCGGACGCCTGTACCGTTCGCAATGGATAGCGCGCTGGGGATTGGCGACCGCCAAGCGCCTGGACGCCGAGATCCGCGAAGGCTTCGAATACTGGAAGAGCCTGGTGGCCCAGGTGGATTGCGACGCGCAGCCGGGCGGCCACCTGTACACCGCGCACCGCCAGAAGAAGATGGCATTCCTGGAGAACGAGGCCCGCGTGATGCGCGAGGTGTTCGGCTATGACGCCAGGATGTTGAGCCGGGAGGAATTGCGCGAACGCTACGTGTACGACCGCGAGGCGGTGGGCGCGATGCACGAGCCGGACGGCGTGGGCGTGCATCCCTTGAAGCTCGCCTATGGCTATATGCGGCAGGCGCGGGCCCTGGGCGTGCGCATCCATCCGGGCAGCCCGGTGCTGGGCTGGCGCACCGAGAACGGCGGCGTGCGGCTGCAGACGCCCAACGGCTACGTGCGTGCGCGCCGCGTGGCCTTCGCCACCGGCGGCTACACCGCGCAGGGCGTCAACCGCCTGCTGGACAATCGCATCATGCCGGTGCTTTCGAACTCGCTGGTGACGCGGGTGCTGACGCCGGCGGAACGCGACGCCGCGGGTCTGAAGAGCACGGTGTTCATTACCGATACACGGACGCTGCGCTTCTATTACCGTCTGCTGCCCGATGGCCGCATGCAGATCGGCAGCCGCAGCGCGCTGCGCGGCGCCGACGCGCAGCACCCGCGCCATCTGGCGCTGCTGCGCGAGGGGCTGGCGCGCAAGTTCCCCACGCTGGCGGGGGTGGACGTGGACTATTCCTGGTGGGGCTGGGTCGACGTGAGCCACGACATGATGCCGCGCGTCACGCAGCCCGACCCGGCGCAGCCGGTCTATTACGCCTTCGGCTACGGCGGCAATGGCGTGGCGTTCTCGGCCCACGCCGGCAAACGCCTGGCGCAGCGCATGATGGGCAAGGACGGCGTGTCCTGGGACCTGCCGATCTACGACTCGCCCTTGCCGGGGCATATGTTCGCGCCGTTCCGCAGGCTGGGCCAGGGCCTGCTGTACCGCTGGTACTACCTAAGAGATGAAGTGCTCTAGCGCGTGCAGGTCCGGGCCCTGCGGGGCCTGCTTGCCGTCCGCGGCGCGGCCGCGGTAGCGGTCGACGACCTTGGCCAGCCTGGCGATCCCCGGCTCGATGTGTTCCGGCCGGATCGAGGTGAAGCCGACCCGCAGGAAGTTGCGCGGCGCGTCGGCGCCGTTCATGAAGAAGACGTCGCCGGGCTCCACCACCACGCCTTCGGCCAGCGCGGCTTCGGATAGCTCGCAGGCGTTGAGCCAGGGCGGCCCTTGCAGCCAGCAGGACGAGGATCCGGTAATGGGGATGACCTTGAAATCGGGCAGGTGCCGCGCCAGCGCGCGGGCCAGCTCGGTGCCGCGTTCCTGGTAGGCCTGCGATTGCCTGCGCAGCAGCGAATGGTGGTGGCCCAGCGAAATGAATAGCGAAAACGCCCGCTGGATATAGGCCGAAGGGTGGCGCAGCATCAGGCGGCGCAGGGCGCGCAGTTCGGCGGTGAGCTCGCGCGGCGCCACGATGTAGCCGATGCGCAGGCCCGGCGCGAAGGACTTGGCCAGGCTGCCCACGTAGATCACGCGGCCGTCGCGGTCCAGGCTCTTCAAGGCGGGAATCGCGCCTTCGCCCCAGCGGCTTTCGCTTTCGAAGTCATCCTCGATGATCAGGCTGTCGGCCTGGCGCGCCAGCGTCAGCAGGTTCTGGCGGCGCTCCGGCGATAGCGTGACCGTGGTGGGGCACTGGTGGCCCGGCGTGACGAAAATGTAGTCGCAGCCCAGCAGATGGGTGCCGGTGCACAGCCCTTGTTCGTCCACCGGCAGGGGCAGCAGATTGCGCGTGTGGCTGGCGAAGATGTTGCGGGCGTCGGGATAGCCGGGGTCTTCCATGCCGACCACGGTGTCCTCGTTGACCAGCAGGTCGGCCAGCAGGTAGAGCGCATGCTGCGCGCCCACCGTGATGACGATTTCCTCGGCGTCGGCCCAGACGCCGCGGCGTGGCAGCACCTGGGTACGGATCTGCTCGATGAGCGCCGGGTCGTCGTGGGTGATCAGGTCCGGCGCCCAACTGCGGATGTCCAGCACGGACAGCGCCTTGATGCAGCATTCGCGCCATTCCGCGGTGGGGAACAGGTCCTGGTCGAACTGGGCGTAGACGAAGGGGTAGGGCTGCTTCTGCCAGTCGCGCGGCTTGGTGATGTTGCGCTGCCGGGACGGGCGAAAGCGCAGCCTTTCGTCCCAGCGCACGTCGGGCTCGCCGCCGTCGGCGGGCGGGGCGTCGGCCGCCGGCCCGGAATGGCCCCGCATGACCGTGTCGCTGACGAAGTGGCCGCTGCGTTCGCGCGACACCAGATAGCCCTCGCTGACCAGTTGCTGGTAGGCGAAAACCACGGTGTTGCGCGCGATGCGCAGCTGGTCGGCCAGATGCCGGCTGGACGGCACCGGCGTGCCTGGCGGCAGGTGGCCGCTGAGGATGGCGGACACCAGCATCTGGCGCACGCAGCCCTGCAGGCTGAGATTGGGCGCGCTTTCGCGTTCGAACAGGCGCTCCCACAACACAGGCTTGAGCATCGAGGCCTGGCTGGACATGACGGCTCCTTGTCTAGGCCGCGCAGCCGGTAGCCGCTGCGCAGGCGCCGCTCTTGAGGATAGAGGAGCCGGATGGGGGACGAAATGAGGGATTGCCCGGGCGCGTTTCAGACCCGGCCCTTCCAGGGTATGGCGAACTTCTCCAGATAACGGACCAGCAGGTCGAAGGCGAAGGCGAACACGCCGATCACGATGATGCCCATGATGACGGTGTCGCTGGCCAGGAACTGGGCGGCGTTCAGCACCATGAAGCCCAGGCCGCGGTCGGCGGCCACCATTTCGGCGGCCACCAGCGTGGTCCAGCCCACGCCGATGCCGATGCGCATGCCCGTGAAGATTTCCGGCATGGCGGCCTTCAGGATCACGTGCCAGACCACCTGCGCGGGCGTGCCGCCCATGGCGTAGGCCGCGTGGATCTGTTCGATCGACACCGAGCGCACGCCGGCGCGCGCGGCGATCGCCATGGGCGCGAAGATCGCCAGGTAGATCAGCAGGACCTTGGGGAACTCGCCGATGCCGAACCAGATGATGATGAGCGGCAGGTAAGCCAGCGGCGGCAGCGGGCGGTAGAACTCGATGGGCGGATCGAAGATGCCGCGCGCGTAGCGGTTCACGCCCATCAGGATGCCGACGGGAATGGCGGTCACGCAGGCCAGGAAGAAGGCGCCGAACACCCGCGACAGGCTGGCCAGCGCATGTTCGGTAAGCGTGGAGTTGGCCACGCCGTCGGTCATGGCCGAGACGAACTTGTCGTACACGGCCAGGGGCGAAGGCAGGAACAGCGGCCGCACCCAGCCGGCGCTGGTCACCAGGAACCACAGGCCGATGAGCGCCAGGCTGGTGATCAGGCTGATGTGGCCGCTGTAGCCCGCGCCCGGCGCGCCGTAGACCTTGCCCGGCGCGGCGGGCTTGTGTCCCGGGCGGTTGCTAGCCATGGAAGCCTTGGGGGGAGGAGGCTCGCTCGTCGCCATAGATGATGCCAAGGACTTGTTCGCGCATGGCGATGAAGTCGGGACTGGATTTGATGCTGCGGCCATCGCGGGTCTCCAGGTAGCGCCGGTTGAAGTCCGGGGTGAAGGTGTGCGTGATGCGGCCCGGGCGGGGCGACATGACGATCAGCCGCGAACCCAGAAACAGCGCTTCTTCGACGCTGTGCGTGATGAAGAAGAACATCTTGTTGGTCTGCCGCCAGATGTCCAGCAGCAGCTCCTGGATGGTCTCGCGGGTCAGCGCGTCGAGCGCCGCCATGGGCTCGTCCATCAACAGCATGGCGGGGTTGCAGGTCAGCGCGCGCGCAATGCCCACGCGCTGCTGCATGCCGCCCGACAGCTGGTAGATCATGTGGCGGTGGAAGTCCTGCAGGCCCACCAGTTCCAGATTGCGGCGCGCGCGGGCGCGGCGGGTTTCCTTGTCCACGCCTTGCAGCTTCAGGCCGAACTCGGTGTTCTCCAGCACGTTCAGCCAGGGCAGCAGGGCGTGCTTCTGGAACACCACGCCGCGGTCGGCGCCGGGACCCACGATGGGCCGGCCGCCCAGCGTGATCTCGCCCTCGGTGGGCGACAGGAACCCGGCCAGCAGGCTGAGCAAGGTGGTCTTGCCGCAACCCGAGGCGCCCAGCGCGACGACGAACTCGCCGGGCTGGATGGTCAGGTTGACGTTCTGCAGCGCAATGACCGGACCGCTTTCGTGCAGGCCGGGGTAGGTGACGCTGACTTTCTCCGCGCACAGGCTATGCGTGGCGGACGTGGACTGCATGGTCATGCCGGCTCCCCTAGTTGCGGCGGGCTGCGCGCAGCCCTGCGGGATGCTGGGCAGGCGGCGCCGGACGGGCCGCCTTGGCCGCAAGCGCTTCTTACTTCTCGGCCGCCCGGGCGTACTTGTCCGTGACGTGCGGGCTGTAGTCGGCCAGGGCGCGGTCGATCTGCTTCTGGTCTTTCAGGAACTGGGCGCTGGCCGCGAAGGCGCGGGCGGCGCCCGATTCCTTGCCGCCGCCCAGCCAGACATTGGAGGCCTGTTCCTGCACGGTCGGGAAGACCAGCAGCTGGAGCGCCTCGACCATGTCCTCGGGTTTGCCGCCGATCAGTTTGACGATGCTCTTGACCTGCGGCGAGTCGGCGGTCCATTTGGCGCTGTTGGCGCGGTAGTCCGCGTAGGATTTGGCCAATACGCTGGTGAAGGCGGCCATGAACTTGGGGTTCTTGGCGGCCCAGGCGCGATCCACCACGATGCCGTCGAAGGTTGGCACGCTGGCTTTGCCGATTTGTTCCGAGTCGGCGATGATCTTGCCGCTCTTGGCGATCTCGGTCAGCGCGGGCGGCCAGACGTAGGCCGCGTCGATGTCGCCGCGCTGCCACGCGGCCACGATCTGCGGCGGCTGCATGTTCAGGATGCGCACGTCGCGCGGATTGATCTTCCAGACCTGTTCCAGCCCGACCAGCAGATGGAAGTGCGAGGTGGACACGAAAGGCGTGGCGACCCGCTTGCCCTTCAGGTCGGCCGTGCTGTTGATGCCGGAACCGTTGCGCGCCACCAGCGCCTCGGACTTGCCGATGTTGTCCAGGATCCAGAACAGCTCCATGTCCACGCCGCGGGTCGCGGCCGCGGTGATGCCGGTGGAGCCCAGCACGCCGACCGGCACGTTGCCGGAGGCCAGCGCGGTGGAGATGTCGCCGCCGGAGGTGAACTGGCGCCAGTCCACCTGGTAGCCGGCGTCCTTCAAGGCCTTGTCGAAACTGCCGTCGGCGATCGCCGTCAGGAACGGCCCGACGATCAGCTGGTAGCCGACCACCAGCTTGGTCTGGGCATAGGCGGGAGCGGCCAACAGCGCGGCGGCCAGGCCGGCCAGGGTGCAGCGGCGGATGAGGCGGAATATCGCGTTCATGGAGATCTCCGGGAGGGAACGGCCGCGCTCCGGCGCGACCGGGATGCTGGAGCCAGTTTGCCCGGATGGGGCCAGAACGCTAGGGCCAGATGCCCGGATCAGTAGGAGCCAAAAGCGGGCCGGGCCCGCCTGCCGGCCGGCGGCGCCAGGGCTGGCGCGGCCGGCGCGGCGGGGTGCGGCCGGCGAGGCGGCCCGCGATATGCGCCAAAAGGGGGAGGGGAAATCCGGCTAGCGGATGAGGCTGAGGAATTCGGCCCGGGTCGACGGATTGTCGTGGAATTCACCCAGCATGACCGAGGTCACCATGGACGAGTTCTGCTTTTCCACGCCGCGCATCATCATGCACATGTGCTGGGCTTCGATGACCACGGCCACGCCGGCCGCGCCGGTCACGGACTGCACGGCTTCGGCCACCTGGCGGCTGAGGTTTTCCTGGATCTGCAGGCGGCGCGCGTACATCTCGACGATGCGCGCGACCTTGGACAGGCCCAGCACCTTGCCGTTGGGCAGATAGGCCACGTGGGCCTTGCCGATGAAGGGCAGCATGTGGTGCTCGCAGAGCGAATACAGCTCGATGTTCTTGACCAGCACGATCTCGCGCGTGTCCGAGGTGAACAGCGCGCCGTTGACGATTTCGTCCAGGTTCTGGCCGTAGCCGCGGCACAGGTGGCGCATGGCCTTGGCCGCGCGGGCGGGCGTGTCCGCCAGTCCTTCGCGGGACGGATCTTCCCCTAGTTCTTCAAGAATGGCGGTGTAGTGCTTTTCCAATGACATCGGGGACTCCTGGGGGCGGCGCTGGTTGCGGCGCTTTACTGTGTGTAGCGTAGTGCTGCAAGTCTACCTCAGGCCACAAGAAGGGTTCCCCGCCGGGCCGCCCCAAGGGGAAACAGCCCCCTTCGGGGGGCAGCAAGCACGCGTAGCGTGCGCGGCGTGGGGGGGCTACACCCCACGGTTTTCGACGGCGTACTTGATCAGCTCAGCCTGTCCATCTATGCCCAGCTTGCGCTTGATGTTCAGGCGATGGGTTTCCACCGTGCGCACCGACAGCACCAGCGCCTGCGCGATCTGCTTGTTGGCCTCGCCGCTGGCGATGTGGCGCAGCACGTCGCGTTCGCGCTGCGTCAGCATGGTGGCCGGCGCCGTGGCCTGCGACAGGCGCACCGCGACCGCCGCGCTGAAATAGCTGCGGCCCGCCATGACCGCGCCGATGGCGGTGACGATTTCCTGCGCCGGCTCGTCCTTCAGCAGATAGCCGCGCGCGCCGGCCTTGACGGCTTGCAGCATGTATTCGGGGTTGTCGTGCATGGACAGCACCAGCACGGCGATCTGCGGGTAGCGCTCGTGCAGCAGGGCGGTCAGCTCCAGCCCGCCCACGCCCGGCATGTTGAGGTCCATCAGCGCCAGGTGCGGCAGGGTGCCGCCCTGCGGATCCTCGGCCAGGCAGGCGGCCAGGAAGGCCTGGGCGGCGGCGGCGTTGCCGGCCTCGCCCACTACCTGCAACTGCGGCACGGTTTCCAGGCGCAGCCGCAGCCCGTCCCGCACCAGCGGGTGGTCGTCGATCAGCAGCAGCCGGATGGGGTCGGGCTTGTGGGTCATGCGTCGGAGCTCGCGGGTAGAGGGGCGGCGGGCAGCGGCAGCCAGGCCTGCAGGACCGTGCCGTGGGAGGTGGAGCGGAATGTCAGCGTGCCGGACAGCGCGTTCATGCGTTCGCGCATATTGCGCAGGCCGATGCCGCGGCGCGGATCCTGCTGCACCTCGGCATAGTCGAAGCCGCGGCCGTCGTCGGCGATGGTCAGGCGCAGGTCGCGCTGGGAATAAGCCAGCGTCATGTCGGCGCGGGTGGCGCCGGCATGGCGGATGACGTTGGTCAGGGCTTCCTGGGTGACGCGGAACAGGGCGGTGGCATAGGCTTCGGGCAGCTTCACCGGCTGCCCGGCGGTGTGCAGGCGCACGGCCAGCGGCGGGGCGCCATCCTGGCTGGGGATGGCGAACTCGCGGCCCAGATGTTCGAGTGCGGCCGGCAGGCCCAGGTCGTCCAGCAGCGTCGGCCGCAGGTTGTGCGAAATACGCCGGACCTCGCCCACGGCGGTATTCAACCGATCCAGTGCGCCGCCCAGGGGGGTGTCGATATGAGCGAGGGCGCGCGGCTCGGCCGGCAAGGTCTGCCGCAGCCGCTCCCGCGCCGCTTCCAGGGACAGCTTGATCGACACCAGCACCTGGCTGATGCCGTCGTGCAGCTCGCGCGAGAGCCGCGCGCGCTCGTCCTCCTGCGAACGCACCAGTTGCCGCGCCATCAGCCGCAGCTTGGCGTCGGACTGGCGATGGTCGCTGATGTTCAGGGCCAGGCCGCAGGCCGCCACGCCCAGGATGGACACGGCGGCGATGCCGGCCACCCAGGCAAACATATCGCGGATATTGGCTTGCGCGGCGGCGTCGATGCGCTCCAGCGCCTGCTGCACGTCGTCCAGGTAGATGCCGGTGCCCAGCATCCAGCCCCAGCGCTCCAGCACCACCACGTAACCCAGTTTTTCCTCGGTCTGGTGGGTGGAGGGCTTTTCCCATAGATAGTGAACCGCTTCACCGTCCTGGCCGCCGCGCCGGGCGGCGGTCAGCAGGTTCTGGATCACGGGCTGGCCCTTGGTGTCGCGCAGCTCCCAGAGGTCCTGGCCGACCAGCTCCGGCTGGCGCGGGTGCATCAGGTTCCGGCCCTTCAGGTCATAGACGAAAAAATAGCCGTCGTGGCCGAATTCCATCTGCGCCAGCAGGTCGAGCGCGCGCTGGCGGGTGGCGTCGTCGTCGGCCGCCGCCTGCAGGGGCGCGATGGCGCTGTAGGCCAGGTTGACGTAGTGGCGCAGTTCGCCTTCCTTGCTGGCCAGCCAGGCGTTTTCCACGACCTGCTTTTCGCGCTGCGCCAGCTGCAGGCCCTGCACGTAGACGGCCACCGTGATGGCGGCGACGGCCACCAGCAGGGGGACCGCGGCGAGCAGCAGGATTTTCAGGCGCAGCTTCATGAAGGATTTGTATCAGCGCGAACGCGAATATTGCGACGCAGCATTTTGCCTGCCGCAGTCAGGATCGGGAAATTTCAGCCGTGATTTTACGGTTTCCGCCAAATCATGCTGCGGCGCATTGCGTAGTAACACGTAGCGGAATTGCGTAGTTTCGCGCTTGTTGCTGCGTAGTCAAAACGAAATACTAGCGTCCGCGTCGACACGGCGCTGCGTGGACGCGCGCGCGTCCGCCACCCCACAACAATGAGTCTGCCTTCCGCGGGACGATAAAAGCGTTTCACGCCAAAAGCATGGCGGGAGGCTAGAGGAGCACTTATGCAAACCAGCAGTAAGGGACTGGGTCAGCACCTGGTCTGGCTGGCGGTTGCGGTACTGGGCGCGTTCGCGCTGGGCACCGTGGCGCTGGCCAGAGGGGAGACCATCAATGCGCTATGGGTGGTGATCGCCGCCGTATGCGTGTATTTGATCGCATACCGTTATTACAGCCGCTTCATCGCCAAGAACGTCTTCCAGCTGGATCCGACGCGCATGACGCCGGCATGGAAGCACAACGACGGCCTGGACTACGTGCCCACCAACAAGCACGTGCTGTTCGGCCACCACTTCGCCGCCATCGCCGGCGCCGGCCCCCTGGTGGGCCCGGTGCTGGCCGCGCAGATGGGCTATCTGCCGGGCATGCTGTGGATCCTGGCGGGCGTGGTGTTCGCCGGCGCCGTGCAGGACTTCACCATCCTCTTCATCTCGACCCGCCGCGACGGCCGTTCGCTGGGTGACCTGGTCAAGTCCGAACTGGGCAAGATCCCGGGCGTGATCGCGCTGTTCGGCGCCTTCATGATCATGGTCATCATCCTGGCCGTGCTGGCGCTGATCGTGGTCAAGGCGCTGACGCACTCGCCCTGGGGCACCTTCACGGTGGCCGCGACCATCCCCATCGCGCTGTTCATGGGCGTGTACCTGCGCTATATCCGTCCAGGCAAGATCGGCGAAGTGTCCATCATCGGCTTCGTCGGCCTGATGGCTGCCATCACCTTCGGCCAGGACGTGGCCGCGCACCCGGTGATCGGCCCCATGTTCGACTTCGACGGCAAGGGCCTGACCTGGATCCTGATCATCTACGGTTTCATCGCGTCGGTGCTGCCGGTGTGGCTGCTGCTGGCTCCGCGCGACTACCTGTCGACCTTCCTGAAGATCGGCACCATCGTCGGCCTGGCCATCGGCATTGTCGTGGTCGCGCCCGAGCTGAAGATGCCGGCGTTGACCCAGTTCGTCGACGGCAGCGGTCCGGTGTGGTCGGGCAACCTGTTCCCGTTCCTCTTCATCACCATCGCCTGCGGCGCCGTGTCGGGCTTCCATGCCCTGATCTCCTCGGGCACCACGCCCAAGCTGATCGAGAACGAAACCCAGGCCCGCTATATCGGTTACGGCGGCATGCTGATGGAATCCTTCGTCGCCATCATGGCGCTGGTGGCGGCTTGCGTGATCGAGCCGGGCATTTACTACGCCATGAACAGCCCGGCGGCCGTGATCGGCACCACGCCCGACCAGGTGGCCCAGGTGGTCTCCAGCTGGGGCTTCGTGGTGACGCCCGCGGATCTGATCCAGACCGCCAAGGACGTGGGCGAAAGCACGATCATCTCGCGCGCCGGCGGCGCGCCTACGCTGGCCGTGGGCATGGCGCACATCCTGCACCAGGCCATCGGCGGCCCGGGCATGATGGCCTTCTGGTACCACTTCGCCATCCTGTTCGAAGCGCTCTTCATCCTGACCGCTGTCGACGCCGGCACCCGCGCGGGCCGCTTCATGCTGCAAGACCTGCTGGGCACCTTCGCCCCGTCGCTCAAGCGCACCGACTCGCTGCCCGCCAACCTGATCGCCACCGGCCTGTGCGTGGCGGCCTGGGGCTACTTCCTGTATCAGGGCGTGGTCGATCCGCTGGGCGGCATCAACACGCTGTGGCCGTTGTTCGGCATCGCCAACCAGATGCTGGCCGCGATCGCGCTGACGCTGGGCACCGTGGTGCTGTTCAAGATGAAGCGCGACCGCTACGCCTGGGTCACGGTGCTGCCGACCCTGTGGCTGCTGGCATGCACGCTGACCGCCGGCTGGCAGAAGCTGTTCCACGCCGATCCGCGCGTCAGCTTCCTGGCGCACGCCGACAAGTACAACGCGGCCATCGCCGAAGGCAAGGTCCTGGCCCCGGCCAAGTCCCTGGGCGAGATGTCGCGCGTGGTGTTGAACGACTACATCAACGCCGGTCTGTGCGCGATCTTCATCTTCGTGGTGGTGAGCATCGTGGTGTTCGGCCTGCGTTCGGTGCAGCGCGCGCGCAACGAAAACAAGCCAACCGCCCGCGAAATGCCTTACGAAACGCTGCCGGTTGCCGCCGGCGCGGACTGAGCGCAGCAGGGAGACGACGCATGCTGTTTACGAACATGAGTTCCGCGGCCGGCGCCGCCGGCCGCTACCTGGGGCAGACGCTCCGGCTGATGGTCGGCGTGCCGGACTACGAAACGTATGTGGCCCACATGCGGCGCACGCACCCGGACCAGGAACCGATGAGCTACGAAGCATTTTTCCGCGAGCGGCAGGACGCGCGCTATGGCGGGAAGAAGCGGATCGGCTGCTGCTGACGAAGAGGCCTCGCTTGCGAGGCCTTTTTTTTCCGGCTTCTGGTCAGGCGGCCTTCCTCCGCAGTTTCTCCGCATAAATCACCAGCGGCACCGCGCCGACAGCGCACAACGCCATCACCAGGAACCCCCCCGGCGCATAGCTGCGATACAGCGCGCCGCCCAGCTGGATGCTGGCGAACATGAAGACTCCGCCCGACAGCAAGGCGTAAAGCGCGATCGCCGAGGTCTTGATCGCGGCGGGCACGTGCCGGGTGATGTACCACATGATGGCGGCGTTGTTGCCGGCCAATGTGAAGCACTGCAGCAGCTGCAGCGCCGCGATCAGCGTGGGATCGGTAGTGGCGGAGAGCCCGGTCCAGCGGATCGCGGTCATGACGGCGGATGCCAGGATCAGCCACTGGGCGCCCGTGCGGGCCAGGATGCGGGGCGCCAGGAAGAAGAACAGGACCTCGCTGGCCACGCCCACCACCCACAGCATGGATATCAGCGAAGTCGACAGGCCGCTGGCGGTCCAGTACAGCGTGGAATAGGAATAGAGAAAGCCGTTGCTGGCCTGGACCAGCGAGGCCGCCGCGATGCACATGAGCAGCGGGCGGTCGCGCAGGACCTCGAGCATGGGCAGGCGCGCCGCTGGCGCGGGCGCCTCGTCGGGAGTGGGGCGTGCCGCCCGGGGCAGCAGCCGCACGCAAGCCAGGCAGGCGATGATGAGGAGGATGGACAGCCACATCACCCAGTTGGCGTCAAAGGTCTTGATCAGGTAGCCGCCGATCACGGTGACCACGGCAAAGCCCAGCGAGCCGCAGGCGCGCATGACCGTGTAGGAACTGCCTTGGCCCCGGCCGCTGGCGATGGCCATGCGGTCCATCAGCGGCAATACCGCCGGGAAGACGGCATTGAGCAGCAGGGTGATGGCCAGCAGCCAGCCGGGCGTGCTGCTGAACGGATAGCAGACGAACAGCGCCAGCGACGCCGCCAGCGCCGCGGCGATCAGGGCGTGCGCGCGGCCGGTCTGGTCGGCGACGTGGGCGACCACGGGCGTGGACAGGATCTTGGGCAGGAAGGACGTGGCGACGATCAGGCCGATGACGGCGGGATCCAGGCCGCGGCTGGCGAACCATAGGGGCAGGAAGGGAATGCTGACTCCCTGCAGGCCGTAGTACAGGAAGTAAAACCCGTGCAGGGCGATGGCGCCTTGCCTGGTGTCGGGATTGCCGCGCATGGCGATGAAGGGATCCGGCTGAATTGACGCGCCGTAGCATACTCCTAGCCGGACCGGATTTCAGAAAGGGGGAGCGCCTTGATCCAGGACATTGGCAAAAAAGCGCGGGCGGATTTACGCTAGCGAAGTCGCGGCGCAAGCAAGCCTCGCGCCGCGCGTGCGTTTTCACCATCATTCCTAGGAGTTGCGACCCATGGCCAAGAAACTGGATGAGAAGACCACCAAAGCCCTGAAAGAGCGCCGCAAGCGCCCGCTGGCGACGCCGACCGACCTGGCGTCGGCGGCCACCAGGGATATTTCCGCCGCGCTGAACCAGATACTCGCCGACGTGTTCGCGCTGTATCTCAAGACCAAGAACTTTCATTGGCATGTCAGCGGCCCCCATTTCCGGGATTACCACCTGCTGCTGGACGAGCAGGGCGACCAGCTGTTCGCCATGACGGATCCCATCGCCGAGCGCATTCGCAAGATCGGCGGCACGACGCTGCGGTCCATCGGACACATCGCGCGCTCGCAGCGTATCTCGGACAACGATGCGGATTACGTGCAGCCGCTGGACATGCTGGCCGAGCTGCGCGAGGACAACAAGGTCCTGGCGGCGGCGTTGCGCGAAGCGCACAACATCACCGATGAACACCGCGACATCGCCAGCTCCAGCCTGATCGAGAACTGGATCGACGAGACCGAACGGCGCACCTGGTTCCTGTTCGAAGCCAGCCGGGAAGGGGATTCGACCGGGCATTGAGCCGGCCGCGATGGTTTGATTCAGTGGGACAAAGCTGGCCGCGTTGACGTGGCCAGCTTTGCTTTTGCGCGCGGGCGCCGCAGCGGCCAGCAGCCGGTGCTTGTCAGCGCCGCGTATCAGCCGTGCTTGCCGAAACCGCCGCTGGCCCACTCCGAGGCGCGCTGCACGCTCAGCTTGTACGTCGGCGCGACCTGGGTCCGCGCCAATTGTTCGCCGGACTCGTCGTAGGCGCTCAACACGGCGTAGGGCTCGTCTTCGTCGGGAACGATATCCAGCTTGATGGTCAGGCGGCCCGCGGCGGCGTCGATCTTCACGCTCTTGTGCAGCGTCGCGTGCAATTGCTGCTCGTGGCGGCGCAGGACTTCCCGGGCGGTCTTGACCAGGGTGATGAAGGCGGGGGAGTCGAGCGGCTTGGGGTTCTTCTTGTCGCGGCCCATGGTCCATGGGCCGACCAGCGCGGGCTCGGCTTCTCCGTCCATGGTCATCTCCACGGCCCAGCCGTCGTCTTCCTCGTTCTTGATGATCCGGGCGGTCCAGCCGTCATCGCGCCACAGCGTGGGCAGCTGTTCTTTGCGGTCGTCGGGGGCTTCCGTTTCCGGAATGTGGGTATCGTTCACTGCTGTACTTCTCCTGGACTCGTTTGCCGGCAACGCCGGTCCTTGGCCAGCATGATACCGCCCAGCGTCGCGCCGCGGCCGACGGCGCCGTTGAGCACTGCGGTATGTCCGGCTGCGGCCGATGTCACCGCACAGGTTGGCCAACGGTACGCCCGCGCGAGCATCGGGCTAGCCGATGCCTCAATCAAACATTCCTGCTGGCGCCCGGCAGCGCGTAACGCCACCATCGCTTACTCCAAACACGTATTTCAAGGAAATGAGCATGGGCAACGGTCTTGCGGGGCAACGGGTTGTGGTGGTCGGCGGTAGTTCCGGCATGGGGCTGGCCGTCAGCGAGCGATTGCTGGGCATGCACTGCGAGGTGCTGATCGTGGGCAGATCCCGCGGCAAGCTCGAGGCGGCGCGCGAGCAGTTGCGAGCGTTTGGCGCGCCGCGCCTGCACCAGGCGGATGTGACGAGTGAAGCGCAAGTGCAACGGCTGTTTGAAGAATCAGGCCCGGTGGATCATCTGGTCTGCACGGCTGCCGACATACGCGGCGCCTATGAGCTGCTACCGGACCTCTCGCTGGACGCGCTCGACCGGGCCATCCGCTCGAAGGTCGTCGCGCCGATCCTGCTGGCCAAACATGGCGCCCAGCGCATGGCGGCGCACGGTTCCATCACCCTGACTTCCGGCATTGCCGCCTACCGTCCCCGGCCGAAGGGCATCGCCGTGGCCGCGATCAATGCCGCGTTGGAGGGTGTGGTGCGCGCCATGGCGGTCGAGCTTGCGCCGTTGCGGATCAATGCCGTATCGCCGGGCTGGGTGGATACGCCCATCTGGAATGACGTGGCCGGCGCCGACAGCGGACCGCTTTTGGCGTCGATGGCCGAGCGGCTACCCGTGGGCCGAGTCGGCGCTGGCAGCGATATCGCGGATGCCATCGGCTTCCTGATCGGCAATGGCTACACGACCGGTACCGTGCTGCACGTCGATGGCGGCCATCGGCTCGTCTGAGCCGGCCACCGCGAGGCGGATCATCTCGATAAAGGCGGCCACTTGGCGCGTAGGCGTTCGGTGCAAGATGAGCAGGCAGATGGGAAGACCGGCTCCCGCAGTGGACAATGGCCGCCACTGGACGCCTGCCGTTGTTAATGCGGGATCCATGGCCATCCGCGGCAGGATCGATACCCCGAGGCCTGCGGACACCATCTGTATCAAGGCCGGTACGCTCTCGGCGACACCGCGGATACGCGGCTGCGCCGGGGCTTCCTGCAGCACGGCCTCCAGGTATGTCCGATACCGGCAGCCTTCCATCGTGACAACCAGCGGAAACGCGGCAAGCGCGTCGGCCTTGATGTCAGCAGCCTGGCATAGCGGATGCCCTGGGGGCATCACGACCACCGGCATGTCCCGCGCAATGGCTTCCACCCGAAGGTCGGCGTCGTTTTCCGGCCATCCGTGCACCAGACCAAGGTCGGCCGTCCCATCGAGCACCGCCTGGGCGGTTGCCATGGAGTTTTTTTCCTGGACCGCAACCTGCGTTCCGGGATGCATGCCGGCAAAGCGCAGCAGTTGCGGAACCAACACACTGGTGCACAAAGTCTGCGGCGCGGCGACCCGGATCGTGCCGCCCGAATCGCCGACGTTTTCGCGGACTTCCCGGAAGGCGTCATCGGCCCGCGCAAGCAATTCGCGCGCTCGAATGGCCAATCTCTCTGCGGCCGGGGTGGGTTGCAGGCGATTGTTCTGGCGGACGAACAGCGCCTGGCCGACGCTCTCTTCCAGCGCCCGTATCTGTTCCGTAACGCTGGGTTGGGACAGATGCACCTGTTTGGCGGCTTTCGTGAAGCTCAGCGTTTCCATCGCCGCGACGAAGATCTTTAGCTGTCGTAGTTGGAACATGTGGGTACGGGGTTGTGCCGAGCGGTTCAAGTCCAAAGCGTACAAATCGAACAGTTCAACAAATTGCATGGTGTTCGACGGCAAAATTTGACGGCTTGTGGGAGTTTGGCGCTCACTCTGCCCATTTTCAACCTCTTTCAGCATTGCCATTTTTCAGGCAACCATTAGGTGTAGGCATGGGAAGCGTCTACGGTTTCCGTCTACGGTACCTGCTGCTTGTCTTTGCCTGGCCCACGAGCGGCAAATGAAGCTGCTGAAGCAGTATTTTGAGGAAATGATGAATTTTCGTGTCCTGTAGTCTTCGGTGCGTTCAAACTCCCGGCGTTGGGTACGGGCACGTTTCTCGCCATCAAGTCCCATTGCGGTGGAGAAAAGCGGAGACGCAGGAAAAGAAGGAGATGAGAGCTTCGTAGCCTGGCGCGCGGCCGACCTCATTCCGCGCGGCCGGCTCCATCTATCGTTTTCAGTTCACCAGCACGGGCTTGTCCCGATAGCGCTGCGGAAACGTCTTCGCCAGGTTCTCGACCTTGGGCACGTCGTTCACCATGATGTACATGCTGTACGGATGGCGCACGAGATAGTCCTGGTGATAGTCCTCGGCGGGGTAGAAGGCCTTCAGCGGTTCTATCGTCGTGGCAAGCGCCTTGGGATAGACGCCGGTCTTGTTCAGTTGCGCGATGTAGGCCTCGGCCACCTTGCGCTGGTCGTCGTTCGCGGGGAAGACCGCGGAGCGGTACTGGGTGCCGGTGTCCGGACCCTGGCGGTTGAGCTGGGTGGGGTCGTGGGCCACCGAGAAATAGATCTGCAGCAGCTGGCCGTAGCTGACCTGGGCGGGGTCGTAGGTGATCTCGACCGCTTCGGCGTGACCGCTGCGTCCTCCGCTGACGGTGTCGTAATTGGCGGTGGACGCCTGGCCGCCGGCGTAGCCGGAGACGGCCGAGCTCACCCCCTTGACGTGCTGGAACACGGCTTGCACGCCCCAGAAGCAACCGCCGGCGATGACGGCCTTTTGCGGAGCGGCGACCGCGGGCTGGTCCAGGGCCGGGGGCGGAATGACGAAGGCGGCTTCGGCGGCGCTGGCCGAGGCGGCGCCCAAGAGGCCGCAGGCGGCGGCCAGCGCGGCGCAGAGTTTGCGGGGCAGGCGGGTGGCGGACATGGTCTCTCCTGATGGATGGGGCGGCCCGAGTTCAGGCCTGCGGGGTGAATGCGAGGGCCACGCCATTCATGCAATAGCGTAGTCCGGTCGGGCGGGGGCCGTCGTCGAAGACATGGCCCAGATGGCCGCCGCAGTTGGCGCAATGCACGGCGATGCGCGTCATGCCGAAGCTGCGATCCTTGGTCTCGCCGACGGCGCCGTCCAGCGGCTGCCAGAAGCTGGGCCAGCCGGTGCCGCTGTCGAACTTGGTGGACGACGAGAACAGCGGATGGGCGCAGCCGGCGCAGGCGTAGGCGCCCTTGCGATGCTCCTTGTCCAGCGGGCTGGAGTAGGGACGCTCGGTGCCTTCGCGGCGCAGTACCTCATATTGTTCGCGCGTGAGCCGTTCGCGCCATTGCGCGTCGCTCAGCGTGTAGGGGAAGGCCTGGGCGGCGGCGGCCGGGCCGCCGCGCGCCGCAAGGACCGGGGCCAGGCCGGCGGCGATGGCCGCCGCGCTGCCCAGGCCCAGGAAATGCCTGCGGTCTAGTCTCATGACATGCTCCGGAACAGGGCTGGTCGGTTGGGAGTTACTGCTTCATGCCGTCTTTGGACATGCTGTCCTTGGACATTCCGCCTTTGGACATGCCGTCCTTCGACATGCTGTCTTTCGACATGCCATCCTTCGACATGCTGTCTTTCGACATGGAGTCCTTCGACATCCCATCTTTGGACATGCCGTCCTTGGACATGCCGCTCTTCGACATCCCATCCTTCGACATGCCATCCTTGGACATCGAGTCCTTGGCCATCGAGCCGCCGCCCATGGCGTCCTTGCTCATGTTGTCGGCGGCGTGGACTGCCGCGGCGCCGAAAGCCAGGCACAGGGACAGCGCGGCGGTGGTAGCGATTTTCTTCATGATGCGTTCCTTTATGGAGAGTGAAAGCGTGAAAGATTCCACCTAGCTGCCGCCGAACCAGTTGTAGCCCTGGTCCTCCCAGTAACCGCCCGGGTAGGTGTTGGTGACGAAAATTGCCTGTATGTGCTTGGGGTTCTTGTAGCCAAGCTTGGTAGGCATGCGCAGCTTCATGGGGAAGCCGTACTCTGGTGGCAGCGTCTGGCCGTCATAGGTCAGCGCCAGGATGGTCTGGGGGTGCAGTGCGGTGGGCATGTCGATGCTGGTGTAGTAGTCGTCGGCGCATTTGAAGCCCACGTACTTGGCGCTCAGGTCCGCGCCCACGCGCTTGAGGAAGGCGGAGAACGGCACGCCGCCCCATTTGCCGATGGCGCTCCAGCCTTCGACGCAGATGTGCCGCGTCACCTGGTCGATCTGCGCCATGGCGCGCAGTTCCTCCAGCCGCCAGCGGCGCTTGTCGGCGACCAGTCCGCTGACTTCCAGGCGGAACGATTCCTCGTCCACGTGGCGGACCTCGTCAATGCCGTAGTAGGCATTGAAGGGGAAGGGCCGCGTGATCATCGATTCGGGATAGGTCGGCGCCAGCTTGTTTGGGTCGAAGATCCAGCCCTGCACCCGGTCATTGAAGCGAGAAACCGCGGTCAGCGCTTGTTCCACGCTGTCATCGTCCGACAGCGAGCAGCCCGACAGCATGGCCAGCCCGCCCAGGGTCAGGCTGTTGCGCAGGAAAGCGCGGCGCGAGGGCTGTTCGACCCGTTTTTGCAGGATCCTTCCGGCTTCCTTGAGAATGGCCGGGCCGTCCAGGCCGGGCAGGGAGGGGCGCTTGTGCTTGTTCACGGAGGGCTCCTTATTTGCCGCGGATCATGGCGATCAGGCTGCGCGGCACCAGTGCCACCATCACCAGATGGATCGCCACGAAAGCCGTCAGCAAGGCCATGGCAATGAAATGCACGCGGCGCGCGGTCTCGTATCCGCCCAGCAGTTCGCGCAGCAGTTCGAACTGCACCGACTTCCACAGCACCAGCCCGGACAGCACCAGCACGGCGATGTCGGCCATCACGAACAGGTAAGCCAGCCGCTGCACCTGGTTGTAGCGGCGCGGATCGGCGTGGGCGAGCTTGCCGCGCAGCGCCGCGCCCAGGTCTGCGGCAATGCCGCGGATGCTCAAGGGGAAGAACTTGCGCCAGAGGCGGCCGGTGGCCAGATTCATGGCCAGGTACAGGATGCCGTTGAAGAACAGCAGCCACATGCCGGCGAAGTGCCATTGCAGGGCGCCGCCGAGCCAGCCGCCCAGCGTGATCTCCCGGGGGAAGACGAAGTCGAACAAGGGCGAGGCGTTGTAGATGCGCCAGCCGCTCATTGCCATGACCACCACGGCCAGGGCGTTGAGCCAGTGCATGGCGCGCAGCCAGCCGGGATGGACGGGGGCATTGGCGGGCGGGACGGGCGGCGCGTCGTGGCTTGCGGGGGTGGCCAGCATGGCGGGCTCCGGGGGGCTGGTTGTCGTTGGAGCCATTCTTCCCCGTGGCCGATACCGAAGTCCTCACGCAAACTTAAATTAATTGTGATAACTCGGCGGCGCGGATTGGCGACAATAGGCGCATAACCCTTTTTGAGTTTCCCGCCCATGGACACGCCCCGACGCGTACTCATCGTCGAAGACGACGCCCACATCGCCGAACTGCTGCGCCTGCATCTGCGGGACGAAGGCTACGCGGTCGAACATGCCGCCGACGGCAACGAAGGCATGCGCAGGCTGGAGGAAGGCGGCTGGGACGCCCTGGTGCTGGACCTGATGCTGCCCGGCATCGACGGCCTGGAAATCTGCAAGCGTGCCCGCGCCATGGCGCGCTACACGCCCATCATCATCACCAGCGCGCGCTCCAGCGAGGTGCACCGCATCCTGGGCCTGGAGCTGGGCGCGGACGACTACCTGGCCAAGCCGTTCTCGATGCTGGAACTGGTGGCGCGGGTGCGGGCGCTCCTGCGCCGCAGCGAAGCCCTGGAGCGCAACGCGCGCATCGACGCCGGCAGCCTGGCCCTGCACGGCGTGGCCATCGACCCGGTGGCGCGCACGGCCGAGGTCGACGGCCGCCGGCTGGACCTGACGCCGCGCGAGTTCGACCTGCTGCATTTCTTCGCGCGGCACCCGGACAAGGTTTTTTCGCGCATGGATCTGCTGAACCAGGTA
The DNA here is from genome assembly GCF_029839485.1 of Achromobacter sp. GD03932. Lineage (NCBI taxonomy): Bacteria > Pseudomonadati > Pseudomonadota > Betaproteobacteria > Burkholderiales > Alcaligenaceae > Achromobacter > Achromobacter sp. GD03932. The sequence goes on from NZ_JAOCAT010000020.1 coordinate 55,295, forward strand.
TGGGGCTACCAGCACGAAGGCTATGAACACACGGTCAACACCCACATCAACCGGCTGCGGGTGAAGATCGAGGCGGACCCGTCGGATCCGCAGCGCATTCTGACGGTGTGGGGCAAGGGCTATAAATTCGCCGCGGGGCCGGCCGGCGCGGGAGGCGCATCATGAAGCGGTTCACGCTTACCCAACGGCTGTCCGCCGTGTTCGCGCTGTTGTTGCTTGCCAGCTGCGGCGCCTCGGCCTGGCTGCAGATCGCGGCCAATTCCCGCTATGAGCAGGAGGTGGTCCAACGCCTGTCCAGCGGACTGGCGCAGCACATCGCCGGCGCCAACGAATTGATGGACACCAACGGCTGGAAACCCGCCGCGGTGCGCTCGCTGTTCGACATGCTGATGGCGGTGAATCCGGCGGTCGAGGTTTACCTGCTGTCCAATGACGGCCGCATCGTGGGCGATGCCGCGCCCGCCGGCCAGATCAAGCGCGACCATGTCGACCTGGGACCGGTCAAGCGCCTGTTGGCCGGCGACATGCTGCCCATCACCGGCGACGACCCGCGCAGCCTGGACGCGCAGAAAGTCTTCAGCGCCGCGCCGGTGCGCGTGGGCGGGCAGGAAAAGGGCTACGTCTACGTGGTCTTGCAGGGCCAGGCGCACGACGCGTTGGCGATGGCCGTGTCGCGCAGCTCGGTGCTGCGCACGACCTTGTGGTCGATCGCGCTGGTCGCGCTGCTGGGCCTGGTGGCGGGCCTGGCGGCGTTTGCCTTGATCACGCGGCCGCTGCGCGGCCTGACGCGCGCGGTGCGCGCCTTCGACGGCGACGACGGGCAGGCCCTGGCCGCGCTGGAGCGTCCGGGCGATGCAGCGGCGCGCAATGGCGACGAGATCGCGGTGTTGCGGCGCAGCTTCGTGCAGATGGGCAAGCGCATATCCGACCAGTGGCGCGAACTGACGCGGCAAGACCAGCAGCGGCGCGACCTGGTCGCCAATATCTCGCACGATCTGCGCACGCCGCTGACCTCGCTGCACGGCTATCTGGAAACCCTGAGGCTGAAGGACCAGACGCTGGACGCGGACGAGCGTCGCCGCTACCTGGACATTGCGCTGGCCCAGAGCCGCAAGGTCGGCCGCCTGGCGCAGGAACTCTTCGAATTGGCGCGGCTGGAGTCCGGGCTGGTGCGGCTGGAGCCCGAGACCTTTTCGCTGCCGGAACTGGTGCAGGACGTGATCCAGAAGTTCGAGCTGGCGGCCGAGGCGCGGCAGCAGCGCCTGACCACCGATATCCCGCGCGAGTTGCCGCCGGTGCGCGCGGACCTGGGGCTGATCGAACGCGTGCTGACCAACCTGCTGGACAACGCCATCCGCCACAGCCCGCCCGGCGGCCTCATCGAACTGCGGCTGGGCAGCGCGCATGACCTGGTGCAGGTGCAAGTCAGCGATACAGGCGAGGGCATACCGCAGGCGCTGCGCGCGGGGCTTTTCACGCGGGCCAGCGCCTTGAATCGCGGCCCTGGCGACGGCGGCGGCCTGGGGCTGGTGATCGTGCAGCGCATCCTGCAGCTGCATCACAGCGAGATCAGGCTGGTGGACCGCGCCGGATCGGGCGCGGTGTTCCAGTTCGACCTGGCCGCGGCGCGCTAGCGGGCTTCTACGGGCCGGATGCGCCCAGGGGGGTAGCGGATGCCAGCCGCCGCACCGTGCCGCGCGACGCGTCCACGTCCAGCATGTCGCCGGTGGCCACGTGCCGCATGATGCCCTGCACATTGACGATTGCCGGTATGCCGAACTCGCGCGCCACGATGGCGCCATGCGACAGGTAGCCGCCTGCCTCCATGACCAGGGCGCCCGCCCGCAGGAACAGCGGCGTCCAGGCCGGGTCGGTGGACGCCGCCACCAGGACGCCGCCTGCGGGCATGGCCAGGCCCTCGGATGGCGTGCGGGCCACGAACGCGCTTGCCTGCGCGCGGCCTCCGGCCGCGGGCGTGCCGCGCCAGGTACCGGTGGCGCCGGTATTGTCAGGCGCGAGGGGCGATAGCGTTGTGGAAGCGCCCTTGGCGTATTCGGCGATGACGTCCTGATCCGGCGTAGCCGCCCAGGATTCCAGCTGCGTCCGGCGCAGGGCGGCGCGGCGGCCTGCCGCGGCGGGCGCGAGCCTGGCTTCGGCCAAGGCGACGAGTTCGGCGGCGGTCAGATGGAAGATGTCGTCCGCGGCGGCCAGGCCGTCGGGACGGACGTAGCGCCGGCCCAGCGCCAGCGCGTTCCTGCGAGCGGCCGCAAGATAGGCTACCAGGACGCTGCGCGCGGCCTCGCGTTGCCTGCCCTCGATGCGTGCCGCGGCCAGCAGCCGGGCGATCAGCGGCCGCTGCCAGAAAGGCAATGCCGCGCGCAGGCGCTGCCGGGCCTGGCTTGCCGCGCTGTCCTGCCGGGCGCGCAGCGCGGCAGGGTCGGCGTCGGTCAGCTGCAGCACGCTGTCCAGCAGATAGGCGGGATCTTCGCGCCAGCGCGGGTTGCGCAGATAGGTTTCATAAACGGCGCGGTGGCCATACTGGCGCAGGAAATCCGCGAAGGCCGGCTTGAAGGGAGCCCCATCCGGCAAGGCGTTCTGCCAGCCGGCGCTGTCGCGCCGGGGATCGCGCAGCCAGTCCATCACCCGTGCGTCGCCAGCGGCCAGCTTGGCCAGCGCCATGAGGGCGTAGCTTTGCGCGGCGGTCACGCTGGGTTCGCCGCCAGCCATCAACGCGGCCGTGAGCGCATGGCCTTCGTCCGGGCAGGCCTTTTCCACCAGTTCCAGCAGCTTGTGCAGCGCGCCGCCGCCCGATCCTTGCAGGAAGAACAGTTGGTCCGCCGCCAGCACGGTGAGGAACTGGTCCCACAAGCGGGCGCCCAACGCGGCGTTGGATGCGGGCGCGGGCTCGTCCAGCCAGGCCTGGGCGCGGGCGAACAGGCGCGGCAGGTCCAGTTCCGCCTGCTTGCGCAAGGGCGCTGCGCGGCGCAGGTAGCGCAGGATGCGCGCGCCGTGCCGCAAGCGTTGGCCCAGCGTCAGAGGCGCTACCTCGATCTCGGGCTGGGGGCCGCCCAAGAGGGCGTTCATGGCTTTAGGCTGCACGCCCAGCGCGTCATAACCCACCCACTGGATAAGCGAGGCGTCCAGATAGACCCGGCCCTGGAATAGCGCCGCCAGCCGCAAGCCCGGCAGGGGGGTATAGCCGCTCAATTCAAAGCCCGTGATCAGCATGCGTTGCGCCATGACGCGCCCCGTATCCCATTCCAGCGCCGACATGGCCAGCGGCAGCACTTCGCGGGTGTTGCCGCGCGACCAATAGGCGGGCTGTGCGCGCAGCGCCGGATAGGTGTGGCGCGCCGCCACGGTGACGGGGCGGGCCTGCACGATCCAGAAGCGCCGCCCGTCCCAGACCCATTCGATGTCGTAGCCGCCGCCGGCATAGTCCAGCGCGCGCGCCGCGTCGCGCACGATGTCGCCCAGGGCTACGGCCTGCGCGTCGCTCAGCACGGCCTGGGCCGCGAGCGCGGCGGGCGTGGAAGCAAGCAAGGTGCCGGAGCCTTCCGCGGCCTGGCTGGCGTGGCGTTTGGCGCCGATGCGCCGGTCCGCCAGCGGCCACGCCTGGCGCAGATAGTCTTCGCGCAGGCGGTATTCGTCGCCTTGCGCCGCGCCGTCGACCAGCGACTCGCCCAAGCCCCAGTTGGCGTGGATGACCATCTCGTCGTGCCGCCCCGACACGGGGTCGATGGTGAAGGCGATGCCCGAGGCGACCGCGTCGATCAGCGGCATGACGACCACGGCCATGCCGGCAGGGTCCAGCCCCAGCTTCTGCCGGTAGGCGCGCGCCTGCGGCGTCCATTGTGAATCCCAAACCTGCCGGACCGCGTCGCTCGCCGCATCCGCACCGCGCACGTTCAGGCAGGAAAGATGGATCCCTGCGAATGAGGCGCCCGCGGAATCTTCCTGTGGTGCAGACGAGCGCAAGGCCAGCGGCCGCTCGAGCCAGCCGCGCGCGGCCAGTTCATCGCGCAGCGCCTGGGTGACGGCGGGCGGCAGCGCCTGGCCTGGTTCGTGGTCGAGGCTCAGCGCGGCCGGCAGCACGAAGCCGTCGGGCACCGGCACACCCAGTTGCGCCATGCGGCCCAGCTGCCAGCCCTTGCCGCCGACGGCGTGCGGGCCGGCCAGGGCGGCGGTAGCCCAGTCCAGCGCGGCGGCAGTCATGCTCCGGCCTCGGGGTGTACGCCGCGCACGAAGAGACTGATGGCGGCATCGAATTCTGCCTTCAGGCTGCTGCGAGGTTGATCCAACCAGCGCAGCATCGCGCCCAGATACAGGAATTGCAGCTGATGGGCCAGTTGCCCGGCGGCAAGATCGGTACGCGCCTGGCCGGCGGCCTGCGCTTCTTCGATCAGCGCGGTGTACAGCGCCTGCATGCCGCTGCGCGGGTAGCGGCCGTCGTCGTGCGCGCCGGGCTGCAGCGTGGACAGCCGGTAGCGCAGGTACGGCCCCAGATAGGCGCGATGCGATTCGGACCAATGGGCCGACGCATGCAGTAGCCGCGTCAGGCGCTGCGCGAGGGTGGGCAGGGCGCGCAGCGCGGGCTGGAGGCCACGGACGCTGGCCGCCAGCTCGCCATGGAAGCGGTGCGCGAGCAGGGCTTCCTTGACGGGGAAATGGTTGTACAGCGTGCCCTTGGATACGTCCGCCTGCGCGGCGATCTGTTCCATGGTGACCGCGTCATAGCCCAGGGTCTCGAACAGGCGCCAGGCGGTTTGCGCCAGGTGGTCCAGGGTCTGCAGGCGCTTGCGTTCGCGACGCCCGGCTTCGGGCGCGGCGGATTCGGATGAAGGGAGGGCAGAGGAATCCATGGTGCGAAATAATTGAACGACGAATAATATTGTACGTCGTTCAATTATTTTTGGAAATCCCGCCCAAGACAGTCTTGCGCGACTCAGGCCGCGGCGGGCATCTCGCCGTGCAGCAGATAGTCCATCAATTCACGCACTGAACGTACGGCGTTGCCGAAGGGCAGCTTGGACGCGCCGCGGAAGAACAGGCCGCGGCTGACTTCGCCGCGCATCGCGGCCGCCAGCTTCAGGTCGATGCAGAATTGCCCGAAGCGCGCCAGGCCGTCGCGCAATCCGCATTGCGTCAGGCAGTCCATGCGCTGGCTGCAGCGGCGCGCATCGCAGCGGGTGTTGGCCTGCAGCGTCTTTTCCTGGCGCAGGTAGCGCGTCAGCCAGGGCGTTTCCACGGCGCGGGCGGGCAGGCCCGCGACGCTGGTGAATTCGGCCAGCTTGTCCGGATCGGCGTCGATCAGCACGCGCTTGAAGTTCTCGTGCGCGTCGCCTTCGCTGGTGACGGCAAACGCCGTGCCGACCTGCACGCCGTCCGCGCCGTTGGCCAGCCAATGGCGCACTTGCTCATGGCTGCCCACGCCGCCCGCCACGATCAAGCGGGGGGCGTCGGAACCCAGCGCCAGTTCCTGGAACAGCTTGTGGCAATCGGCCAGCACATGCTGGAAGTCGAAGCGCTCGCTGTGCACGTCATCCAGCCGGGCCGCGCCCAGATGGCCGCCGGCGTACCCAGGGTGTTCGATCACCACGGCGTCGGCCATGCGGCCCTTTTTCATCCATTTCTTCAGCACCACGGCCACGCCGCGCGCCTCGGACAGGATGGGCACCAGCGCTACCTTGGGGTAGTCGGCCGTCATCTCGGGCAGGTCCAGCGGCAGGCCGGCGCCCATCACGATGGCGTGGGCGCCGCTTTCGCAGGCCTGGCGCACCAGGGCGGGGTGGTCGCGCACCGCCTTCATGACGTTCACCGCCACCAGGCCGCGGCCCTGAGCGGTGTCCAGCGCGGCGCGCACCTCGCGGTCGAGCGCCTCCTGGTTGGCGCTGTCGATGATGTCGCGGTCATGGCAACGCTCGGTTTTCTCCAGCAGATCGGGGTGGTGGTGGCGCAAATCCACACTGGCGATGGTGCCCATGGCGTTCTGGCTGGCGACCGCGCCGGCCAGGCGATGGGCGGATACGCCGACGCCCATGCCGCCCTGGACGATGGGCAGCAATTCGCGTCCGGCGAGGGTGAGTGATTTGAACCACGTCATGATGAGTCTTTCCTCTTTTCAAGTGGACAGAGGCTAGAGCAAGGGGAGTTGGGTCGCCTTGCGCAGAATCAAGTGCGGCAGCACCTGGCTCAGCGATAGGCGAACTCCTCGAACCATTGCATCAGCAGCGCCAGGGCCGGGGCGCTTAGCGCGCGCACCGGGGGCGCGTCGGGCGAGCGGCGCACGCCCTGCACCGCGAAGCGGCGCACGCCGCGGCGCGCCAGCTCGCGCGCCAGGGTCAGCAGCCGCGTCTCGTCCAGCCAATCCGGATGCCAGGTGATGCGGCACTCGAAATCGATGCCGGCCGCCAGCAGTTGCGTCAGGCAGGCCAGCGCGGGGCGCTGCGAATCGCGGCGGCCAGTGACGTCGTCATAGCCCTGGGCGTCGGCCTTGATGTCCAGGCCGACCCAATCCAGATGGCGCAGCACGTCGGCCAGGCGCAGGGGATAGATGCCGGCGGTATGCAGGCCGACGCGGTAGCCCATGCGCCGGACGTCGCGGATCATCTGCGGCAGGCGCGGTTCGCTCAAGGGCTCGCCGCCGGAGAACACGATGGCGTCCAGCAGGCCTTTGCGCGTTTCCAGGAAGGCGCGGATCTCGCGCCAGTCGTAGCGGGCGGCGCGGGTCTGGAGTTCGACGTTGTGGCAGTAGTGGCAGCGCCAGGGGCAGCCCGTGATGAATACGACCGCCGCCAGTTGTCCGGGCCAGTCCACGGTGGAAAACGGCACCAGCCCGCCGACGGCGTGTGAATGCCGCGGCAAGGGCTGGGCCACCGGTTGCGGCGCAGCCGGGTAGGCCGGGCGCGCCGTCAGCCGCCGCGTGCCCGGGCCGCAGCCCGGGGTCGACGCGGCGGCTCGCGTGGCGCCCTCAGGCGCGGCGTTCGACGAAGAAGCGGCGTTCATTGAATTCGCCCTGTTTGCCGGTGTTGAAGGAAGTGACGGGGCGGTGGTAGCCCATGACGCGGGTCCAGATCTCGCAGCGCACGCGCTGGCTGTCGTCCAATTGCACGGCGGGAGCGGTGGCGACTTCGGGAGCGATCAAGGTTTGCATGGCGGTTCCTTATGGAGTGGATGCCGGGCGGGCTGCCCGGCGGTCCGGCCTGGGGGCTGGCCTTTACAGCCCTAGGCCGGGGTGCAGCATGCCGCTTGCTTGGCCAGCAGTTCGGCATCGCATTTCGGGCAGAACTCGTGGTGCCCCGCCAGATAGCCATGGTTGGGGCAGATGGAGAAGGTCGGCGTGACCGTGATGTAGGGCAGCCGGAAATTCGACAGTGCGCGGCGCACCAGCTGCTTGCATGCGGCGGAAGAAGAAACGGCTTCGTTCATGTACAGATGCAGCACGGTGCCGCCGGTGTACTTGCCCTGCAGCGTTTCCTGCAGCTCCAGCGCATGGAAAGGATCGTCGGTGTGGCCCACCGGCAGCTGGCTGGAGTTGGTGTAGTAGGGCTGCGTCTCGCTGCCCGCTTGCAGGATGGCGGGGTAGCGCTTCCTGTCTTCGCGCGCGAAGCGGTAGGTGGTGCCTTCGGCGGGCGTGGCTTCGAGGTTGTACAGGTGGCCGGTCTGTTCCTGGAACTCGGTCATGCGGTCGCGCACGCGGTCCAGGAGGCGCACGGCCAGGGCGTGGCCCGCGGCGGTGGTGATGTCCTCGGCGTCGGCCGTGAAGTTGCGGACCATCTCGTTGATGCCGTTCACGCCCAGCGTGCTGAAGTGATTGCGCAGGGTGCCCAGATAGCGGCGGGTATAGGGGTAGAGGCCCTGATCGATGTAGCGCTGCACCACCTTGCGCTTGGTTTCCAGCACGTCGCGGCCCAGTTCCAGCAGGTGGTCCAGTTGCTGCATCAGCCGCGCTTCGTCGCCGCGGCAGGTGTAGCCCAGGCGCGCGCAGTTGACCGTCACCACGCCGACCGACCCCGTCTGCTCGGCCGAGCCGAACAGGCCGTTGCCGCGCTTGAGCAGTTCGCGCAGGTCCAGCTGCAGGCGGCAGCACATGGAGCGCACCATGTGCGGCTCCAGGTCCGAATTCAGGAAGTTCTGGAAATAGGGCAGGCCGTAGCGCGCCGTCATTTCAAACAGGCGCTCGGTGTTGGGGTGGTCCCAGTCGAAGTCGGGGGTGATGTTGTAGGTGGGGATGGGGAAGGTGAACACGCGGCCCTTGGCGTCGCCAGCCATCATGACTTCGATGTAGGCGCGGTTGATCATGTCCATCTCGGTCTGCAGGTCGCCGTAGGAAAAAGGCATTTCCTCGCCGCCGATGTACGGGATCTGGTCCTTCAGGTCCGGCGGGCAGGTCCAGTCGAACGTGAGGTTGGTGAAGGGCGTCTGCGTGCCCCAGCGGCTGGGCACGTTCAGGTTGTAGATGAGTTCCTGCATGGACTGCTTCACGTCGGCGTACGTCATGGCGTCGCGGCGGATGAAGGGCGCCATGTAGGTATCGAAGGAGCTGAACGCCTGCGCGCCGGCCCACTCATTCTGCAGCGTGCCCAGGAAGTTGACGATCTGGCCGATGGCCGCGGACATGTGGCGCGGCGGCGTGGCTTCGACCTTGCCGGGGATGCCGTTGAAGCCTTCGGTCAGCAGCTGGCGCAGCGACCAGCCGGCGCAATAGCCGCTCAGCATGTCCAGGTCGTGGATGTGGATGTCGCCTTCGCGGTGGGCGCGGCCCGCCTCGGGCGCGAACACGTTGGAAAGCCAGTAATTGGCGGTGACTTTGCCCGCCACGTTCAGGATCAGGCCGCCCAGGCTGTAGCCCTGGTTGGCGTTGGCGTTGACGCGCCAGTCGCGCTGGTCCAGGTATTCCTCCATCGCGCTTTCCACGTCCACCAGCGTGTGGCGCAGCGCGCGCAGCCGGGCGTGCTGTTCGCGGTGCACGATGTAGGCCCGCGCGGTGCGCCAATGGCCTGCCTGGACCAGGGCTTCCTCGACGCGGTTCTGGATGGTCTCGACGCCAGGGCAGGGGTTGCCTTCCAGTGCGGCGATGACGGTGTCGGTCAGGACTTGCGCGCCCGCCAGATCCAGTTCTCCCGTGCTGCTGCCGGCGGCCGCCATGGCTTGGGCGATCTTGTCGCGGTCGAACGCCGCGACCCGGCCGTCGCGCTTGAGGATGTGCTGGATATGCATGACTGACACCATATGTAGTAGGGTGTGGAAACTCTACCACCACATATGGTGCAGGAATTGCCCCGCACCGCCGGGATATCAGGCTTGCTTGATGCGCGTCAAACCTGCGCTTCAGAAGCCGATGCCGACCCCGGCCAGGGATATTGCCACCGCCAGCGCCGCGGTACGGGCTGCCGGACGCGGCGCCCATGACACCATGCCGACCCAGAGCAGCGCGCCCGCCGACAGCCAGCCCAGCCATGCCACCACGCCCACGGTATTGCCCCACAGGCCCACGCAGGGCAGCAGGGCCAACGCCAGCAGCAGCACGCCGGCGCCGCGCAGCGCGCGGGTATGGCCGGCGGAGGGATCGCGTCCCCAGACCTGATCATAGTGGCGCGGCATGGCCAGGCTCAGGCAGGCCATGCCCGAATAGGTCAGCAGCAGCGCCATGGAAATTGCGTACAGGTCGTTGGTGTTCATGCGGCCGCCTCTGCGTCACTGCGGGGATTGCGCCGGACGGGCGCGGATGCGGGCCGTCGCCACAACAGCAGGGCCGCCCAGCCCGATAGTACGCCGAATGCGACGGACGTCAGTTCGACGCCGGCGCTCTCCCAATCGCCGCGCGCGATCTGCGCTGCCGGATGGTCGCCCAATGTGATGAACGACAGCGCCGGCAGCAGCAGGCACAGCGCCGACAGCAGCACCAATTGCGAGATCCAGGCGCGGCGCGGGCTGCACAGCCAGGCATGCGCCAGGGTCAGCCCCCACGCCAGGAAGAAGCAGCGCAGTTCCCAAAGCGCGCGGTTCTCCAGCGCCACGGGCAGCAGGCGGTTGGCCCAGAGGTAGCTGATGCAGGCGATCGCCAATCCGGCCAGCGCGGCCACGTTCAATCCTTCTATCAGCCGGTACATGCGCGCCGTGGCGCTGCCGAACTCGCCGCCATGCTTGGCGCGGCGCTTGACCATGAACAGCAAGGCGCCCGTGCCCATCATGGCCGCGCCCGCCAGGCCGCAGACGAAGTACAGCCAGCTGATGCCCAGCCCGCCGAACTTGGACATGTGCAGGTCGCTCATCACCTGGAACGTCAGCGCCGGCGCGCCGCCGTGCACGCCGCCTGCGGGCCGCAGGCGCAGCAGCTCGCCGCTGGCGGAGAACTCCGCCATGCCCGTGGTGGCGCTCAGATTGCGGAAGGTGTCGGCGTCTTCGTTCCAGCCATAGACGCCGATGCGCATGGAGCTGTCTTCGGGATTGTTGATGACGATGGCGCGCGCGGTCTGCCCGATCAGTCGTTCGCCGCGGGCCACGATGGGCTCGAGCGCCGGCATGGCCAGCGCCACGCCGCTGCGGGCGGGCCGTTCTTCGCCCGTCAGCTCGGCCAGGTACAGGCGGCTGGCCTGCGGGCCGGCGCCATAGGTCGCCGTGACCGGGGCCGGCATGAGCTGGGCGCTGGAAATCACGATTCCTGTGTAGGCAATCATGAACTGGAAGGGCAGGGTCAGCACCGCCACCGCGTTGTGCGCGTCCAGCCAGGACCGTTGGCCCTTCTTGGCGCGGAAGGTGAAGAAGTCCTTGAAGATGCGCTTGTGCGTGACCACGCCGGAAATCAGCGCGACCAGCATGGCCATGCTGGCGAAGGCGACGATCCACAGCCCCAGGCCGGCGTCGTGCAGCGTGTAGTGGAAGTCCACGAAATGCGTGCCGCCCATCGTCGCGCGGCCTTCGGCATCGTGGTGGTCATCCAGTTCGGCGCCTGTCTCGGGGTCGAGCTCGGCATCCGCATATAGGCCGTTCTGGTCGAACCAATAGGCCGTCAGGCCGTTTTCGTGAAAGCGGTCCACCGGCCAGATTTCCCACATGCCGGCGCCGGCATGGTTGCGCGCCATGTAGTCCACCGCCAGTTCCAGCCGGCGGGCGCGGTCCACCGGCACGCTTTCCTTTTGCGCGGCCAGGGCTTCCGCCTCGCGGTGCTCGGGCGTCATCCAGTGCGTAATGGGCTCGGAGAAGACGGCCAGCGATCCCGTCAGGAAGACGGCGAACAGCAGCCAGGAAAACCACAGGCCGACCCAGGTATGGAGCCAGGCCATGGATAGGCGGAAACCGGATTTCAGGACGAGCCTCTTTCTTGTTGGCGCCGCCGCGAGCCTGGCGGTCTGATTTTATTGAGAATGGTTCCAATTCTAGTCTAAATGGGGACGAGGTTGTCCTTGCCCACAGTCTTGTATTTTTTGCCGCGGAGGCGGCATCCGCTCCGAGCTGCCGCAGGGCAATTGCCATCGCGCGGACCGGGCATGGCGATTGCTGGGTAGGCGCTCCATCCGCATATCCGCCGCAGGCATGCGCGGATGCCCATCCAGAAGAGGAGCGCCCAATGAAACGCAAAGCCGGAAATGCCTCGCAAATCGAGGAACTGCTGTACCAGGCCCTGGAAACCGAAATTGGTGGCCTGGCCGTGTACGAAACCGCCGTGTCCTGCGCGGTGAACGAGGATCTGAAAGAGGAATGGCTCGGCTATCTGGAAGAAACCCGCACCCATCGCCGGGTGCTGTTGACGGTGTTCGAGCAGCTGGGCCTGGACCCGCAGGCGCAGCCGCCAGGCCGCCAGGTCGTGCGCCACATCGGCGAGGCGCTGGTCAAGGCCATGAAGATGGCGATCAGCGCCGGCGATCCGGACGCCGCCCAATTGGTCGCCACCGAATGCGTGGTGCTGGCCGAAACCAAGGATCACGCGAACTGGTCCCTGATCGGCGTGATTGCCGAACAGCACAGCGGCGACGAGGCCAAGGTGTTGAAGCAGGCTCACGACGCCGTGGCAACGGACGAGGACCATCATCTCTATCACACGCAGGGCTGGTCGCGCGAGCTGTGGATCGAATCGCTCGGATTCCCCGCCGTGTTGCCGCCTCCCGAAGAGGTCAAGCAGGTCGAGACCGCCATCGGCGCCTCGCGGGCCGAGCAGGCGCGCGGCAAGATGCTGAGCCACTAGGAGATTGCGATGCCAGCCAAGAAAGCAGCAGGCAAGGGCGGCGCGGGCGCGGCCGTGGACACTGCCTATCTGAACACGGACAGCGGCCCGGCGTCCGGACCCGCGGGCAAGCCCAGCCACCCGGCGGCCAAGCGCGCCGCGGCCGTGGGCGAAACGGCCGCCGCGATTCCCCACAATGCCGGCAAGGCGGCGGAGTACGGCGAAGAAGGGGCGCGCTGCCCCTATGCCGGCGCGCACGTCGCGGCAGCGGATCCTTCCGCGACGGCCAGTTCGCTGTCCGAAACCGAGACCTCGGCCAAGACCGGGGGCGCGGCCGCGGCCGGCGTCAATGCGGCCGACGGACGGCTGGAGCGCGTGCGCGCCGATGCTGGCGGGCAGATGCTGACCACCAACCAGGGCGTGCGCGTCAGCGATAACCAGCACTCGCTCAAGGCGGGACTGCGCGGGCCGGCTTTGCTCAAGGACTTCATCCTGCGCGAGAAGATCACGCATTTCGACCACGAGCGGATTCCCGAACGCATCGTGCATGCGCGCGGTTCGGCGGCGCACGGCTACTTCGAATGCTACAAGCCGCTGACCGACCTGACCGCCGCGTCCCTGTTCGCCGAAGCCGGCAAGCGCACGCCGGTGTTCGTGCGCTTTTCGACGGTGGCGGGTGAACGCGGCTCCAAGGACACGGCGCGGGACGTCCGCGGTTTCGCCGTGAAGTTCTATACCGACGAGGGCAACTGGGATCTGGTCGGGAACAACATGCCGGTCTTCTTCATCCAGGACGCGATGAAATTCCCGGACCTGGTGCACGCCGTCAAGCCCGAGCCGCATCATGGCATGCCCCAGGCCGCGTCCGCGCACGATACCTTCTGGGACTTCGTGTCGCTGATGCCGGAATCCACTCACATGCTGATGTGGCTGATGTCGGACCGCGCCATCCCGCGCAGCTACCGGATGATGCAGGGCTTTGGCGTGCATACGTTCCGCTTCGTCAACGCCGCGGGCGAATCGCGGCTGGTGAAGTTCCATTGGAATCCCATTCTCGGCACGCATTCGCAGGTGTGGAACGAAGCCGTCAAGGTGTCTGGCGCGGATCCCGACTTCCACCGCCGCGATCTTTGGGAGGCGATCGACGCCGGCAATGGCCCGCAGTGGGAGCTGGGCGTGCAGGTGTTCACCGATGAGCAGGCCGAAGGCTTCAGCTTCGACGTGCTGGACGCGACCAAGATCGTGCCCGAGGAGCTGGTGCCCGTGGTGCCGGTGGGGCGGATGGTGCTGGACCGCAACCCCGACAACTTCTACGCCGAGACCGAGCAGGTCGCCTTTTGCGCCGCCCACATCGTGCCGGGCCTGGACTTCACCAATGACCCGCTATTGGCAGGGCGCATCCACTCCTACGTGGACACGCAGATTTCGCGGCTGGGCGGCCCCAACTTCCATGAAATCCCGATCAATGCGCCGCTTGCGCCCGTGCACAACAACCAGCGCGACGGCATGCATCGCCAGGCCATCCACCGCGGCCGCGTGGCCTACGAGCCCAACTCGCTTGCAGGCGGCTGTCCCTTCCAGGCCGGCATGGAAGGCTTCGTGTCGTTTCCGGAGCCGGAGACGGGCGACGAACTGCGAGGGCATCCTGAAAAATTCGCCGAGCATTACAACCAGGCGACGCTGTTCTATGAAAGCCAGGCGGACTGGGAAAAGCGCCACATCGTCGACGCCTATGCCTTTGAGTTGAGCAAGGTCACGGTGCCGGCGGTGCGCCAGCGCATGGTCGCGTCGCTGCGCAATGTGTCCGAAGAACTGGCGCGGGGCGTAGCCGACCAACTGGGCATGGGCTTGCCTGCGCCCTTGCCGCGGGCGATCGAGCTTCCGCCCAAGCCGGAGGTCGAGGTGTCGCCGGCATTGTCGTTGGCCGCGCGCCCTGGCGACGGCGGCATCGCCACGCGCAAGGTCGCAATCCTGGTGGCGGAGGGCGTGGATGGCAAGAGCGTGTCAGCCGTGGCCCAGGGCCTGATCGCGGCGGGCGCCATTGTGCGGCTGGTCGGGCAGCGCATCGGACCCGTTCCGGCGGCCGGGGGCGGCACGCTGGATGCCGACGCCTCCCTGGACAACCATCCTTCGGCGCTGTTCGATGGCGTGGTGGCGGCGGGCGGCGAGGCCGCCGTGGCCCGCCTGGAATCGGACGGACGCGCGCTGGAGTTCCTGCGCGACGCCTACCGCCATGGCAAGACCTTGATGGGCATGGGCGAGGGCGTGCAGTTGCTTGCCGCGGCGGGCCTGTCCGCCGATCCGGCGGATGGCGGACTGCTGACGATGGACGCGACGGCCCCCGCCAAGAGCGTGTCGTTCTTCATTGAAGCCCTGGGCCGGCATCGCCACCCGCAACGGGAGACTTCGCCGCCCAGGGTTTGACGTGGCCTCGGTGGCCGGGTGCGCATGCATCTTGACAAGGCATCGGCGCCTGCCAATACTCATCCAGCAAGTCGGGGCGAGCGCGTCGGCGCTTGCCGTCCTTTTCCTTTCGAGATCAGGGGGCTGTATGCGTCGCGCATCCGTTTTGCCTATGAGTATCCGCGGCTGGCTTTGGGCCAGCCTTTTTTTGTGGGTTGCCTGTTTCTTCCTGGCGCCGCAGGCCAGGGCGGAGTCCGCGGCAGAGCTCAGCCGGGAAGCGCAGGGTGCGCTGGATCGCCTCTACCAGCAGGAACCCAAGACGCGTTTACTGGGCGACAAGGCGGTGGGCGTGCTGGTGTTCCCCCGCATCCTGAAGGGGGGGCTGCTGGTCGGCGCGGAAACCGGCGACGGCGCGCTCATGCGCGGCGGCAAGGTCCAGGCCTACTACAACATATCGGCGGTGTCGTTCGGTCTTCAGGCCGGCGCGCAGGAGTTCAGCTATGCGCTGTTCTTCATGAATGAGCCGGCGCTGCGGTACCTGGACCAGAGCGACGGCTGGTCGCTCGGCGCCGGCCCCAGCCTGGTCGTGGTGGACGACAGCTATGCCGCCAGCATTACCACCACCACCCTTAGCCAGGACGTATATGCCGTGCCATTCGGCGGACAGGGGCTGATGGCGGGCATGGGCCTGGAAGGGTCCAAGATCACCCGCACCCAACCGGACTGAGGCCAGGCGTCAGCCCGCCGCGGCTAGTCCAGGGTGATGCCGGCGCGGGCCGCCACTTCAGAAAAGGTGCGCAGTTCCTTCGTGATCTGCGCCTTGAAGGCCGGGGCGGGCAGATACACGGGATCGAGCGCCAGGTCGGCCACCGATTTGCGCACCTGCGGGTCTTCCATGATTTCCGCCACGGCGCGGCTCAGGGTGTCCACCACGGGGGCCGGCGTGCGCGCCGGCGCCACCAGCGCGTACCAGCCCACGAAGGAAACGTCCGCCATGCCGGCCTCCGCGAAAGTCGGCACGTCGGGCAGTTGCGGCATGCGGCGTTCGCCCGTCACGGCCAGCGCGCGGATCTTGCCGGCGCGGACCTGCGGCGCGGCGGAGGACACGGTGTCCACGCCCAGGTCGACCTCGCCGCCTATCATGGCCGTGACCAACTGCGCGCTGCCCTTGTAGGGCACCGGCAACATCTTGGCGCCCGCGGCCTCGGCGTACATCTCGCCGGCCAGGTGCGGCGCGGACCCGGGACCGAAGGTGCCGTACATCAGGCCGCCCTTGGCGCTTTGCTGCCGGGCCAGCGCCGCCGCTTCCTGCACGGTGCCGGCCGCCAGGCCGTTCTTGGCCAGCAGCACCACGGGCGCCATGGCGACGATGGCGATGTGTTCGTAGCTCTTTTGCGGATCGTAGGGCAGGCCGGGCTTGAGCGCCGGCAGCACGGTATAGGTGGTGCTGCCCGACAGCATCAGGGTGTAGCCGTCAGGCTGCGCGCGCGCCGCCGCTTCCGCGCCGATCACGGTGGATGCGCCCGGGCGGTTTTCCACGATGACCGGCTGGCCGAACTTGCCGGACAGCTTGTTGGCCAGCAGCCGCGCCACGGCGTCGGTCGCGCCGCCCGGCGTGAAGGGCACGACGATCTTGATCGCCTGTTCGGGATAGGCGGCATGGGCGCCGCCCGCATGCGCGGCGGCGGCAAGGCTTGCGGCCACGAGGGCGGCGCGGAGTTTGACGTTCATGTCGGAGATCCCGGTCACTTGGTGTTGGAAGACGGAGTTGTGGCCGCCAGGCGCAGGGCGCTGCCCTGGTCGCCCAGGTCCCAGAACAGGCCGGCCATGATGGCCAACCCCTCGCGGGCGACGCTGCCCAGCAGGTGTTCGTTGGGTGCGTGCTGGGCGCAGGCGGGATAGGAATGCGGCACCCACAAGGTGGGCAGGCCCAGCTGGTCGGCGAAGATGTCGTTGGGCAGGGAACCGCCCAGGTTCGGCAACAGCGCCGGCCGCTTGCCGGTGCTGCGTTCCAGCGAGGCCGCGGCCCAACGCACCCAGGGATTGTCGGGCGACAGGCGGGTGGCGCCGGCCTGCATGCCGATGCGCACTTGCACGTCCTCGAAGCCCGCCGCGCGCAGATGCTCCTTTACATGCGTTTCCAGCGCCCGCCAGTCCGTGCCCACCACGAAACGCAGTTGACACCAGGCCACGGCTTCGGGCGGGATGGCGTTGACCGGCTTGGCCGGATCGCCGGCGCCAAAGGTCAGGACGTCCAGGCTGTTCCAGCCGAACACTTTTTCGGGCGCGCTCAGCCCGGGTTCGCCCCACCAGGCGTTGATGTCGGGGTCGTCCTCGCCGCCGCCGACTTCCAGGTCGGCCAGCGCCTCGGCCACCGCGTCCGGGATGGGGGGCGGACGCAGGCCGGGCACCGTGATGCGGCCGCGCGCGTCCACCAGCGTGGCGATGGCATGCGCCAGCACGATGGCGGGGTTGGCCAGCAGGCCGCCCCAGTTGCCCGAGTGATAGCCGCGTTCGCGCGCACGCAGCTTCAATTCGAAGTTCACCGCGCCGCGCGAGCCCATGAACAGGGTGGGACGCCGGGCGCTCAGGCGCGGGCCGTCGCTGGCGATGAACACGTCCGCCGCCAGGGCCTCGCGCTGCGCCTCGCAGAAGGCGGCCAGTCCGGGCGAACCCGCTTCCTCGCCGGTTTCGATCAGCCAGATCGCGTTGAAGCCCAGCGCGCCGCCGCGCGCGGCGATGACCTGGCGCAAGGCTTCCAGGTTGATGCTGTGCTGGCCCTTGTTGTCGGCGGTGCCGCGCCCGTACCAGCGGTCACCCTCGACCTGCAGGCGCCAAGGATCGCGGCCGGCTTCCCAACGGGCGGCATTGCCGCGCACCACGTCGCCATGGCCGTACATCAGCACCGTGGGCAGGCCGGCCTGCTCGATGCGCCGCGCCACCAGGATGGGCAGGTCGGCGCCCGAGGGATTGGGATGCACCTCGCAGGCGAAGCCCAGCTCCTTGAGCAAGGGCAGCAGTTCTTCATTGAGGTAGGCATGCTGGGCCGGCGCCTGGTCGGGCACTTCGCTTTCCGTCGCGTAGGCGACGCGACGGGCCAGCGCGGCATGCAGGTCGCCATTGTCGTAGGCTTGAACGGCTTGGAGCAGGGCTTGTTCGCGGGTCACTTGGGCGGCTGGGATGCTGAGGGAGGCACAAAGTTATTACGCTTCATAACATGCCACAATTAGATAATTAGCATTCTTTCGTTGCTATAAAGGCATGGGTAAGAGGGGCCGTCATGATTTCGCTGGGCTTGAGGTACTTCCTGGAGGTCGCGCGCTGCGGCTCCATCGCGGGCGCCGCGGCGGCGCAGCACGTGGCGGCCTCGGCCGTCAGCCGGCAGATCGCCAAGCTGGAGGACGGGCTGGGCATCGCGCTGTTCGAGCGGCAGGCGCGCGGCATGGAACTGAGCGAGGCCGGCCGCCAACTGGCGGCGTACGCCAATGCCGCCGCGCTGGAAGCCGAGCGCGTCACCACCGAGATCCGCCAGCGCAGCCACCTGGGCGACGTGACTATACGCCTGGCCTGCACCGAGGGTTTCGCCCACCGATTCCTGCCCATGTGCATGGCCGAGTTCAAGCGGGTGCGGCCCGAGGCCCGCTTCCATCTGCATGTGGAGCGCCCCGAGGAGGTCAGCCGGCAGATCCTGGAAGGCCTGTCGCAGCTGGCGCTGCGCTACACCACCGCGCAGGACGACCGGCTCAAGACCGAATTGCTGGTGCGCGCGCCGGTCTATGCGGTCATGTGCCGCAACCACCCGCTGGCCAGCCGCCGCAGCCTGAGCGTGCGCGACCTGACCAAGGTGCCGCTGTCGCTGGGCGACCATGGCACCACCGTGCGGCAGCTGTTCGACGCGGCCTGCGCCAATGCCGGGCTGCATATCGAGCCGGCCTATGTGTCCAATCATTCCGCGGCCTTCCTGCCCATGCTGCCGGGCAGCGACATCGTGGCGCTGTCGGGCTACCTGACGATGCTGGGACAGCGCGACGGCGAGGGCTTGGCGGCGGTGCCGTTCAGCAATCCGGAAATGCGGCAGCGGAGCATCCAGGTCCTGACCTTGCAGGGCCGGACCTTGCCGGCGCTGGCGCGCGAATTCCTGGAGTTCATGGCGCAGCGGCTGACGGCCACTCCCAAGGCGCCGGAAGGGTAGCGGGGCCGCCGCGGGCAGCCCCGGGACGGTGCCTCAGTCCAGCGAGATATTGGCCTCTTTGACCACGGCCGCAAAGCGCGCCGAATCGGCGTCGCGGGCCTGGGCCAGCGCGGCGGCGTCCTGCGGCCAGGCGTCGAAGCCATAGGTTTCGAAGCGTTTGCGCACGGCGGGCGTGACCACGGCCTGGGCGATGGCGGCGTTGATGCGCTTGACCACGGCATCCGGCGTGCCCTTGGGCGCGAAGGCCGCGACCCAGGTTTTCAACTCGAAGTCCTTGGGGCCGCCGGCCTCGCTGACCGTGGGCACGTCCGCGTAGGAACCCAGGCGGGACGGCGCCGCCAGCGCCAGCAGCTTGACGCGCTTGGCCTGGTACAGGTTCTGCACCGTGGCCGCCGTGCCGAAAGCCCAATCGACTTCGCCATTGGCCACCGCCGTGTAGAGCTGGGCCAGGTCCTTGAAGGGCACGTGCGTCATGCTGGTCTGCGTGGCGGTCTGGAACATGGAGGTGCCCACGTGCGCCACGCTGCCCATGCCCCAGGTGCCGTAGGTCAGCTTGCCGGGCTGGGCCTTGGCCGCCGCGATCAGGTCGGTGACGTTGTTCCAGGGGGACGAGGCCGACACCACCATGAAGAAATGGGTGGTGTAGATCGGCGCCACCGGGACGAAATCCTTGACCGGATCGAAGGGCAGGCTGCGGTAGAGCTGTGGTTGCAGCGTCATGTGGGTGTTGTCCACCACCGCCAGCGAGTAGCCGTCGGGCGTGGCGCGCTTGACCTCGCCGATCGCCAGCCAGCCGTTGGCGCCAGGCTTGTTCTCGACGATGAGCGGCTGCTTCCAGGCCGCCGTGAGCTGTTCGCCCAGCATGCGGGCGACGGCGTCGGGGCCGCTGCCCACCGAATAGGGCAGCACGATGCGCACCGGCCGTTCGGGGTACTTGTCGGATTGGGCCTGTGCCGAGGCGCAGGCCAGGGCGCCAGTCAGCGCCAGGCACCAAAGAGTATTTTTCATGTCTCCTCCACTTTCCATGGATGGTTTTTGCGGCGCTTCCCCGCGCCGCTTATCGTTGAGGCCGCAAGCGCGGGTGCGCCGCGGCCGGGTACTCACAACAAAACAGTGCGCCGCTCAGGACACGGCCGCCGCCTCCGGGTGCAGCGCCTCGTAGGCCGCGGCGAAGCCCGGATCGCGCTGGCGCAGGTCGTCGTGGCTGACCTGGCCCGTGCGGCGCATGTAGTCGTAGGCGAAGGACACCGGGTCCAGGTGCATCTTGTCGGCCACGTTCTCGTACCAGTCCAGGCTGCGCGCGGCGGCGCTCTGGAAGTTGGACGAAGCCGGGCGGCGCTGCGCCTCGAAGTGCGCGAACGCGGCCTGCGTGTCGTCGGGATGCTGCGTGAGGCCTTGATGCAGCGCGATCGCGTCCTGCATTGCCATGCGGGTGCCGGAGCCGAGCGAGAAATGCACGGTGCGCAACGCGTCGCCAAGCAGGACGATGTTGCGGTGCGACCAGCGCTCATTGCGCACGATGTTGGCTTCGAACCAGAGCGAACGGTTGCCCAGCAGTTCGTTGGCGCCCAGGTCGGCGCGGAATACTTCTGCGCAATAGCGGCGGCTTGCGTCCTCGCTGGCCGCGTCCAGGCCGGCGCGTTGCCAGGTGTCCGGGTCCACTTCCACCAGGAAGGTGCTGAGGTCCTTGCTGTACTGGTAGCTGTGCGCGATGAAGATGCCGTGGTCCGTTTCGCGGAAGATCAGCGACACCGGATGAAAGCGCTGGCGCGTGCCGTACCAGGCGAACTTGTTGCGGCGGCGTTCGAAGCTCGGCCGGAAGTGTTCGGCGTACTGCTTGCGCACGGCGCTGTTGCTGCCGTCGGCGGCCACCACCATGTCCACTTCCGCGGCCAGCCGTTCCACGTCGTCGATCCGCTGTTCATGCAGGATCTTGACGCCCGCGTCCAGGCAGGCGCGCTCCAGGACTTCCAGCATGTCGATGCGGGCCGTGCGCGAGAAATGGTTGCCCTGGACCTGCACGCGGGCGCCCTGATGGATGATTTCCATGTAGTCGCAGCGTTCGTGGTGCGCGACAAAGGCCTTGAAGAATTCCGGGTCGGCTTCGCGCAGGAAGGACAGGCCGATGTCCGAGAACACCACGCCCCAGCCGTAGGTGGCGCCGCGCGGGTTCCGTTCGTACACGGTGATTTCATGCTGCGGCGCATGCTTCTTGGCGAGCAGCGAAAAGTACAGGCCGGCGGGGCCGGCTCCGATGACGGCGATCTTCATTTGGCTTCACTCCTGTTTGCTTCGGCCTGCGCGCAGGCTTGCTGATATGACTGCAGCGCGCCGCGCAGCGCGGCGGGCACTTCGATGGCGCGCCGTTCGCCGCGCGCCACGCAGATCGGGGTCAGCCTGGCGTCGAACGCCGGCTGGCCGCGCACGCTGCCGGCCACGTGCAGGGTGTAGGTGCGGGTGCGGATTTCCTCGACCCTGACGCACATGTCGAATTCCTCGTCGGGCCACAGCGAGGCCTGGAAGTCGAAGGACAGCGCGCGCGTCGGCGTGCCGAAGCCGTGCTCATCCTTGATGCGCTGCGGCGTGCCGTTGAACAGGTGGCCGTAGAACAGTTCGGCCGCTGACAGCACGTATTCGCCAAAAGTGACGGTGTAGACCACGCCGGCGGGATCGCAGTCGCCCCATTTGACGCGGCGGCGCACGATGAAAGGCGTTTCGCTCAAGACGTATTCAGTGCTGGTCATTGCCGTTCTCCCGGGCCTTTGCGGCTTCCTGATTGAGCATTTCCGCGACGCTATGGCGCAGGGCGGCCTTGTCGAGCTTGCCGACC
Organism: Achromobacter sp. GD03932; assembly: GCF_029839485.1. Taxonomy (NCBI): domain Bacteria; kingdom Pseudomonadati; phylum Pseudomonadota; class Betaproteobacteria; order Burkholderiales; family Alcaligenaceae; genus Achromobacter; species Achromobacter sp. GD03932. Next base: position 76,883 of record NZ_JAOCAT010000020.1, read on the forward strand.
TTGGTGACGGGGAAGGCTTCGATCTGCTCGATGCGTTCGGGGCATTTGTATTTGGCGAGCCCCTGGCCCGTGAGGAAGTCCGCCAGTTCCGTCAGGCCGGGCGCCGCGTGGCCAGGCCGGACGATGATGAAGATGCAGCCTTTCTCGCCGTAGAAGGGGTCGGGCATGGCCACCAGGCGCGCTTCGGAAATCGCGGGATGCGCGCCGACCAGCGCCTCGACTTCCTCGCAGCCGATCTTCTCGCCGCCGCGGTTGATGTTGTCGCGCAGGCGGCCTTCGAAGGCGTAGCAGGTTGCGCCATCGACCAGGCGCGCCGTCATCATGTCGCCGGTGCGGTAATAGCCGTCCGAGGTATAGGCCGAGGCGTTCGCCGCCGGGGCATCGAAGAATCCGGGCAGCGTGGCGGGGCCGCGGAAGCAGAGTTCGCCCATCTGGCCTTCGGCCACCGGTTCCTCGGTGCCGGGCGCCAGCAGGCGGATGTCGTCCTCGGGACAGCCCGAGCGGCCTTGCGTATGGTGCCGCTCGTACTCGGACGCGTCGGCGGGCGAGCCCAGCAGCAGTCCTTCCGTGATGCCGAACAGGTTGGAGCAGGGCACGTTCAGATGCGCTTCGAGGCGGTCCGCAGCGCTCATGGTGATGAACAGGCGCAAGGAGGACAGGTCGTAGTTCGCCAGGTCGGGAAAGGCCATGATCTGCGGCGCTATCGGCCCGATGGACATGGCGCGGGTGACGCGGTGGCGTTCGATCAGCTCCAGCATGCGCGGCACGTCGACCCGCGGCATCAGCACCGCGGACACGCCCATGGCGATGACGGGGATCAGCACATAGACCTGGGCCGCGTTGTGCAGCAGGGGCAGCGCCCAGATGATGCGGTCGTCGTCCTGCATCTTGTAGCGCCGGGCGCAGGCCAGCGAATGGCCCAGATACTCGGCGTGGAAGCGCGGGATGATCTTGGGCATGCCGGTCGTGCCGCCCGACAGCTGGAAGCTCAGCACGTCCTCGCAGCCGGGTCCCTGGTCCGCCAGGATGAGGCGGGCCTCGGCCAGCGGCATCGCATCGAGCAGGGCATGCAGGGACTCGCCATGCGGCGAGTCGCCGCGCGCCACGACCAGGTGTTCCAGCGTGTCGCTGGCGGCCAGCATGCCGGCGGCAAAGGCCGGCAGATCGAACTTGCCGAAGTCGGCCTGCACGAAATAGCCGCGGGCGCGGGTCTGGCGCGAGAGCTGGCCGATCTCCAGCTCGCGGTGCTGCGGCAACGAACAGACCGGGACGATCCCTGCCTTGTAGCAGGCCAGCAAGGCCAGCGCGGTTTCAAGCGTGGTGCCCATCTGGAAGATGGCGCGGTCCGCGGGCGCCAGGCCCAGCTTCAGCAAGGCGGCGGCCAGCCGGTCGGTCTGTTCGTCCAGTTCGCGAAAGCTCAGGCTGCCTTCGTCGATGATCAGCGCGGTGCGTTCGGGGCAGCGCCGGGCCGTGGCGTGCAGCGCCGCGCCCACGGTCGAATGCTCCCAGGCGCCGCTGGCGAAATACTGGCGGGCGCGCTCGGGGTGGTGGTAGATCACGCCCTCTATGGGGTGGCGTATATCTCGCATGATGGTCTCCTCCTGGCCCGTGTCTCAGTGGCGCGCGGCCGAGATCCGGACGCGGTCCCGATCCAATACGTCGATCGTGCCGCTGACGCCGCCAGTGAACAAGCCATACCAGACGGCGGGCTTGAGCCCCAGGGCCTTGCGCTGGAACTCCACCGGGCCGTCGGAAACGATGCAGTCGAAATGCTCGCCCGGCACCACGGTGCAGTTTTCGCGTCCCGAGGCGTCCTCGACCAGGGACGAAAACTCCTCGACGCGCGGCACGAAGATCCGCACGGGCGGCTCGGCGCCGCCATCGGCCAGCTCCAGCCTGTCTTGCAGCAGCGCCGCCTTGCGCGCCCAGACGTCGTCGATGTGCTGGATGCGTCCGCCAGCCGATTCCGCATCGGCTTCGGCCTGCATGGCCGCCTGCAGCGTCAAGGCGGCGTCGATCGCGTCGACTTCGCCCAGGGGCCGCAGCTTGCGTGTGAATTCGATGAAATAGCCGTTGGGATCGCGTACGTAGATGGATTCGATCACTTCATGGCGGGTTTCGACCGAGACTTCCAGCCCGGCATCCTGCAGCTTCTGCTTCCAGGCCTTGAGCTCGTCCTCGCTTTCCACCAGCCAGGCGGTATGCGTGGCGTCGAACACATGGTCTTCGGGCAGCGGCCGCATGCGGCTGCGTCCGCGCAGCGCTTCGGGTTCGTCCGAGCCCAGGTAATAGAAGAACGCGATGGTGCTGCCCTGGCCGCTGTCGAAGAAGAAATGCAGGAAGTCCGGGTGCGTGGCGGGACCCCAGCCGCGCGCCGAGATCACATGCACCAGCGGCAGGCCGAGGATGTCGCGGTAGAAGGCGACCGTTTCGCGCAGGCGCCAGGTGGGCCGCGCCGTATGGTCCACGCCGTGCAGGCGCAGGGGGGCGGGGGTCTTGGGAGTTGCAGTCATGACTTGCTCCGTCGGCATTCGGATTACAGGAAACGTTGGCGCAGCCAGGCGGCCAGTTCGCGGCCGGCCGCGTAGCGCCCGGGTTCTTCGCCTTCGACCAGCGCGCGGCCGTGGTGGTCGCCGCGGATGCGCAGGTGGGTCTTGTCCGGCGCGGGGATGGCGTCGTGGATGGCGCGCACGTCGGAAGGGAAACAGGCCTGGTCGCCGGTGTATTCGACGATCAGGGTGGGCTGATTGATGCCGCCGGCGGTGCGCGCCATGCTGGCGTTGGAAGACAGGCCGGACCAGGTCGACAGCCAGCTCTCGGGCGTGCAGAAGCGGGCGAAGCCGACGGCGCCATAGTTCGACGCGTAGGGATCCTTGCCCCACAGCGAACCCGGGTGGCGGTCGGAAGGATCCAGGCTGAGGTCCAGGCAGCGCAGGTCGGCGTCGGTGCGCCAGACCACCAGCACCGGCGTGTGCGCGGCCTGGCGGCGGCGTGCGGCGGATGTGTCGGCGCCGCTCTTGAGGTCGGCGCGGGCCGCCAGGCGGTCGGCGATCATTTGCCGCGCCTGCGCGTCCAGGCGCGCCACGCGGTCGCGCTGCGCCTGGCGGTAGCGGGCGACGAACTCCGGCGCATAGCGCGCCTGGCCCTTGGGCCGGTAGCCGTTCTCGGGCGCCAGCGGATCCAGGTCCGGCGCCGCCGACAGCGCGTCGTTCTCGTCGGCGACAGAGGGGTCGATGCAATTCAGCAGCAGCGAACCCTGGCCCGGATGCGGACCCACCAGCACCAGGCCATGCACCTCGGGCATGTCCAGTTCATCCAGCCCGCTGGGCTTGCCGCCCGGGGTGCGGGCGACGCGCTCGCCGGCGGGCAGGCCGGCCTGCTGCGCATAGAACGCGTACAGGCCGGCGCCGCCGGAATTGCCCAGCAGCACGATCTTCTTGAAACCCTGCTCGCGCAGGAAGCGCAGGCCGGCGGCCACGTCCTGCAGCGCCTGTTCGTGTTCCAGCCTGAGATCGTTGCCGACCGAGCGCGCGCCTTGCGACCACGCCGCAAGACCGGCGCCGACGATGTCGGGGATCAGGTAGTGGCAGGCCATGAACTCGCGCGGATGCATCACGCAGACCACGGTGTCGGGACGGGGGCCGGCCGGCTGGTACAGCGATCCGGAGGTGGCGGCGCCGTCCGCGGTGCGCAGCACGACGTTGCGGGTCGAGGCGCCGGCGGGCAGGTCGCGCGGATTCCAATCGGTGTTGAGAAAGCCGGCGGTGATCTGGCTGGAGGGGGCGGCGGTAGTCACATTCGTCTCCTGTGGCGATGGTCCTGGGACCTCGGTTTGACGTATTAGACGAATATTTGACTTTAGTGTCAATTAAATTTAAAAAACTGACAGTAGCGTCAAAAATTAGGGACTCAGCCACGGGAGAACGCCGGCGGGCGCGGGTTGGGGACGTAAACGCGCATGCCATAATTTCGGGACGGGGCCGTCCCGGACGGTCCATTCGAGGAACATCGCAACGTGAACGACGCAAGCACCAAGGGAGCGCTGAAGGGCGAAGCGCTGCGCACCGCCATACTCGACGCCGCTGCCACGCTATTCATCAAGCGCGGCAGCGGCGGCACCAGCATCCAGGACATCGCCGAATCCCTGGGCCTGAGCCGCACCGCGGTCTATTACTACTTCAAGAGCAAGGACGAGATCCTGCGTTCGTTGACCGAGGACGTGCTGAGCGCGGCCAAGAAAATGGCCGGCGAGACCGCCACCCGCGAGGACCTGGATCCAGTCGAGGCGCTGCGCGCGCTGGTCACGCGGCATGCCGACCTGATCCTGTCGCGCACCGCCGAGTTCCGCGTGGCCGACCGGACCGAGGCCGACATGACGCCCAAGCAGCGCGCCGCGGTGCAGGCGTCGCGCCGCAACGTGCTGGAGAACTTCAGCCGCGTCATCGAAAACGGCATCCGCGACGGCCAATTCCGCATGGTCGATCCGCACGTCGCCGCCTTCAGCCTCATCGGCATGTGCAACTGGTCGGCGTGGTGGTACAAGCCCGACGGCCGCCTGAGCCGCGCCGAAGTCGCGGCCATCATGGCCGACATGGCGGTGCAGTCATTGCTGCGCGACGCCTCCCGGCGTCCCAGGTCGCCGGACGTAAGCGAGTCCTTGCGGCTGGTGCGCGAGGATCTGGATTATCTGGAGAAGCTGGTGCTGCCGGGCGGGCAGCTGCCCTGATTGCCGTGGGCGGCTTGCGTCAGAGAAAGACCCTGCGCTTGCCCTCATGGATCAAGGGCAGGCCGTGGGCGGCCTGGGCCTGGGAGAGTCGCGCGGTGACTTCATCGAAGTCCATTTCCCGATGCTGCAGCAAGGCCCGGATGCAGGTCTCGTCCGAGGTCCAGGACTGGATCAGTCCCAAGGCCGCCATTGCGTTCACATGGCTTCCTTCTTCGTCCAGGATCTGCCAGAGTCCGTCGGTGCGCAACGTTTTCAGGCAGGCGTCCAGATGGGCGTCGACCACGAAGCGCATCGCATGGTTGAAGTAGAAGTGTTCGGCCAGGCGCGCGACCGCGCCCGGCCGCAGCAGCGGTTCGTCGCGCAAGCCGGCGTGCATGCGCAGATAGGAGCCCAGGATTTCCCGCCGGTCGTGGTCGCCGAGGACGATGCGGATCGCCTGCGTGAGCGTTTCCTGTTGCGTGGCGGAAACGCGGTCCCCGAAGAGCGCGAACAGGGCGCCCTTGTCGTCCACGCACACCAGCGCGATCTCGTACTCGTCGGGCAGGTAGTAGAGCGCCAGCGAGGCCGGGTTGCGGCCGTCGGGTTTGCGCTTGGGCCGGGCGGTTGCGGAGAAGACGGGATCGCCGTTCGCATAGACCGTGCATCTGCCGTCGGCGCCTGTTTCGCATTCCACCTGATCTACCCGCAAGCACACGATGGCGCGGTGCAACAGGTGCGCCCAGATCCTGAGCAGGCGCTGTAGATCAGCCGGATCCACCTTGTCGATACCCGTTGCCGCCCGGTCCAGCGCCGCGCCGAACTCGCGGATCGCATGTAGTTTTTCCGCCCGCGTCATGCCTTTGAGGTCGGGCCCCTTCAGATCCTTCAAGCCGGGTGCGATGGCGCGCAAACGCTGGTAAAGGCGCCAGTTGACGTCCTCGACCAACTGATCGTCCAGGTAGATGCAGCGGCCGTGGCCCTCCAGGTCGGAGTACTTCTCCAGCGCTTCCTCCATTTCCGCGACGCGCTGCTCCAGATCCGGCGCCGACAACAGCTTGAGGCGCTCGTTCAGATGGCTGGCAAGGCCGTCGAACGCTTGCGTGCCGTGCAGCGCCTGCGCGCCGGCGTCGAGCAGCTTGTCCACGAATCCCGCGTCGTCGAAGACCAGATTGCGCAAGTACAGCAGAAACAGGTCGGCGTCGGCCAGGCGGGGGGAGGCCTTGCGCGCTTGCATCCACAGGTTCTTCACGCTGAGATAGCCCAGCAGATAGCCGCCGTTGCGGCTGCTCATGGCCTGCACTAGCAATCCGCTCTTGCTGCGCAGGGCTTGGTCGGACAGGCGGTATTCGATCAGCCGGTGGCGCAGCGCGTCGATGACGTCCGCCGCCGTCTCGTCTTCTTCAGGGGGAAACAGACGTCCCAGCATGGCCAGCGTGCCGGACAGGACCGGAGAGGGTCCGGGATAGACGTCGAACTGCGCGAACATAGCCATGCCTTCCAGCAGCGGCTCCAGCAGCGCGCGCGCGAACTCCACCGTGTCCCACTGCGCCAGCACGATGTCATCGGCATAGAGCGGAAACAGGGGGGAGGCCGCCAGATGTTCTTGCGACTCCAGGCTGAGTTCGGCCAGCGCGCGGCCGACGCAACCAGACAGGCACCAGTGGTGCGTCAGTTCATGCAGGACCGTGGGCAGGAGCGCGCGCGGCAGCTTGCCATGCATGGCCCATTTCACGTACTCGCGCACCGGGCTGTCGCAGACGAACACCGTGTTGGTGTCCGGGTCCATCTGGCCGGCGGCCGGCCGCATTCATTGCTCCTTGGCGGACGTAGACACGTTGGAAAATGCGGCCTGGAGTTCCTTGAGGACCTCTGCCTTGATTTCGTCCTCGGATCGGCCGGTCAGTTCCAACTTGCGTACCAGGCGGTTGCCTTCGGCAGTCTCGATCACAAGGTGGTCGCGCAGCGTCACCTTCCTTCCGCCCTTGGCCAGCCAGATGGCCAGCACAACGCCGGCGGCGTTGATGGTGGCCAGCGAAATGCTGACGATGGCGGTGAGCGTATCGAGTTCGCCCAGGCGTCCATCCGCCGGCCGCGTCTCCACGAAACGCACGGCATCGGCCCCCATCAATTTGGCAAGTTCACGCCGGTCCAGCTCCGTCAAGTGGTCGATCCGCAGTTGCAGGGCTTCGGGTGCCATGGAGGGACTCCGGCCGTGGAGGGAAATGCATTGTTTATCCGCCGGTTCGGGCTTGTCCATCGTGCGGAAGGACCGGTTTTTTTACACTGCCCGGCGGTATTCGCGGCCTTCGCGTCCGCTAGCCCACTTTTCCGGTCAGGCGCCGCGCCGCCTCCCGCACCGCTGCCAGATGGGCGGCAACATAACGATGGACGGGGGCGGTCAGCGTCACCGCCGCTGCGATCTCGCCATTGAGCAGAAAGACTGGAGCGGAAATGCCCGCCACTTCCGCCAGGCGGTCGCCCATGGCCGCGAAATAGCCGTCGGCGCGGATGCGCGCATGCAGTTCCTGATCCGGTCCCGGCGCCCGCCCCAACACGGGGTCGTAGGCCGTCAGGACGCGCCCGCCGCTGCCGCGGTCCAGCGGCAGCAAATCGCCCGCACGGATGTGGTCGCGCACCGGATGCGGCGAATCCACGCGGTAAAGGCACAGGCGCGCATCGCCCTGGCGCACGTGATAGGCCGCGCTTTCGCCGGTCGCGGCGACCAGGTCGCGCAACACCGGCATGACCACCTCTTCCAACGAAAACGAGGCGGCGTAGAGACCGTGCAGACGGGCGATTTCTCCACCCAGGGCATAGCGGCCGTCGTCCAGGCGCTGGATCCATCCGGCGTGCTCCAGCGACGCCAGCAGTCGCAGGACCGTGCTCTTGTACAGGCGCGTACGCTCGGCCAGTTCTCCCAGTGACAGGGCCTTGTCACCCGGCGCGTAAACCGACATCAGGCTGAGCGCGCGGTCCACCGCGGCCACGCCGCCCTGGGCGGCATCGCTATCGGCCAGGGATTCCGTGGCGGCTTTACGGGGCATGCGCGGCTCCGCAGGGTTGATTCCAGGGCTGGGCCATATTCCATCCTTTAGAACGAGTGACGGCATTGTAGGCGCTGCCTGGCGCGTGGCTCGTGGTTTTCCCGGGCGAGTCGGCGCTTGACAGTTGCGGCGGGTGAATTCCATAATTCTATCTAAAGAAACATCGTTCTATAAGATAGAATTTTCGGAGACATCAAGCCATGGCCCATCCCAGCGACCGGAACCCCGACGTCTTGATCAGCGAAGTGGGCCCGCGCGATGGCTTGCAGTCGGTCAAGGCGACCATGCCTACCGCCGACAAGCTGCGCTGGATCGATGCGCTGGTCGCGGCCGGCGTGCGTGAAATCGAAGTGGCTTCCTTCGTGCCGGCGCGCCTGCTGCCGCAGATGGCGGACGCTGCCGAGGTGGTGCGGCATGCGGCGCGCCATCCGGCGCTTACGGTCATGGCGCTGGTGCCCAACCTGCGTGGCGCAGAGGCGGCGCTGAAGGCAGGCGTCCACAAGCTGACGATGCCGGTCTCCGCCAGCCGCGAGCATTCGCTGGCCAATGTGCGCAAGACCCCAGAAGAAATGGTGGAGGAGGTTCGGGCGATCGCGAGGCTGCGCGACGAGCTGGCTCCCGCGGTCAAGCTGGAGGCCGGCATTTCAACGGCCTTCGGCTGCACCTTGCAGGGCGCGGTGCCCGAAGACGAGGTCATCCGCCTGGCGGCGCTGTGCGTGGCCGCGGGCGCTGACGAATCGGGGCTGTCGGACACCGTGGGCTATGCCAATCCCGCGCAAGTGCGCCGGCTGTTCCGCCGCCTGCGCGCAGAAATCGGCGATAAGGCGGGCGCCGCCCACATGCACAACACGCGCGGCCTGGGCCTGGCCAACTGCCTGGCTGCCTGGGAGGAAGGCGTGCGCACCTTCGACAGTTCGCTGGGCGGCCTGGGCGGCTGCCCCTATGCGCCGGGCGCGTCCGGCAACGTCGTGACCGAAGACCTGGTCTTCATGTTCGAGGCCATGGGCGTGCGCACCGGCATCGATCTGGAAGGCATCGTTGCCGCGCGCGCGCCGCTTGCCGCCGGACTTCCGGGCGAGCCCCTCTACGGCATGACGCCGGACGCGGGATTGCCCAAGGGATTCGGCCAGGCTTGAGCGCCGGGGATCCCGACATCAGAAACATGCGGCCGCGCCGGTCCTGCGGCAGCCGCCCACACTTGCAGAAGATCCACGCACATGTCCAGTCCGCGCCTTCCTTACGAGCACATCCGCGTCGTCGAATTCACCCACATGGTCATGGGCCCCACCTGCGGCATGCTGCTGGCCGACCTGGGTGCCGAGGTCATCAAGGTTGAACCGGTGGGCGGCGACAGCACGCGCCGCTTGCTGGGGTCGGGGGCGGGCTTCTTCCCGATGTTCAACCGCAACAAGAAGAGCATCGCCCTGGACCTGAAGCAGCCCGAGGGCATAGAGGCCGCGTTGCGCCTGATCGACTCGGCCGACATCGTGAGCGAGAACTTCAAGGCCGGCGTCATGCAAAAGCTGGGCCTGGACTACGCCACCCTCAAGCGACGCAATCCCCGCCTCATCTATGTCAGCCACAAGGGCTTCCTGCCCGGACCCTACGAACACCGCACCGCGCTGGACGAAGTCGTGCAGATGATGGGCGGCCTGGCCTACATGACCGGGCGTCCTGGCGATCCCCTGCGCGCGGGCGCCAGCGTCAACGACATCATGGGCGGCATGTTCGGCGCCATTGGCGCCATGGCGGCCCTGGCGCAGCGCGAGCAGACGGGAGAGGGCACGGAAGTGCAGGCCTCGCTGTTCGAGAACAACGTCTTCCTGGTCGGCCAGCACATGATGCAGTACGCCGTCACCGGGCGCGCGGCGGCGCCCATGCCCAGCCGCATCTCGGCCTGGGCCATCTACGACGTGTTCACCGTCAAGGGCGGCGAACAGATCTTCCTGGCCGTGGTCAGCGACAAGCAATGGGGCATCTTCTGCCGCGCCTTCGGCCTGGCGGAGCTGCTGGCCGATCCGCGCCTGGCCAGCAACAACGACCGCGTGCAGGCGCGCGACTGGCTGATGCCGCAGCTGCGTTCGCACCTGGCGGACCGCAGCGCGGCCGAGTTGGCGGCGGTATTCGAGCGCGAAGGTTTGCCCTTCGCGCCGATCACGCGGCCTGAGCAACTGTTCGACGATCCGCATTTGGCGGCTACCGGCGGCCTCGCGCCCATCACCCTGGAGGACGGGCGCGAGTCCCTGGCGCCGCTGGCGCCCTTCACGCTGGGCGGCGCCCAGCCCGGAATACGCCTGCAGCCGCCTGCGGTGGGCGAACACACCGACGCGCTGCTGCGCGGCGTCGGCTATCGCGACGACGAAATCGCGGCCTTGAAAGCAAGGCAAATCACACAAGGAGACTAACCATGATCACGCTATCCCGCCGCGCTTTCCTGGGCGCCGCGATGTGCGCCGCGGCCTTGCCGCTGCGCGCCCAGACTGCGGCCGCCTACCCGAACGGGCGGCCGGTGCGCCTCATCGTTCCCTACACGCCGGGCGGAGGCACGGACTCCGTGGCGCGCGCCATCGCGGCCAAGGTCACTGCCATGGCAGGCTGGTCGGTGGTGGTGGAAAACCGCCCCGGCGCGGGCGGCAACATCGGCATGGACTTCGTCGCCAAGGCCAAGCCGGATGGCTACATGCTGGGCCTGGGCCAGACCGCCAACCTGGCCATCAATCCCGCCCTGATGCCGCAGATTCCCTTCGACGCGGAAAAAGACTTCGCGGCGGTCTCCCTGATCGCGTCGCTGCCGGTGGTGCTGGTGGTCAAGGCCAACGCGCGCTGGCAGACCTTGGCCGACCTGATCAAGGATGCGCGGGCCGAGCCTGGCGCCATCAAGCAGGCCCTGGCGGGTTCCGGCACGGTAGGCCATCTGGCGGGCGAACTGCTCGCCTATCAGGGCAAGTTCCAGGTGCTGAACGTGCCATATCGCGGCGCGGCGCCGGCGCTCAACGATTTGCTGGGCGGCAGTACGGACTACATGTTCGCCACGCCGCAGGCCGCCCAGGAAATGCTCAAGGGCAAGGTGTTGCGGTCCTTGGCCGTCAGCTCGCGCGCGCGGCTGGCGATCCTGCCCGATGTGCCCACCGTGGCCGAGTCCGGCTACGAGGGATTCGAGGCGCTGGACTGGAAGGCCCTGGTGGCGCCGGCGGGCACGCCGCCCGAGGTCGTGCGGGCCGTCAATGCGGTGGTGGAAAAGGTGCTGGCGGATCCGGCCACCGTGGCCATGTTCACCGCCGAGGGCAGCACGGCCATGGGCGGATCTCCAGAGGTGGCGCAGCGCTACATCCAGGAAGAACAGAAGAAGTGGGCGCGCCTGATACGCGAAGCCGGCATCCAGACGGCGGCGTGACGCATTCTCGTTCGCTGCGCGCAACCGCGGGCGGACGGGAGCGGCCGATCATGGCGGCGGATAGCTTGCGCGGCCGCGCTTGGCAGCCTTCCACTTCAACCGCAACCGTTCCAGCGCCAGATAAACGATGGGCGTGGTGTACAGCGTCAAAAACTGGCTGATCATCAGCCCGCCGACGATGGCGATGCCCAGCGGTCGGCGCAGCTCGGAGCCTTCGCCCATGCCCAGCACCAAGGGCAGGGCGCCCAGCAGCCCCGCGAGGTTGGTCATGACGATGGGCCGCAGCCGCAGCATGGCGGCGCGGTGGATGGCCTGCTCGGGCGTCAGCCCTTCGCGCCGTTCCAGGCTGAGGGCGAAGTCGATCATCAGGATGGCGTTCTTCATGACGATGCCCACCAGCAGGAACAGCCCCAGCAACGCGATCAGCGTGAATTCGATGCCGGCCAGGCGCAGCGCCAGCAGCGCGCCCACGCCGGCGGACGGCAAGGTCGACAGGATGGTGAGCGGATGCAGCGGGCTTTCGTACAGGATGCCCAGCACCAGGTAGATCGCCACCAGCACCGCCAGGATCAGCCAGGGCTGGTCCTGCAGGCTTTGCTGGAAGTTGCGCGCGTCGCCGCCCAGGCGGGTCTGGATGGATGAGGGCACCATCAGCTCGGCCATGGTTCTGTCGATGGCGGCCAGGGCCTGTTGCAACGACACGCCTTCGGCCAACGAAAAGCCCACCCCCACGGCGGCGAACAGGCCGTCATGGAACACGCGGTCGTTCACCAGCCCGTAGTCATAGGTGGCGAAGGCCGTCAGCGGCACGCGGGTGCCGTCCGCCGCGACCACTTGCACCTGTTCCAGCACCTCCGGGTCCTCGGTGTAGCGCGGGTCCAGTTCCAGCACCACGCGGTACTGGTTCATGGCGTCGTAGAGCGTCGCGACCTGGCGCTGGCTGAAGGAGTTGCTGAGCACGCTGCTGATGGTGCCCATGTCCACGCCCAGGCGTTGCGCGGCGGCGCGGTCTATGTCGATCACGACTTGCTGGGTGGCGCCGTCGCCTTCCGCATCGACGTCGCGCAACTCGGGGATCTCCTGCATGGCCTTGGAGATCTTGCGCGACCATTGCCGCAGCGCCGGCACGTCGCTGGCCATGATGGCCAGTTCATGGTCGCCGGAGTTGCCAAAGCCGCCGGGCATGCGCAGGTCCTGGTCCACGTTCAGGAAGAACATGCCGCCCGGCACGGCCGGGGCGTTGGTGCGCAGCCAGTTGATGACCTCGGTCGACGATTCCTTGCGTTCGGCGGCGGGCTTCAGGCGGATCAGGAACAGGGAGTTGCTGATGCCCAGGCTGCCGCCGTTGTAGCCGATGACGTCCTGCACCGCCGGATGCTTCAGCACCAGTTGGCGGTATTGGTCGATCTTGGGTTGCATGACCTGGAACGAGAAGCCATCGTCGCCGCGCACGAAGCCCACCAGTTGGCCGGTATCCTGCACCGGCAGGAAGCCTTTGGGCGCCTGCACGTACAGGTAGACGTTCAGCCCCACCACGGCGGCCAGCAGCAACAGCGTCAGGCGGGCATGGCCCAGCACCCGCCACAGGGTGCTGCCGTACCAGGCATGGAGGCGCTCGAAGATCGCGCGCATGCGCGATGGACGCGCGTTCGCCGTGGGCGTGGCCGGGCCGGCGGGCTTGAGCCAGCGGGCGCACAGGCTGGGGATGATGGCCACCGAGACCACCAGCGAAATGACGGTGGCGGCGACCAGGGTGATGGAGAACTCGCGAAACAGCCGCTCGACCAGGCCGCCCATGAACAGGATGGACACGAAGACCACGCTCAGCGCCACGGTCATGGCCACCAGCGTGAAGCCCACTTCGCGTACGCCTCGCAGCGCGGCCTTGCGCGGCGAGAGGCCGCGCTCGATATGGCGCGAGATGTTCTCCAGCACCACGATGGCGTCGTCGACCACCAGGCCGGCCGCGACGATCAGCGCCATCAGCGACAGATTGTTCAGCGAAAAGCCCCACAGGTACATGACGGCGAAGGTGGCGATCAGGCACACCGGAATCGCCACGCTGGGGATGGCCGCCGCCCGCGCATTGCCCAGGAACGCCCACACCACCAGGATCACCAGCGCGGTGGCCAGCCCCAGCGTGATGTGCGCTTCGCGCAAGGTGGCGTTGATGCCCGGCGAGCGGTCCAGCGCCACGGTCAGGTCCACGTCGGCCGGCATCAGCGCGCGCAGGCCGGGCAGGGCCTGGTTGATGGCGCCTATGGTTTCGATGATGTTCGAACCCGGCTGGCGGCTGATGGTCAGGACCACCGCCGGGTTGCGGTTGTGGAAGCCGCTGCTGTAGCGGTTTTCCACCGAGTCGCTCACGCGCGCGATCTGCGACAGCCGGATCACCGCGCCGTCCTGGTGGCGCACGATCAGGCTTTCGTAGTCGCGCGCGGCGCGGGGCTGCTCGGGCGTGCCGACTTCCCAGCGCTGGCTGGCGGAATCCAGCTGGCCTTGCGGGCGCATGGGCGCGGCGTCGGCGATGGCCTGGCGCACTTCGTCCAGCGCCACGCCGTAGTGGGCCAAGGCGTTGGAATTGACTTGCACGCGCACCGCGGGCAGGGAGCTGCCGCCCATGGTCACTTCGCCCACGCCGTTGATCTGCGAGATCTTCTGCGCCAGCACGGTCGAACCCAGGTCGTAGAGTTCGCCCGCGGGGCGCGTGGGCGAACTGAGCGCCAGCGCCATGATGGGGGCCTGGGACGGGTTGACCTTGCGATAGCTGGGATTGCCCGGCATGCCGGCGGGCAGCTCGGCGCGGGCCGCGTTGATGGCTGCCTGCACGTCGCGCGCGGCCTCGTTGATGTCGCGGTCCAGGTCGAACTGCAGTTGCACACGGGTCGCGCCCTGGTTGCTGGACGAAGTCATGGCGCTGACGCCGGCGATGCTGCCCAACGCACGCTCCAGCGGCGCGGCCACCGTGCTGGCCATGCTTTCGGGACTGGCGCCCGGCAGCTCGGCGCGCACCTCGATGGTGGGAAAGTCGACCTGGGGCAGCGGCGCCACGGGCAGCAGCCGCCATGCGACCGCGCCCAGCAAAGTCAGCGCGATCGCCAGGAAGATGCAGGCGGTCGGGCGGTGCAGCAAGGCGCGGATCATGGCGCCCGGCCTTCCATCCCGGGTTTGGCGGCCGCGGCGCCGCGGCGCTGGCCCAGGCGGTGGAAGAACAGGTACACGGCAGGCGTGGTGAACAGGGTCAGCACCTGGCTGACCAGCAGCCCGCCCACCATGACCCAGCCCAGCGGCTGGCGCAGTTCCGCGCCCGAGCCCGTGGCCAGCATCAGCGGCAGCGCGCCGAACAGCGCGGCCAGCGTGGTCATCAGAATCGGACGCAGGCGCAGCAGCGCGGCTTCGCGGATGGCGGCCTGCGGCGTCAGGCCGCGAGAGCGTTCGGCCTCCAGCGCAAAGTCCACCATCATGATGCCGTTCTTCTTCACCAGCCCGATCAACAGGATGATGCCGATGACGGCGATCAGGTCCAGCGGACGCCCGGTGAGCAGCAGCGCCAAAAAGGCGCCCACCGCGGCCGAGGGCAGGGTGGACAGGATGGTCACCGGATGGATTGCGCTTTCATACAGCATGCCCAGCACCAGGTACATGGTGACCACGGCGGCCAGCATCAGCCACAGCGTGTTCGACAGCGAGGCCTGGAAGGCCGCCGCCGCGCCCTGCAAGCGCAGCTCCACGCTGACCGGCATGCCGATCTCCTGCCGCGGCGACTCGATGGCCGCGATGGCCGCGCCCAGCGAGCCGCCCGCGGGCAGGTTGAAGGACAGGTTCACCGCGGGGAATTGCGACAGGTGGTTCACGGCCAGCGGCGCCGCGCGCTCGCTGACGGTGGCCAGCGCCGACAGCGGAATCGCCTGCCCGTCTTCGGATTGCAGATGGATGCGTTCCAGCGCGTCCGGGTTGAGCGCCAGCTTGCGGTCCACTTCCAGCACCACCCGGTACTGGTTGGACTGCGTGAACAGCGTGGCCACCTGGCGCTGGCCGAAGGCGTTGTAGAGGGTCTGCGCCACGTCGTCCATCGTCACCCCCAGGCGGGCCGCGGCGTCGCGCGAGACCTGCAGGTAAGCCTGGCGGCCGTCGCCTTGCAGGTCGGTGGAAACGTCGACCAACTCGGGCGCCTGCGCCAGGCGTTCAGCCAGCGCGCGGGTCCAGCGCGCCAGCAGCGCGCTGTCCGGCGAGGTCAGCGTGAACTGGTACTGGCCGCGGCTCACGCGGTCCTCGATATTGAGTTCCTGCACCGGCTGCAGGTAGAGCGAAATGCCCTGGACCTCGCGGGCGCGGCCATCCAGCCGCGCCATGATGTCCGCCAGCGGCGCGCTGCGCTCTGACCAGGGCTTCAGGTTGATCAGCAGCCGGCCGGTGTTCAAGGTGGCGTTCATGCCGTCGATGCCGATGAAGGACGACAGGCTGGCGACGTCCGGGTCTGCCAGCAAGGCCTCGGCCACCGCTTGCTGGCGCCGCGACATGGCATCGAACGAGGTGCTCTGGGACGATTGCGTCACCCCTTGCAGCGTGCCGCCGTCCTGGGTCGGGAAGAAGCCCTTGGGCACGGCCAGGTACAGCAGTCCGGTCAGCGCCACCGTCGCCAGCATTACCGTCAGCGTCAGCCGTTGATGGCGCAAGGTCAGGTCCAGCCAGCCGGCGTAGCGCGCCTGGATGCGGTCCAGCAGCCCGGGGCGCGTCGCTTCGTGCGCAGGCAGAAGGCGCGCGCACATCATGGGCGTCAGGGTCAACGACACCGCCAGCGATATCAGGATGGCGACGGCCAGCGTCACCGCGAACTCGCGGAACAGCCGGCCCACCACGTCCTCCATGAACAGCAGCGGAATCAATACCGCGATCAGCGACAGCGTCAGGGACACCAGCGTGAAGCCGATCTGCCCGGCGCCCTTGAGCGCGGCCGACATGGGGCTGTGGCCCCGCTCGCGGTAGCGGGCGATGTTCTCCAGCATCACGATGGCATCGTCCACCACGAAGCCCGCGCCGATGGTCAGCGCCATCAGCGTCAGGTTGTTGGTGGAGAAGCCCGCCAGGTGCATGAAGCCGAAGGTGCCGATCAGGGACAACGGCACGGCCAGGCTGGGGATCAGCGTGGCGGGCAGGTTGCGCAGGAACAGGAACGTCACCAGCACCACCAGGCCCACGGCGAAGGCCAGCTCCCATTGCACGCCGCGCACCGATGCGCGGATGCTCTCGGTGCGGTCGGTCAGCACGCGGACCTGCGCGGCGGCGGGCAAGCTGGACGTCAGTTGCGGCAGCAGCGCCTTGACCTGGTCGGCCACGGCGATGACGTTGGCGCCCGGCTGGCGCTGGATGTTGACCAGCACGGCGGGCTGCTGATCGACCCAGGCGGCCAGATAGCGGTCTTCGGCGCCGTCCTCTACCGTGGCGACCTGACCCAGCCGCACTGGCGCGCCGTTGCGCCAGGCGACGATCAGTTCGCGGTACTCCTCGGCGCTTTGCAACTGGTCGTTGGCGTCCATGATGACCGAACGCACCGGCCCGTCGAAGCTGCCCTTGGGCTGGTTCGAATTGGCCTTGCCGATGGCCTCCTGCACGTCGGCCAGCTGCAGGCCGCGCGCGGCCAGCGCCATGGGATTGACCTGCACCCGCACCGCCGGCCGCTGGCCGCCCGCCAGGCTGACCATGCCCACGCCGGACAACTGCGACAGGCGTTGCGTCATGCGGGTGTCGACCAGGTCGTAGACCTGCGGCAGCGGCAGGGAATCGGACGTGACCGCCAGTGTCAGGATAGGCACGTCGGCGGGATTGACCTTGCGGTACACGGGCGGCGTCGGCAGGTCGTTGGGCAGCAGCGCGCCGCTGGCGCTGATGGCCGCCTGGACTTCCTGCTCGGCCACCCCCAGCGATACGTCCAGCGAGAATTGCAGCGTGATCACCGAGATGCCGCTGCCGCTGGTGGACGACATCTGTTTCAGGCCCGGGATCTGCCCGAAGCGCCGCTCCAGCGGCGCGGTGACGGTGCGGGCCGTCACGTTCGGACTTGCGCCGGGATACTGCGTGGTCACCTGGATGATGGGGTAGTCCACCTGCGGCAGCGCCGCCACGGGCAGCATGCGCCACGCCAGGATGCCCGACAGCAGCAGGGCGATCATCAGGAAGGACGTGGCGACGGGGCGCAGGATGAAGGGGCGCGACAGGCTCATGATCTCGGCGGTTCGACAATCTGTACGTCACGGCCGTCGTGCAGGCGGTCCACGCCTTCGACCACGACGCGTTCGCCTGCGGCCAGGCCGGCCTGCACCACGATGCGGCCGGCGTTGGCGGGGCCCAGCTCCAGCACGCGGCGGGTGGCGCGCGTGTCCTCGCCGATCACGAACACGAAGGCGCCTTCGGCGCCGTACTGCACCGCGGCCGTGGGTATGGAAATGACGTTGTCCTGCTGCACCACCGCCAGCCGGATGTTGACGAACTGATTCGGGAACAGCGATTCGTCGGCATTGGCAAAGCGCGCACGCAGCCGGACGGTGCCGCTGGCGGCCTGGATGCGGTTGTCCAGCGCCTCCAAAGTGCCTTCGGCCAGCAGGCGGCGGTCGTCCGCGTCCCAGGCCTGGACCCGCAGCGCGGCGTCGCGCGCATGGGCCTGGCGCAAGATGTCCAGGCGCGTTTCGGAAATGCTGAAGAGCGCCGAGATCGGCCGGGTCTGCACCAGGGTGGTCAGGCCGTCGGCGTCGGCGGCGCGCACGTGGTTGCCGGCGTCGATGCGGCGCAGCCCGATACGGCCGTCATGGGGCGCGACGATGCGCGTGTGGTCCAGCAGGCGCCGGGCATCGGCCACCTGGGCCTGGTTGCGCAGCCGCTGGGCCGCATAGGCGCGCACCTGGGCTTCGGCGGTATCCAGCTGCTGGCCCGACACCGCTTCCTGGCGCGCCAGCTTGCGGTAGCGCTGCAGATCGGCCTCGGCGTTCTCCAGCAGCGCCTGGGTGCGCGCCAGTTCGCCTTCGGCCGCGGCCAGCGCCGCAAGGTAGGGGCGCGCATCGATCTCGGCCAGCAGCTGGCCGCGCGCGACGGCCTGGCCTTCGGTGAAATGCAGCTTCAGCAGTTCCCCATCGACCTGGCTGCGCAGGGTGACCTGCGCCAGCGGCGTAATGGTGCCGAGCGCATGCAGGTCGCGCTGCAGCGGACCGGCGCTGGCGGCTGCAACCGCGACGGCTACCGGAATCTGCCCATATTCGGGCGGGCGCGCGGCGGGGGACCCCTTGGATCCGGCATACCAGAACGCCAAAGCGATCAAGGCCGCCAAGGCCAGCGCGGCGGTCAGGATCAGGCGTTTGCGTGGGAAATCAGGGCCCGTGGAAGGGGGCAGGGACATCGGGACTGCCAGGCTAGGGGGTTGCGGACAGTCCGGATTCTATATGAATAATAACTATTCGCGTCTTTGCGTCAGTGAAATGTCAGCTTCGCGCGGATTCGCGATCACGGTCCGCAGCAGTTCCCCGCGTAATCGGCCCGCGGCGCGCCGGCATAGGCGGCAAACACCAGCGGATTCCGTTGTGCCACCGCAGTATGGGACAGCACCAGATTCTCCAGCTTGGACCAGGGAAAATTGGTTCCGGGGTCCGACCGGCGATTCGGGTCCAGCTTGGCATGCGAAATGACATGCTTCAGGTTCGGATACTTGCTCCAGGCATAGGTAATGATCTGTGCCGTCGCTTCAACTTGCCAATCCGAATAGGGGTCCTTGTAATTCTGGACATCCTGGGTGTTGACGATCTCGATTCCCAGGCTGCGGTTATTGACGTTCGGACCCTGGCCCAGATGCGGCGCGTAGTTGACGTCCCCGACATGGAATGCCGCCTTGGCTTCAGCGACCACGGACCAGACGAAGTGGCCGTGCTGGGGCTCGTCTTCATCCGGGACGATCCAGTGGGCGCTTGCCTTTCTATCCTTCCATGTGTCAATCGCGTGCTGGGTGGCATAACCCGCCGTGGCGTGAATCACGATCGTATCGATCACCGCGAAGACGTCGGCGCCGCGCGACCGTGCGCGATTCGCGGTCAGCCAACCGAAGTCGGGGTGTACCTCCTCGTTCAGCGGGCTGAACGAAGGGCGCTTGTCCGCTGGAAGGATGAAATGAAAACTCTTGGGGTCCATGGCGACATCTCCTGATTCCTCGTGCTCATAAGTACTTGGGGGAGGGCGCCTGCGGCAACATGATCGACAACACGGTGGCCCGGGAACCGCTGCCAGCGACTTTTGCAGTTCTGGCGTGGCGGGGCAATACTCCAAATCGAGTATCCGCGATCGTCGGATTTGGACTAGGGCATGGCAGCAAGAGACGCGCCTGACGCCTCATTGGACGGCCTGCGCCCGGGTTCAAGGACGGCTGGAGGGCGTCCGCGCAGCCGGTTCGCAGGAATCG
This sequence comes from Achromobacter sp. GD03932, assembly GCF_029839485.1. Classification (NCBI taxonomy): domain Bacteria; kingdom Pseudomonadati; phylum Pseudomonadota; class Betaproteobacteria; order Burkholderiales; family Alcaligenaceae; genus Achromobacter; species Achromobacter sp. GD03932. The sequence continues at coordinate 96,463 of NZ_JAOCAT010000020.1, forward strand.
CGATAGGCAACCGCATACATCGCCGCCACCACAAACACGAGCGGGACGCAGAGCAGGGCGCTCATCGCAGCCCGCGCCAACCCAACATCCGGGTAGCCGTACGCGAGCATGCCCAGGATGTAGCCAGCGTGGCCGGCCGCCGCGATCAACATGAGCAACGCCAGCATCAGCGGCCAGGGCTTGTACGGCATGGCGGTGCGCGCGGCTTGGAAACCGTACTTGCCGGTTACCGCAACGCGCGGCAGGCTCAGGCCGTACATCGCCAGCGCGTACAGCGTTGGCACCCAGATCAGCGCCAGCGCGGCGCACAAGGCGCTCCAGAACACAGCGTCATTCGATCCGGCCAGCACCATGTAGATCACATAGGGCAGGTCTCCGGTGGCGCGAGCCATCGCAGTGGCTGTGATGACGAGCGCGCCAAGCAACGCCAGGTGGCGGACCTGCGCCGCGTTGCCGCGGTGGGCGCCGACGCCCGTCAGGTCGCCCGGCTTGACGACGCGATGCCAGGCGCCGGTCATGCGCGCCAACGCGATCAGGTTGATCAGCGCCAGCGCCATGAACAGCCCATTCCCGTACGGAAACAGGTTGCTGATCAGCAAGGCGAAAGGCAGCGACAGGATGAACAGCGCCAGGGACCAGGGCGCCGCGGCCAGCATGGCGCGGCCCCGCTGGCGTATGGCGTCAGCCGTCGCGGCGACGAAATGGCGGGCTCCGAGTTTGTTCGACAAGAGGGGGCGCGCCTTAATTGCTGCGGTAGTTGTTGGCTTCGCGTTCGCCGGCCCACTTGCGCAGCGCGGCGATGAATTCAGGGCATACGTTGCCGTCCACCTGGCTGTCGATGATGACGCTGTTCTGCATGCGCATCACCACGGTGCATTCGTAAACCCTGGTGCGGTTGTTGTAATAGCCATGGTTGGTGTTCTGGAACACGGGGGTCGCGGCGCTGGTGGAGGTAGCCGGAATCATGCCCACGACCTGCTGCGAGGTGCCGGTCGAGACCCATTCGGTATAGGGGGCGGTCTGGTAGTCGGACCAGATGAGCTCCATCGTGTTGCCCACGCCGCGCTTCTTCGACGGTTCGCCCAGCGCCGTGATGGCGTCGGAGACCGGACGGCCCTTCATGTTCTTGGCCACGTTCACGCTGGGCGAGAGCGATAGCCCGGACGAGAAGATATTGGTCAGCGACGGCAGCGTGGAACTGCCGCCCGTGGGCATCGGCGCGCAGCCGGCCAAGGCGGCCAGGGCCAAGGCCGCCGGCAGGGCGCGGCCCAGCAACCAGGTCGAACGGAGTCGCGATTTATTCATGCTGGGCCCTAGCTCCCTCAAAGATCCGGCGTGCCGCAACATAATTCAGCAACCGCAAGATTTTGTCTTGTTTTGGTTTCGTTTCGTGACGAGTCGTATCGCGACGCCGAAGCGTCCGCAGGGCGGCGGATACCCGCAAGCGGCCGCCCGGCGCTGCGCCATGAGGGCAGAATGTTAACGAAAAAATAGTGGCGCATCAGCTTTCAGCCGCCGCAAAATTGGTTACGTAATGCCTGGAAACGTGGAAAAGCAGGGCATGGAAGACAAACTGTAACGTGTTACGATCCGCGCGTTCTGCGCCCCGGGGCGCCCTGGCGATGACAGATCGCAGGGGTGCGCGGCGCCACAACCACTGGATATTGCACACCCATGATGCTCGCGCGATTGCTCGTTCAGTTCCGTTCCACCGTGGCCGCATTGGCCGGCGCAGGCGCGCTGGCGCTGGGCCTGGTCGCTGCGCCCGCGGCGCATGCCGACACGCTGTACGGCGCCGTGGCCACCGACGAAGCGCACGCCAAGCTGTATTGGGTCATGCCCGAAACTTCCACCAAGGAAGCGCAGGACGCCGCGCTGGCCAAGTGCAACAAGGCCGGCGGCAAGGGCTGCAAGAGCGTGACCTCATTCTCCGACAGCTGCGTGGCGTTCTCGCGCAATTCGCGCGACGACCTGTTCTGGGGTGCCAGCGTGTCTTCCGAGGTCGCCGCGAAGAAGGCCATCCGCACCTGCACCAACGACAGCGCCGACGGCAAGTGCAAGCTTGCCGTCATGCCCCTGTGCGTTGGCCCCGGCTACAGCGAAGCCGACCTGAAGGCGCCCGACAGCGCCACGCCGGCCCAGCTCGAAGCCCTGTCGGCCAAGCTGGATTCGCGCGGCTACTGGGGCTCCGTGGCCGAGAAGGACTCGGGCCAGCTGACCTATGCCGACGGCTACCCGAGCGAGAAGGAAGCGGTCGACGCCTTGCTCAAGTGGGAAGACTGCGTGGGCTGCCGCACGGTGCTCACCTATACCGACACCTGCGTCGGCATGGCCTGGGGCAAGGGCAGCAAGGGCCGCGGCACCAGCTTTACCGCGAAGAATCCCGATCCGGTGGCCGCGCGCAACGAGGCGCGCGCCACCTGCGACGCCAAGAGCGGCGGCCTGACCTGCGTGGCCTTCGTGCGCTGCTCGGGGCGCGCCTATATCAGCGGTTACAAGGGCGAGGACGAAAAGGCGAATTGATCGCGGCTCTCAGGCCACGATCCGCACAGCGGTCTCGGATGGTGTCAGCGCACGGGTCAGCTTGACCCAATCCGCGCGAGTCAGATGCGGCCGTACCGCGTCGAGCACGGCGGCGTAGACAGGCGCGGGCGCGGCAGCCCGTACGCCTGCCAGCAGTTCGGCGCGCTCGGCGGGTGTCATGGCCGGAACCATCCAGCGCATGATGCAAAGGTTCTCGGCCGGCGGCAGCGATGCCACGATGGCGCCTTCCAGCGCGCGCAGCTCATCGTCGCTGTAGCAAGACCACAATACCTGGTTGTGCTGCGTTTCCTCCACGTGCATATGGGCGAAGTTCTCGCCGACGAACAGCGCCAGTTGCCGGTACAGCAGCAGCGCGGCTTCTGCTTGCGTTGCGCCACAGCCGGCTGCAAGCAGGGCGGAGGCCGCGGCGCGCAAGCGGGCAATCGCCGCAAGGTGTTCGACATGCTCCGCGGCGATGCGCCCGCTGGATCCGGGGCGGCGCGCTTCCATCGCCGCATGCAAAAAATCGTTTTCATGTCCCAGGTGGCTGGCGCAGATGTCGGCCAGCGCCTGCACGCGTTCGCATGCCGCGCGCGTTTCGGCGGGGTCGGCCGTGTCGACGCGGCCCACGGCCAGCAGCGTGTCAAGCATCATGGCGCGCAAGGCCTTGTGGATGCCGACATAGATGTCCATGCGCGGGGGCATGCCGGCGCTGGACGTAGGGAAATACTGGGCTTCGGTATTGCAGTTCATGGTGCTGGCCTTGAAAAGAGGACGGGCGAGGCGGTTGCCGGTTGCCCGGAAATGGCCGGATTCGGTCCGGAAACCGGGCAAGGAAAGTGTAGGAACGCCGCGCTGCGCGCGTTGCTAAGAGTTTGTTAAGCAAGCGCTAAAAAAACGCTAATTGCCATGCCATCCGGGCAGGGGCCTTGGGCTATGATTTCTGGCACCGTCGAGCTTCAACAGCCCAGGGGTTTCCCGCCGTGCCCATACTGCCCGCCGAATGGATCCTGTGCCTGCCCATGCTGCCTTCGCTGCGGCTGGGCAGTTGCGATCGAGACGGCAATCCCCATGTCTGCAGAGCCCTGGCCGCCGATACGCTGCCGGACGGCCGCATGCTGGTGCTGGTGGCGGAAAATGCCGCTCCCCGGGTCGTGGCCGCCATCCGCGAAACCGCGCAGGTCGCCATGCTGGCCACCTCGCCCCGCACGAACCGCACGCTGCATCTCAAAGGCCGCGACGCCCGCGTCGAAGCCGCCTTGCCCGCGCATGCCGAATTGCTGGCATTGCGGCGCAACACGCTGACCCGGGAGCTCGCCGAAGTCGACGGTTTCGCGGGGGCGCCCTTCCTGGACCACTGGTACGGCGTAGCCGTGCACGAATTGGTGGCGTTGCGCTTTACCGTGGCGGGAGCCTGGAACCAGACGCCGGGTCCGCATGCCGGGCAGGCAGTGGAACTGGAGCCTGGCCCATGAGCGCATTGACCCTGCTGGCGGTCCGACGTGTCCTGGATGGCGGCATTCCGCCCACCTTGTGCAGCGTCTCGGCCGATGGCATCCCCCATGTCAATCTGCTGTCGCACGTGGAGTACGTGGATGGCTGCCACGTGGCCTTGACCTTCCAGTTCTTCAACCGCAGCCGCGAGAACATTCTCGCCACCGGGCGTGCCAGCCTGATGGTGGAGGACCCTTGCACCGGGGCCAGCCTGGCTTTGCAATTGCGTTATCTGCGCACCGAAACCGAAGGCCCGGTGTTCGAGCGCCTGCGCGCCAAGCTGGCCGGCATTGCCGCGCATACCGGCATGGAACACGTGTTCCGGCTGCGCGGCGCCGACATCTACGAGGTGCTGGACATCCAGCCCATGCACGCCGGCGCGTCGCTGCCGACGCTGCAGCCGCGCTGCGATCTGGCCGCCGGCGCGCGGGCCGTGTCGGCACGGCTTGCCGAGTGCGACGAGCTTAGCCTGTTGCCCCAGGTCGCCATGGATGGTTTGCGCCGCGATCTGGCGGTGAGCCATGCCATCCTCTGGTTGCTGGATGAGCGGCGCCAGACCCTGTATGCCTTGGCCAGCATGGGTTATGCGCAGCAGGGCGTGGGCGCCGAAGTGCCGCTGGTCGAAGCCGGCCTGGCGGGCGTAGCCGCGCGCGAAGGCGTGGCGCTGCGCATCGGCCATATGGCGCGCATGTACCGGTACGGCCGCACCCTGCACGAGATGGCCAGCGGCTTGGGCCCGATCGAAGGCCTGCCCATTGCGCTGCCCGGCCTGGCCACCCCTTGCAGCCAGTTGGCCGTCCCGCTGCGCGCGCGGGGGCGCACCGTGGGCGCGCTGCTGGTCGAAAGCGAGAGCGACCAGTTCTTCGGGTATGACGACGAGGATGCCTTGGCGGTATTGTGCGCGCAGCTGGCGCAAGCCCTGGTAACGCTGCAAGGCGCCGAGCTGGATGCAGGCGCTCCGCTGCCGCAGGAGACGCCGATCGGGCTGGCGGCGCACCTGGGCGCGCCTCTCAGCCTGCGCTACTTTCCGCGCGACGGCACGGTCTTCATCGACGGGCAATACCTGATCAAGGGCGTGGCGGGAGCGATTCTGTGGAAGCTGGCCTGCGATGCGCAGCGCCACGGCCGCTGGGGCTTTTCCACGCGCGAACTGCGGCTGGCCGGAAGCGCCCTGGGACTGCCCGATGTGCAGGACAACCTGGGCGTGCGCCTGTTGCTATTGCAGCGCCGCCTGGCGGATTGGGGCGGACCCTTGCAGATCCGCAAGCTGCGCCGCGGCTGCTATGAATTGGTGCCGGGCAGGGCGCTGTCGCTGGAATCCGCGGGCGGGGTTCCGGCCTGATTTCCGCAGGAAGTAACGGTGCCTGGCAGGCGATCGCGGCCAGCCATGCGGCGCTAAACTGAAACGTCCAGGGTCCCTCACCATCAATGGAGTTTTTCATGAAAAAGTCCATACGCCCCTGTACCGCGACGCTGCTTTCCCTGTTCTGCCTGTGCGCCGGCGCACAGACGGTAACGCCGCTCAAAGGGCAGTCGCCCCAAACCACCCAGCAGGACATCAGCGCATGCCAGGCTTTGTCAGGCAGCGGCGCCAGCGCCAGCACGAACGATCCTAAATCCGGCGGACGGGTCCGTGGCGCCGCCGCGGGCGCGGCAGCAGGTGCGGCAGTAGCCGGCGTGCGCGGCAATCAGCACGAGGAGGTCTACGACCGGATGAGCGACGACGCCAAGCAGCAGTACCGGCAGAACCAGGCGAAAGACGCGGCGGCGGCAGGGATGGTTGTGGGCGGTTCGCGGCAACGCCAGGACCGCCGCCAGGATCGCGCCGAAGCGTCGCAGCAGAATGCGGCAGCGGCCTCCGCGTACAGCAATTGCATGCAGCAGCGCGGGTATCAAGTGGCGCCGTGAGTCGCGAGGCTGGTAGGGATGGGTGAAAGGCACGGGGCCGGGCTGCATTGCGATTGAGAATAAATCTCAGTACAATCCGGCCACTTTCAAATGACCCGCGCCGCATGAGCCGCAACCCTTTGCTGGCGTCCGACACGACACCCGCATCCGCCGACGACAAGAACGGAGATTCCAGCGCGATCGCCAAAGCCTACGCGCGCTGGCGCTTGCCGCTCATGCGCGGCCTGGCGCGGTTCAAGGGCAGCATAGGCAGCGCCGAAGACGCGTTGCACGATGGCGTCGTCAAATGGGTGGCGGCGAATCCCGCGCTGGACTCTTCCGATGAACAGGGCGCCTACCTGCGCAGGACGGTGTTGAACGGCGTGGCGGACGAATTCCGCGAACGCAAGGCAGGCCGGCGCTTGCAGACGGTGTCGCTCGATGAAGCGGAAGAGGGCGTGCAGGCCATGGCGGCGGGCGATGCGGCGTGTCCCATGCGCGCGGCCGCGCATCAGCAACGGCTTGCGCGCCTGGGCGAAGCCTTGCAGGAACTCCCCGAACGCCAGCGTGAAGCCTTTGTGCTGAGCCGTTTCGATGGATTGACTCAGGACGAAGTCGCTGCCCGCATGCAGATATCGCGGCGCATGGTCGTCAAGCATCTGGCGCGGGCCATCGCGTACTGCGAGGTCCGCGTGCACTATGCTACGGTTGCGCAGATGCAGCAATTGCATCGGCCTGCTGGCGGCGATGCCGGCCTGGACAATAACAACAACAGCGACGCTGCCTCGTCATGACCGACCCGTCTTCCTCTGCCTCGCCGGACACGCTTGCCCTGCACGAAGCGGCGGCCGAGTGGCTGGTGCGCCGCCAGGACGCCAGCTGGTCGGACGCCGATGAAGAGGAGCTGCATGCCTGGCTGGCCGCGCGGCCCGCGCATCGGCAGGCCTATTCGCGGGTATCGCGAACCTGGGAAGACCTGTCGCAGGCGCCGCGGCCCGCCTTGGCCTCCGACGCGCAGGCCGCCAGCCGTTCATCCCCGCGCTTGCCGCGCCGCGCTTCGCGGAAGGCCTCCGTCCGGCCGGGCTTCTGGGGCGCGCTGTTGGGGCAACCGGGTTTCTCCAAGACCTTCGCCGCCGCCTGTGCGGCGCTGGTGGTGGGCGGCGGCTACGGTTGGTATCGCTGGGACAACACGCCCGGCTACGTACTGAGCGTGAGCACCGCCGCGGGAGAGGTGCGCCAGCTGGACCTGCCCGACGGCTCGCATGTCGCGTTGAATTTCGGCAGCACGCTGGAGGTCCGCTACTACCCGCGGCGCCGCGAGCTGGTGTTGAACCAGGGCGAAGGGTTTTTTGACGTGGCGCCGGACGCCGGCCGGCCATTTACCGTCGATGCCCGCCGCAGCAGGATCACCGTGGTGGGCACGGCCTTCAATGTGCGCAACACGCCAGAGGAAGTCATCGTCAAGGTGTCGCACGGCCGCGTGCGCGTGCAGCCCGACCGCGACCAGGCCAGGCCGGAGCTGTCGCTGGGCGCGGAACAAGGCGTGACCGTGGATGCGCGCAACGCCACCCATCAGGCGGTGACGGCGGTGCCGGACGGGGTGGGCGGATGGCGCACTGGCCGTCTGGCGTACCGGCGCACGCCGCTGGGCGAAGTGGCCCAGGAAGTCGCGCAGTACTTGGGCAAGCCGGTGGCGCTGGACAACCCGGGCCTGAAGTCCCTGCCGGTCTCGGGCTTTGCCGCGACCAATGCGCCGGCCGCATTCCTGGAAGCCCTGCCGGATCTGCTGCCGGTGCAGGTCAAGCGCGCGCCCGATGGCGGCTACCTGATCCTGGATCGCTGAGCGTCCAGGCGCCTGCCTGAAAATTATTTTTGTTTGCAGGCGGTATGCGGGTTCCCAATCCCGTGCCGCAATCCGTTTACTCCCGCAAGGCCGGTAGCGGCCAACAACGATGGAGCGGGAATGGGACGGGGATTGTTGAAGGACGCGCTGGCTGGCGGCGCGTTGACGGCGGGCATGCAACTCAGGGCCATGCCGGTGATGGTGGCGTGCGCGCTGGCCGCCCTGGCGTCGCCCGCTGCGGTGCACGCGCAGCAGCAGGCGCAGGTGGATTTCAGCATTCCGGCTCAACCGCTGGAACATGCCTTGAGGCTGTTTTCGGAACAGTCCCGGCATCAGGTGCTGTTCGATGAGGCCGTGGTGGCGGGCAAGCGCGCGCCAGCGGTCAATGGCCGCCTTACGCCGCGGGAGGCGCTGGATCAGTTGCTGGCCGGCGCCAATGTGCGCGTGAACAGCGCCAGACCGAACGTGTACACCTTGACGGCCATTGGGCAATCGTCGGGCGATGCGGTGACGCTGCAGTCGGTGACGGTCAGCGGCAGCGGCGTGGGCAATCCGACCACCGAAGGAACCGGCTCGTACACGAGCGACGCCATCACGATCAGCAAGATGACGCAGTCGGTCAGGGAAACGCCGCAGTCGGTCAGCGTGCTCACGCGCCAGTTGCTGGACGACAAGAACCTGACCACCCTGGACGAGGCGCTGGCGCAGACCACCGGCGTGACGAAGACGGCAAGAAACTTCGGCAACCACAAGTTCTCGATACGCGGCTTCACAGTCGACGACAACAACTATCTGGTCGATGGCGTGGCCGGGGTGGTCTATGCCCCGGTAGGCTGGCTGCCCATCGACACCGCGGTATTCGACCGGGTCGAAGTGCTGCGCGGCGCGGCCGGCTTGATGCTGGGCTCGGCGGACCCCAGCGGCGCGATCAACATGGTGCGCAAGCGCCCGCGCGGCGAAGGCCATTTCGAGGGCTCCACCACGGTCGGATCCTGGAACAACTACCGCATGGAACTTGATGGCGGCGGCCCGCTCAACGAGTCCGGCACGGTGCGCGGCCGCCTGGTGACCGCTTATCAGGACCGCCATTACTTCTACGATGGCACGAAGTCGAAGTCGCCCCTGGTCTACGGCGTGATCGACGCCGATCTCGGGCGCGACACCACGTTGACGTTCGGGGCGCGCCACCAGGCCACCGACACGGACGGCTATTGGCTGTTCGGCCTGCCGCGCTATACCGATGGCGGTGCGCTGGACGTTTCACGCTCGACCTCGCTGATCCAGGACTGGAACCGGCAGAAGGGCCAGGTGAACGAAGTGTTCGCCGAAGCCGAGCACCGGTTCGACAAGGACTGGAAGCTGCGCCTGTCTCTCAACCACACCGAGGTGGACCTGGACCAGCGCGTGGCCATTCCGATCGGCGGCGTGGATCGGGCGACTGGCGTCGGTTCGAGCTTCTACACCATCTACTTCAACAATGCGCGGGTAAAGAGCGATGGCATCGATCTGAACACGACGGGCAGTTTCCAGGCGCTGGGCGGCACGCACCAGATTCTGCTTGGCACCAGCTGGTCGCGCCAGCGCGTCAATCAGAAGTCGGCGAATCTGGACAGCGACTCGCCCATCAACGTGTACCACCCGGACCATTCCTCCATCCCTGAGCCGGCGCGTCCAGCGTGGGACAGCAAGGAGACCTCGCAGTTGGAGCAGACCAGCCTGTACGGCAGCATGCGCCTGCAACTGGCGGAGCCACTGCATTTGCTGCTGGGCGGCAAGTTCAGCTGGCTGAAGTACCGGTCCGACGACGGGCTGACGGGCGCGAGAACCCGGGACTATGAGCAGAAGCATGAATTCACGCCCTATGCCGGACTGGTCTACGACCTGGACCAGCAATGGTCGGTCTACACCAGCTACGCCGACACCTACCAGCCGCAGAGCACCTACGTAACGTCTTCGGGCAAGCCGCTGGACCCGTCCATCGGCGCCAATTATGAGGCGGGGGTGAAGGGCGAACTCTACGACGGACGCCTGAACGTATCCGCCGCGGTATTCGCGGTGAAGAAGTCCGGCATCGCCGTGGAGGACATGTCTGCCCCTGGCAACTGCCCGGGTTCGCTGGCCTCGCCCAATTGCTATCGCAACGGCGGCACCCTGCGCAGCAAGGGCTTTGAACTGGAAGCCAGTGGGGAATTGTCGCCGGGCTGGCAGGTGATGGCCGGCTACACCTACGTCACCAGCCGCGACGACGAAGGCGAAACGATCAGCGCGGAAACGCCGCGCCATCTGTTCCGCCTGTCCACCACCTACCAGTTGCCGGGCCGTTGGAATGCCTTCAGCGTCGGCGGCGGCGTGTCGGCGCAAAGCGGCTACTCGTACAAGGCCTACGACGACATGTCGGTGCGGATGGGCGCGCCCGGCCGCGCGGTGTGGGACTTGCGCGCGGGCTATCGCATCAACAAGCACTGGTCCGCCAGCCTGAACGTGGCGAACGTGTTCGACAAGGACTACTACGGCATGGTCAGCCAGATCCGGCGCGGCAACCATTACGGCGAGCCCCGCAACGTGATGCTGACCTTGCGGGGCACGTTGTGACCGGCCGGTTGTCGGTCGGTGATCGCTGCGGCCTGCGGACCCGATTGTGAAAGGGGGATTCCGTCAAAGCATGTCCTGGCTGCACACCTGGTGCGGCCTGACTTGCGGCTGGCTGCTGTGCGCGATCTTCCTGACCGGCACGCTCAGCGTGTTCCGGGAACCCATCACGCGCTGGATGGAAGCGGGGCCGCCGGCCAGCTCCGCCTCTGATGCTGCTGCGGATGCCAAGCAGTGGCTGCCGCGGGCAACGCAGGAGTTGTCGTCCCGCGCCGCGGCTGCTTCCGCCTGGGATATCGCCCTGCCGGCCAGACCCGGCTGGCCCGTGCAGCTGTCCTGGCGCACGGACGATGGCGCGCGCCACGAGGTCTGGCTGGACTCCCGGACTGGCGCGGTGCAGCCGCCGCCCCAGATACGCGAGACCGAGGGCGGCCGGCATTTCATGTCCTTTCACTACACCTTGCACGGCGGCTTGCCGGGCTACTGGCTGGTGGGTTGGATATCCATGTGCATGCTGGTCGCGCTGGTCTCGGGCGTGGTGGTGCACAAGCGCATCTTCAAGGATTTCTTCACTTTTCGCCCGGGCAAGGGTCTGCGCAGCTGGCTGGATGCCCATAACGCCACGGCGGTGCTGACGCTGCCGTTCCTGTTCATGATCGGGTACACGGGACTGGCGTTCTTCTACACCAGCTACATGCCGTGGCCGCTGCATGCGGTGTATGGCGGGGATGCCGGCGCCTATCGCCGTTACCAGGCCCAACTTGCGCCTGCGCTGCCTGCGCCTGGCCTCGCAGGGCCGGGTTTGGGCGGGGTGCCGGATCTGTATCCCTTGCTATCGCGCGCGCGCGAGCTGACCGGGCAGGATGCTGCGCGCATCACGATAGACCGTCCGGGCGACGCCCGCAGCATGGTCCTGGTGTCCGGCCGCAAGCCCTTGGCCAGCGCGGCCCCGCAGCTGCTCACCGATGCCAGCCGCGTCGCGTTCGATGCGGCAAGCGCAGCGGTATTGCAGGTCGTGCCCGCTCAGCACGACGGGTTTGAAGCCAGGCAGGTCCACGAGACGATCGAAGCCCTGCACAAGGCGGATTTCGGCGGATGGACCATCAAGTGGCTGTACTTCTTCAGCGGTCTGATGGGCACTGCCATGATCGCCATCGGTACGCTGTTGTTCTCCATCAAGCGGCGCAGGAAGAGCGAGCATGAGTTCGGCGGGGCCACGGCTCTGGTTTACCGTTGGGTCGAGGCCTTCAACGTCGCCGCGCTGGCAGGCATTGCGCTGGCAAGCATCGCCTACTTTTACGGCAACAGGTTGATTCCGGCGTCCTGGCCCCAGCGCAGCGCCGCAGAGATCCAGTTCTTTTTCGCGGTGTGGACCGCCTCATTGGCCCATGCGTTGTGGCGCCAGCCCCGACAAGCGTGGATCGAGCAGCTGGCAGCAGCGGCCGTGCTATGCGTGGGTTTGCCGGTGTTGAACTGGGCGACGACCGGGCGGCATTTGCAGGCGTATGCCGTGAGCGGGGAGGGGTTGCTCGCGGCGGTGGAACTCACCGTGCTCGTCTTCGGCCTGGCGCTGGCATACATGGCTTGCGCGCTGCGGCGGCATTGGGGGGGTGAGCCAACGGCCGCTGCAGCGCAGCCGCGGAAAGCGCGGCCCGCCGGCGACGGAACCGCGGCACAGCGATGGCGGACCGGCGGCCGCGTGCTGGCGGCCGCCGCGGGCGGCTATCTGGTGTCGGCCCTGGCGATGTCGGCGTTGGCGCTGATTCTACCGGCCGTGGCCGGCGCGTCGCCGGCTGTGGGCGTACTGACTGGAACGCTATTGAGTTTTGTCGCATATGCCGCGATCGCGGTGGGCGTATTTGGCGCCCGTAGCGCAGGGCGGGCCTGGTCGGCGCTGGCACTGGCGTGCGTGGCGGCTGGGGCGCTGTTGGCGTGGTTGAGCACGTAGAGAGAGGTTGCCGGCCGGGGGGATGGGGTTTTAATAATCTTATGATTCTTGCTGGAGCCTTGACTCTAGAGAATGAGGCCTCTTCTTCATTCTCTCCTTGTCCAGGTCGCAGGCATATTGATCGATAGGCAATGCACTATCGCGGGTGATTTGCGATGTTCGTCAGCGGACCTTGGCAGGGGCCAAGGAATCCACCATGAACCAGCATCTCACCCCCATCATGATCGGCATACTGGCCGCCACGCTTCCCGCCTACCCGTTCGTCGGCGTTGCGGCGGAACTCGGCCAGGTGGATGTATCGGATCCAACGGGCGGCACGCAGATGACCTTGGAGTCCGGGGCTACGGTCACCCATGCTGGCGCCGGAGCAGCCATCACTGTCTCTATCGCGGGCAACAAGGTGATCGGAGACGGCATCCGTATCAGCGCGGGCGGAGCAGGCGGCCAGAACACCCCGGGCGTCAAGGCCAGCCAGGGCGGGGCGGCGGAACTGTCCAACGGCAGCGTGCAGACCGTGGGCACCGGGTATTACGCATATGGCCTGCATGCGACGGGCGCAGGCAGTTCGATATCGGCCGTCAATACCGAAATCAGCACCGCGGGCTTGTATTCCCATGGGGCTTACGCGCAGTCGGGCGGAAAAGTCACCCTGAAAGGCGGCAGCGTCTCCCTGGCAAACAACGGCAGCACCGGATTGCGCGCGGAAGGCGCAAACTCCCTCATCACGGCGGAGTCCCTCGATATCACCACGGCCGCCAATAACAGCGCCGCCGTTTATGTCGATAACGGCGGTCGGGTCGAACTGACAGGCGTCAATGCCAGCGTTCGTGGCAATACGATCGCCGCGATGGCCGCGAGAGGCGCCACGTCGACGCTGTCGCTCAAGGACACGCACCTCACGGCTGTCTCCGGCAGGGGCATCGACGCGGAAAGCGGGAGGCTCGTGATGGCGGGCGGCTCGGTGACCGCCTATGGCGACGCGATCATGGCGAACAGCGTTTACGGCGTCCCGGGCGGCGCCGTGGAAGTCAGCGATGCGACGCTGTCGAGTTCCAACGGATACGGCATCAATCTCAACGCGGACGGCGCTTCGGCCAAGCTGCGCGACGTCTCAATCTCGGCCACGCGTTCGTGGGGAGCGGGGATCTGGCTCATCGGCGTCGATAGCGAACTCGACGCCGTCGGCTTGCATATCGACTCCCAGTCGCTCGGTATCGACAACCGGCGGGGCCGCGCGATCCTGCGCGGGGGTTCCATCATCACGCGTGGCAACAATGCGCATGGGCTATATGCGTCGCGCGAAGGGGGAACCCAGGCCACCATAGAAACCTACGGCACGCGGATCCAGACCAGCGGCGCGGGTTCGGTTGGCGCGCTGGCGCGGGTATCCGGCGCCAGCATTTCGTTGACGGACTCCACCATCGAAACCGAAGGCGTCGTGGCGCACGGACTGTTTTCCAGCGGAACCAACTCGAAGGTCAGCGCGACAGGAACCGTCGTGCGCACTAGCGGCGTCGACGCCACGGGCCTCGCCATGAGCAACCGGACCATCGTGATGCTGGACAGCACGCAGCTGAGTACCCAAGGCGTCGACGCATTCGGGATCTGGAGCTACGTGACGGGCGATGACATCACCAATACGCTATTCCTCACGAACGGAAGCCGCGTCGACACGCAGGACGCCACGGCGTTGCTGGTCACTGGCGGCAACCATGATTTCACGCTGCGCGACGCGCAAGTCACGGCGCGCCGTGGCGGTGTCGAGGACGGCGGCTTGCTTCTGCACGCGCGGGCGATCGATGTCACCAGCGGCGGCACTACCACGACCATCGAAGCGGGGCAGGTCAACCTGGACGCCGCTGGCTCCACCCTGGTCGGTGACATCCTGGCCGACAGTGGCGTCGTGGATGTCTCGCTCAAGAATGCCAGCGTGTTGACCGGCGCGCTCATCTCACGCGGGGGCCGCATCAATAGTCTGGGCGTGGACGCCACCAGCGCCTGGAACGTTCGGGGCGATTCTTCCTTCGGCGTCCTGAACAACGCGGGCACGGTGAGATTCGTCGCACCCGACGCGCACGCGGGCTTCAAGACGGTGACCGTCAACGACTACGCCGGCGGCGGCACGCTGGTCATGAACACCAGACTGGGCGATGACAGTTCCCTGACCGACAAACTGGTGATCGACGGCGGTTCCACCTCCGGCACCACGGCCATGCGTATTGTCAACGCGGGCGGCGCGGGCGGGCAGACCACGCAAGGCATCCGGCTGGTGGAAACGATCAATGGAGGCACCACCACGGCGGACGCGTTTCGCCTGGACGCCGGGTCGACGGGCTACCGCGCTAGCGCGGGAACCATCGCGATCAATGGCTATGACTACAGCCTGGTGCGCGGCGGCGCCAATGGCGTGGCGTCAGACTGGTACCTGACTTCCGTCTATACGCCGGGCGGCGAGGTCGACCCGGAAACGCCGGAGCCGCCGATCACGGATCCAGGCGGCGAGGTCGACCCGGAAAAGCCGGAACCGCCGGTCACGGATCCAGGCGGCGAGGTCGACCCGGAAAAGCCGGAACCGCCGGTCACGGAGCCCGGCGGGCCGGTGGCGCCGCCCGAGATCACCCCGCCCGGCGGCGAGGGCTACGTCAACGTCTCGCCGGAAAGCGGTGCGTACCTGGGCAACCAGTTGGCGGCGACGCGGATGTTCATGCACAGCCTGCATGACCGCGCGGTGGGTCGGATCCCGTCGGCTAATGATGCGACGGATAAAGCCGGCAATACGCTCTGGGCGCGCGTGAAAGGTAGCCACGACAGCGGCCTGCGCATGACACAGGGCAAGGTCGACGTCGACACGGACAGCTACGTCATGCAGTTGGGCGGCGATGTGCTGCACGCCCGCGCGGGTCAGGACGGCGTCATGTTTGCCGGCGTGATGGCGGGTTACGGCGATGCGCGGGCGAACTCCACGTCGCGGCTCATGCTGCCTGGCTCGAACTCCTCCGTGAACGCGCGAGCGCGGGGCAAGGTTACGGGCTACTCCGTCGGCGTGTATGCCACGGCCTACGCCAATGACGTCACCCGCCTGGGCGCCTATGCGGACTCCACGCTGCAGTACGCCCGCTACTCGAACCAGATCAGCAGCGAACTGGGATCGGCGCGCTATCACGCCCATGCCTGGATGGCTTCGGTCGAAGCAGGCTATGCGGTGCGGCCGTTCGCGCCCGGTTCGGCCCTGGCCGCCGTGGTGGTCGAGCCTCAGGTTCAAGTGGCCTACGCCCGGTACGACGCCGAAGACGCCACGCTGCCGGGCATGAAGCTGGAGAGCGGCAGCGCGAATTCAGTGACCACGCGTGTCGGCGCGCGCGTTTATCCTCTGGGCAAGTCCGAGGCTGGGGCGACGATGCGTCCGTTCCTGGAGGCCAATTGGCTGCACAATACAGGCACCCCGCAGGTCGCGATCGGTGACGGGCGCTTCAGCGTCAAGCCGTTGCGCGACGCGGCTGAGTTGAAGATGGGCGCCGAGGGCAGGATAGGCAAGTCCCTTTATCTGGCGGGCCAGGTGTCTGGCCTGGCCGGCAGCGGCGACCAGCGCGGGATAGGCGGGATGTTGAACGTGACCTATCGCTGGTAAGGGCCGGTCAGCGTCAAGCAACGCCCGGTTGCGCGGTGAGCGCAGTCGGGCGTTACGCGTGGACGGGCGGGACAGCGCTCAGGCGAATCCTTGTTCGTCGGCGTAGCGCAGCAGTTCGGCGTTGCTGTCGATGTTGAGCTTGCGCATGGCCGACTGCTTTTGCGTGCCGATGGTTGCGACGGACCGGTTCAGCCGGCGCGCGATCTCCGTCACCGACAGCCCCAGCGCGAACAGGCGCACCACTTCGAGCTCCTTGGGCGACAGGCTCCTGGTGCGGCCAGCGCCTCCCATCGTCACATCATTCTGGCTGAGCCGCTTGTCGACGCCGGCCGACAGGATCGTCTCTGCTCCGGTCATGGCGCGTACGCATACCGCCACCAGCTTGTCGATGGGTTCGTCTTTGCCGACGATGCCCGCCACGCCCAGTTGCCGCAATTGGCTGAGAATGCCGCTATTGGTCAGCATCGTGAAGACCACGATCGGGATCTGCGGAAATTGGCGCTGCAGGCGCTCGATGAGGCGCAGGCCGTCCTCGTCCGCTGCGTCGGACTGCATCGTGAAGTCGGTCACGATCAAGTTGCAGGGGTGGTTTTGGGCCGCCGCAAGGAGTTCCAGTCCGGAGCGGGCAGTCGCCACGACGCTGAAGCCCGGAACCCCGTTGAGAGATTCGGCCACGGCAAGCGAGATGATCGGATGATCATCGGCGACGATGATACGTACATCCTGTGCAGACAAAGGCTTGCTCATGAATGGGCTATCGAATGGCGCGGCTTCCGAAGCCATCCAGGCTTCCGAGTGTGTTCATTTTAATCCAAGTTCCTGCCGGGACACGACGAAAACGGGTTTAGATTTCCGCCAGCATGCGTCGCAGCGCGCCGGCCAGGGCTTGGGCTTCGCTGATCGTCACCGCGTTCAGTCCTTCGTTGTGCAGCGCTGCTTCCAGCGCCTCCAGCCTGCGGGTCAGCGCTGTCATGTGCACGACGCCGACCGCGCCCCGGATGCGGTGCAGCGTCTTTTGCAGCAGGTGCAGGTCGCCGGCCGCCAGTGTCTGTTCCAGCTGCTCCAGATCGTCCTGCATCGTAGTGATGAAAAGCGCGCGGAACTTGATGGACGCCGGGGGCGGCGTGCTGGCTGCCGCGGGAAGCAAGCGGGTCATGGCCGTCGCGATGCCCGAAGCGCCGGCGTTGCGGTGCTGCAGATGGCGGCGCAGCGTGCGCAACTCGATAGGCTTGACGAGCCATGACGTCATGCCTGCATCCAGGCAGCGCTCTTCCTCTTCGCGCATCGCGTTTGCCGTGACGCCGATGATAGGGACCTTGACGCCTTGGGCGCGCAGTTCGCGAGCCAGGTCGTAGCCGTTCATGCGGGGCATGTTGACGTCGGTCAGCAGCACGTCGTAGGTTCCCAGTCCCCAAAGCGTCAACGCCTCGGCGCCATTCGGGGCCACTGTCGCGGTACAGCCCAGCTGTTGCAGCTGATTCTGCAACGTCGCCTGATTGATCGGGTTGTCTTCGGCGACCAGGACCCGCAGCCCCAAAGGCGCGAACATGATCGCTTCCGCAGCGCCAGGCGGCGGTGTCAGCTGGCCCCGCAAGGCGCCCAGGACGCCGGCGGCGATCTGATCCACGCCGGGTATGACCCGGATGGTGCGGGCGGAGGGCGCCTTGACGCCAGCGGCCGCCAGCACGTGGTGGCCGGCCCAGTCCAGGGCATCCAGGTCGGGTCCGCTGAACAGCACGTCCAGCAGCACCTCGTCGGGCGCGCCCAAGGGCAGGGGGGCCGGAGCGGGGGCGGCCTGCGCGCCCCAGAGATTCAGCCACAGGCAAACGTTGTCGGTCAGCTCGCGATTGGGGCTGCGCACCAGGACGCGAGCGCCGCGCAGATCGGGCGTATCGAGCGGCCGGCCGGGCACGGTCCGCAGCGGTAACTCCAGCGAAAAGCTGCTGCCCAGCCCCAGTTCGCTGGTCACCCGTATCTCGCTGCCCATCAGCTTGGCCAGGCGCGCGCAGATGGGCAGGCCGATCCCCGTGCCTCGCACCGTATGCGATGCGCCATCGATCTGGTAGAAGGGCACGAAGAGTTGGGTCTGTTCGTCCTTGCCGATGCCGATGCCCGTGTCGACGACCTGGAGCGTGAGGGTCGTTTGGTCGGCCGCGGCGCTTGCAACCTTCAGGCGTGCGATCACATGCCCGGATTCGCTGAATTTGATGGCGTTGCTCAGCAGGTTGCCCAGTATCTGCCGGATTCGGGCGGCGTCGCCCGTCACCCAGGGCGGCACGTCGATGTCCACGCAACAGAACAGCAGCAGGCCCTTTTGCTCGGCCATCGCCGCATAGGAGCTGGTGCAGCTCTGCACCAGTTCACGAGGGTTGAACTCCGTGGACTCCAGCACAAGCTGGCCGGCTTCGATCTTGGTGATGTCCAGGATGTCGCTGATGAGCTGGAGCAGGATCGCCGACGAGCTTTGCATGCGCTCCAGATGCTGGCGTTGTTCGCGGTCCAGCTGCGTCAACCCCATCAGTTCCAATGTCCCCAGCACGCCATAGAGCGGCGTGCGGATTTCGTGGCTCATGGTCGCCAGGAACGTGGACTTGGCTTCGCTGGCCTTATCCGCTTCCCGCTTGGCCTGTGCAAGCGCGCGTTCTATCGACGCCCGGGCGCTGATGTCGGAAAAGGCGCACAGCACGACATCCCGGTTGTTATAGCGCGTCGGTGCATAGGCGACATACAGCGGGCGGCCGTCGGCGGCATGGAAATTGGCGATGGTTCCCGGCGCGGTCGCCGCCAGCACCTGGCGTAGCAGCAGATTGGCCTCCGGCGTGTTTTCCAGCGGCTGGCCGGCTTCGACGCCCAGCCATTGCAGCGCCAGGCCGTTGCCGAACACGATGTCGCCCGTGGGACGCGCCAGCAGGCAGAGCGCAACGGGCGCGGTCTCGATCAGCGTGCGACTGAATTCTTCTCGTTCGACGATTTTGTGCTGGGCATTCTGCGCGGGCGCGATCACGCTGCGGTTGAACCAGCGCACGAAGGCAAAGCCGCCGCCCAGGCTCAAGAGCAGGAGCAAGGCGGCGGTGATCGGCAGCCAGAGATTGTCCTGGAAGAAAACGGGATAGTCGACCCGATACACGCCGGTCCAGACGCCGGTCGAGTCGGTGGTGCGCAGCACTAGCCCGTCGGCCGTATAGTGCAGCCCGTTCTCGCTCACCCTTGGACGGTCGCCGTCGCCCAGCAGTATGCCGGCTTCGCGGTGCGACAGCCAGAATCCGCCGTACAGGGGCCGGCTCATCGCTTTTTCAAAGATGCTGATGCGGTGGTGGCTGAGCAGCGTGGCGGCATAGATCGCGGGCGTTGTCCCCGGTCTGCCGCTCCATGCCGATGGCGGGACGTTGGCGTAGATCATTCCCAACATGCTGCCCGGCAGCTCTGCCGTACGGAACCAATGAATGCGGCCCGCGCTGGCCGGCCCCGGCAAGCCGGGCTGATCCTGATCGATCAGACGTTGCTGGACCGCATCCAGTTGGCGTAGTTCCGCGCGTATGGCGTCCGTGGCCGCCAGGAAGTGGCGCGGGGTCAGCATCTCGTAGCCGGACGGCGCGTCGACCGCCGGGACGCTGAGACTGATGCTGTCGTTCTGGTTGACCAGGAAACTGGTGGACGCGGGGAAATAGGACGACGCCCAGTAGGTGGAGTAGAAATTCGCCAGATAGCCGCCCAGGCCCGCCAGCCGCCGGCCGGCCGTGGGACAGTCTGACGGGTCCCCGCATGCCAGGGAGAACGCCATTTCGGCGCTGCTGTGCTGCCCATCGAGGAGCTGCATGCCGAAGCGTTCGCGGACGCTCGTTGCATGCAGGGAAATCGTGGTGGAAGTGTTTTCGGCAGGCAGCGATGGGCTATGCGAGCGCAGCTTGTTCAGGAACTGTTCCTGGGCATGGACATAGCCGATGAGTATGGTGAAATCCAGGTTCAGGCGTTCGCGCTCTTGTTCGATGATGCGCTGCAGGCCCCAGAAAAGCGCGCTGCCCAGCACCAGCACCAGGGGCAATATGCCGAACAAGGCCAGGTTCAACCAGCGCGAGGTGCGCGTAATCCTGCCGAATGGCGTGTCCTGCAAGGGCATGAACGGCTTCCTCAACGTTAGGATGGGTTCATCGCCTGGCGCTCCAGGGCCAGCAGATTACTGAAGGCATCGGCGTCGACCGCGGCGGAAATCAGAAAGCCCTGTGCGCAGTCGCAGCCGATGCGCCGGAGAAACTCAAGGTCCTTGCCGGTTTCAACGCCCTCGGCCGTGATCTGGAGCCCCAGCTGCCGTCCCAACTGAACCGAAGACACGAGCGCGGCGGCGCGGCCTTCGTCGCCGGCGGCGCCGCTGACAAACGCCCGGTCGATCTTCAGCTCGGTGAACGGAGTGCAAATCAAGCTGTACATGGAGCTATATCCTATGCCGAAATCGTCTTGTGCCAAGCCGAATCCTTTCAGCCGCAATCTGCTTGCGCCCATATAGTATTGGCCTTGGACCGTGGTTGTCTCGTCTTCCAGCAATTCAAATGAGATTTCCTGCGGCGCCACGTCCGCGGCCAGCACGATGCGCTCGAGTTCGTCGGGCAGGTCCGGGTCGTCCAGCAGCTGGGTCGGCAGGTTCACGGATACGGGCATCCGGTATCCCTCCCGCCGCCAACGCGTGTAGGCTTCCAAGGCGTCTCCCAGCATCCGCAGGAGCAGCGCGCGGTCCAGCGAGTGGCGCCTCACCGCGGACAGGAACGATCCTGGCAGCATGAATCCGAATTCGGGGTGCTGCCACCGGACCAGCGCTTCGGCACTGACGATGCGGCCGCTGGCCAGCGCTTTCTTGGGCTGGAACCAGGCCCGCAGCTGCCCCTGCCGCAAGGCGTGTTCTAGGGTCCCGCGGTCGAACAAGACATCGGTATTGGCCAGCGAGGCCGGGGCGCGCGCTTCGGTTCGACTTTGCCGCAGTTGGCTGGTCAACTGCCGGGCGTGATCCGCCGTCAGCGGTTTCGCAAACGTGCCCAGCACCGCCAGGCCTTTTTCCTTTGCCATCAACGCCACGCTGTTCATGATGCGGCGCGGACACGCAGACACGATGGCCAGCATGGGATTGTGGTGCAGCGTGGCGAGCCGGTCGATGAACTGAACGCCATCCATGCCCGGCATGTTCAGGTCGATCAGCACGAGGTGATAGGGCGCTACGCCGATCATCTCCAGCGCGGTTTCGGCGGATGCAGCGACGTCCGCGGGGGCGAATCCGGCGGCTTCCAGCAGCGTCGTCATGTGGACGCATTGGAGGGGGTGGTCTTCCACGACCAGAATCCTGTAGTCGGCGAGCTGCTTCATCATGAGGCTTCCTTAAGGGCAACGAGGGTTTGGCGCAATGCGTCTATGGGCAAGGGCTTGAGCAGGACCTTGGTCATGCCGACGGCGGCGCTGCGCCGCAGGTCTTCGGTGAATGCGTTGGCCGTGATACCGACGACGGGACGGGTATAGCCCTGGCTTCGGAGGGCCAGAGTCAGTTCATGACCGTCCATCTGGGGCATCTGGAGATCGGTCAGGATGGCGTCAAAAGCGGTCACGTCCGGACGGGCCAAGGCTTCGCGGCCGTTGGCGGCCAGAACCACGGTGCAGCCCAGATGTTCCAGCTGCTCCCGCAAGATATGCTGGCTGACCAGGTTGTCCTCGACTACCAGCAGGCGCATGTCCAGAACCTCGCGCACGGCCTTGGTTTCGAGGGATTCCTTGGCCGCCGCGCCATCCTGCGCCTGGCGCACCGCGGCGGCGATATCGGCCAGGCTGTAGGCGTTGGCCATCCAGCTGCTGCGCGCCTGGTCCTGGCGGGGTAGCGTGCCGGGAGGGCATGCAATTACCCGGGCGCCTGACCAGTGCGACGGGTTCGGGACCCGCGGCCAGGCATCCACCAACACGCCGGCTTCCGCCTGGTTGTGGTCTTCGGCGTGGTAAGGCAGGGCCAGGGCGCCCCAATGGCGCAGCCAGTGGCACAGGTTGTTGACGACTTCGTTCACGGCGCCGCGCACGAAGACCGGCGTGGCGTCCAGGCGGACCCTCGTGTCATCGCGGACGCCGCCGGCCAATGGCAGCGTCAGGTCCAACGATATGCTGGTGCCGAGGCCGGGCTCGCTGACAGCTTGGAGCGATCCGCCCATCATCTCCGACAGGCGCGCGCAGATCGCCAGTCCCAGTCCGGTGCCGGGAACAGCGCCGGACTGGCCCGATTCGGCGCGATAGTAGGGTTCGAACAACTGGGTGTGGTGTTCCGGCGGAATCCCGACACCCGTGTCCGCCACCTGGAACCTCAGCGTCGCGGTCTCCGTGCCGCTGCGCAAGACCCGCAGGCGCAACACGATTTGGCCCGAATCCGTGAATTTGATGGCGTTACTGACCAGGTTGTTGAGTATCTGCCGCGTGCGGGTAAGATCGCCCAGCACCGACGCAGGCGCTTGCACGTCGGCCACCGCATAGAGGTGCAGTCCCTTGCTTTCGGCGCGCGCGGCATAGCCGCTGACCACGGCGTCCAGCAGCTCCGCCGGAGAGTAAGCCTCTGACTCCAGCTCCAGGTAGCCGGCTTCGATGCGGGACAGGTCCAGCGTGTCATTGATGGTGCGCAGCAGCGTCGATGAGGACTGCTGCATGGTTTCCAGGTATTGGCGCTGTTGGTTGTCGACCGCCGTCAGGCCGAGCATTTCCAGCGTGCCCAGGATGCCGAACAAAGGCGTCCGGATTTCGTGGCTCATGGTCGTCAGGAACACGGTCTTGGCGTGGTTCGCGGCGTCGGCATCGAGCTTGGCCCGCATGATCGAGCGCTCTACCTGCTTGAAGGGTGTGATGTCGTTGATGCCGCACAACACCACCTCCTGGCCGCGATAGGTGATGCCGGCAAACGTGATGTGGACGTTGCGGCCGTCCTGCAAGGCGTACTCGCGCGTCGAATTGAGGCCGGCGGAGGTGGCCGCGCTGCACAGCAGGCCGGCATCGCTGAGCAGCCATTGGCGGGCCAGTTCATTGGACAGGATGAGCTTGCGGTCGGCGCGCCGCAGCAGGCACAGGCCCACCGGCGCCACCTCGACGAGCTTGCGGGTGAGCGACACGCTGTCGGCCAAGGCTTCGTATTGCTGGATGGCCGGCGCGATCAGTGTTTTCTTGATATGCCTCGCGCCAAGGACCACTGCCGCTAGCAGCAGGACCGCGGCGGCCAGTGTCGCCTGGACCGCAAAAGCTGTGTTGCCGAGAATGCGGCTGATTGGCGTGTGGTAGACCAGCCGCCAGCCCGCCGCACCGACGGATTTGTTCAGCACCACATACTCGGGCAGCAGCCCGGGTCCCCACCAGCCGAAGGAGTCCGCTTGCGCGTCGCGCGGGCTGGACATGGCCAGGAACGAGGCGGCCGGACTGTGCAGCACGGGTGCGCCGTCCTGGTCGTACAAGGCGTAGCTGCCGCCGATCAGGGGCGACAGATCGATGGCGGCATCGATATCCACCACTTCCAGGCCGATCCACCCCGAGTCCGGTGCGGTGGAATCCATGGGCGTGTACAGGTACAACCGGTTTGTCTGATCCATCGGCGGCCTGAGCCAGACGATCGGATGGCGGCCGGCGGGGTCCAGGCTGGGATCGGCTGCCGCCAGCGCGCGCGCAATCCAGCGCTGCTTGGCCGGGTCCATCTCGTTCTGTTCATGTCCAGGCAGCGGCACCAGCAGGGAGGTCTGGCCCGTGCGCACCGAGCTGTACAGCAACTGGGTATGGGCAAGACCTACGTCGTTCAGGTCGCGGGGAGTGAGGATCAGGGCCCAGTCGTAGGCGTCCTGCTCTTCCTGCAGCGGAAACACCTCGATCTGCCGCGTATTGCCGAAGAAGCGCGGTGTCTGGGAGACCGGCGCGCGGTCCGTGTTGCGCACCGCGGAAGAGGACAGGGAGCGCAGCAGGATCTCCCGTTGGTCGAAAAAGAGCTGCGCGGTGTAGGCCGCGGCATTCATCTGGCGGCGATAGGCCGAAACGGTGTCGCTGAAGGCCCAATAGAGGGAGAGGGCCGCCGCGGCCCCAATGCACGCCAAGAGCGCGAGGGCGAACAGATGCAGCAATAGTGTCGGCCCTCTGAGGGGGACCTCGACATTGTCATGCGAGAGGGGTTGGGATTCCTGGACGGGCATGAGCCCATCGTAGAAACGGGGGGCGGCACGGAACATCAAAAGATTTTGAAAATGCTGGCCGCCGTCCTTCAGACTCGCTCTGGCGCATCCGAACGGGGGGCGCTTCCAGGACTTGGAGAATCAGAATCTTATGATGGGAGCGCCTTGCGGCGGTCCGTACTCTGGCGCCAGCAGGCTGAGCGCCGTTCCCGCGCCGGCGGAATCACAGAAAACACGCATGAACGTCAACGATAGGACCGAAGCCACGCCATGCCCGGGCAGTTCGCTGAAGATTCAGCCCATTCTGGACGCAAGCGGCGCCGTCTGCGAAATGGCGCTGGCGGGGGATTGGATGAGCCGCCAGCCCACGGGCGCATCGCACGCAGCCGCGGCATCCGCGTTGCGGGCCGCGTGCCGCATTCTCCAGGAGAGCGGCAGCCTGGCGCCGTTGACCATGGACCATCCGCTCAACGTGCACGCGGGGAGAGGCCTGGCCGAACAGCTTTGCCTCGATCTGCGCATAGCGGAGGTGGGTAGCAACTTGCTGCCGGATGGGCCCCTGCTCCGGGAAAGGCCGCAGCCGATTTACCCGAGCGTGCGCGTTGTGTTCAATATCCCGTTGAGCAGTCGCGTCGCCGAAGGCGCCGAGTTCTTCCGGCGCTACGGTGATTTCAAGGCCACGCTGCGCGTCCGCCTTCTTCCCTGTAGCCGGGCCGGCGCGCCCACGCCATTCGGCGTCCTGCGCGCGGTGGGCCTGCGCGTGGATATTCCCGCGGGCATCAGCCAGGTCGATGCGTTGCAGGAGCAGTTCTTCAGCTTGCTCGGGCACGCGTCCAGAAAGGGCGTCAAAGTGCTGGCAAGCAGGATCCGGACCATCGAGGACTTCAATTGGCTGCGGTTGCAGCCTGATCTGCGATTTCAGGGCGACGTGCTGTCCACCGCCTTGAGCCTGTGCTACGTACGGCATTGGCTGTCAGGCGCCGGCGCCGACTGGCGCGCATTCCGGATGGGAGAAAAGGTCGATCCGGCCCGCGTGGCGCCCGACCTGGCGCCTAGCGACGGCTAGCGCGCGTGGCGCGGCATCGTCAGGATTCCGCGGTTGCCGGTCGTCCCGCGTTGCCCAACCGCAGCTGCATCAACTCCAGCAGCGCCCGCACCCGCGCAGTCACCGAATGGCGATGGCTGTATGCCCCCAGCAGTTGCAGCGGCGCCGGCCGCAAATCCAGCGGCACCTCCACCAGGCGGCCCGCGGCAAGGTCTTCCTGGCAGCCAAAGGCCGTCAGTATCGCGAAGCCTATGCCTTGGCGCGCGCCCGCGCCCGCCAGTTCGCCGCTGTTGACGCGGTAGCGGCTGCGGACCGGCACCTTGACGATCTCGCCGGCGGCGTCGACGAATTGCCAGGGCTGGCCTTTCAGCGCGCTCAGGGTGGTGATGCAGGGCAGGGACTTGAGTTCCCGCACGTGGCGAGGCGTTCCGGTCTGCGCAAGCAGGCTGGGCGCCGCGACCACGATGCTGGGCAGGGTGGCCAGTTCACGCGTGATGAAGGCGCTGTCGTCCTGCCGGCCGCGATGGAAGACGATGGCCAGGTCCACGTCTTCGTCCCGCAGTGACTCCAGCCCGCTCATGCGCGTATCGCATTCGAGTTCCACGCCGGGGTGCAGGCTGCAGAACTCGGCAAGGATGGGGGCCAACAATCTGGGCGCTTCGCCCGGCATGCACATTTTCAGGGACCCGCGCAGCTCGCGTTGCACCGCGCCCAGCTCTTCTTCGGTGGCGAGCAAGGCGTCGAGCAAGGGCTTGGCGCGTTCGTATAACAGCCTGCCGGCTTCCGTCATGCGCAGATGGCGGGTGCTGCGCTCCAGCAGGCGCACGCCCAGCCGGCGTTCCAGCGACGCGACGTGACGGCTGACATTGGATGACGGTAGCACCAGCAGGCGGGCCGCGCCGGCGAAGCTCTGTTCGTCGACGACCGCCGCATAGACGCGGACGGTGTTCAGGTCGAGGGCGTTGCGCATGATTATCCCGATTGAGGTAATTAATAGGCCCATTTTGGCATGCTAGTTATCAAAAGTGGCGGACTCTAAGATGCCCCCATCGCCCGATGTAGCGCCGCCAGCGGCGCGTCGAGGCGGGCATTGAAGGAGAGCAAAAGCGTGGAAATCGGAATACTGGGCGGCGGCATTGCGGGCTTGAGCGTGGCGTTGGCGTTGCGCCAGCAGGGCCACAGGCCGCGCGTGTACGAACGCAGGTCGCAGCCCGCGGCCATGGGGGCTGGCGTGACGTTGTGGCCCAATGCGGGCTTTGTGCTCAAGGAGTTGGGGCTGTTGCAGGACATCGCGGCGGTAAGCGGCCGGCCGGCCGCGATGCGCCGGCTGGACGCGGCAGGCAATCCGCTGGGAGGCCTGGATATCGCGCTGCTGGACCGTTTGATGGGACACCCGACCCATACGGTATTGCGCAGGGATCTGCAGACGGTGCTGCTGGACGCTGCCGCGGCGGCCGGCATCCCGGTGGCGTACGGGCATCGGGCGGTGACGATCGAGCCGGACGGAGACGGCCGGGCGGTGGCGCGGTTCGAAAACGGGCTGAGTATCCGCCCGGACCTGCTCATCGGCGCCGACGGTCGCATGGATTCGGTGGCGCGCCGCTATGTCGCGGGCGATAACGCGCCGGTCTACCAGGGCTTCGTGAACTGGATAGGCGTGGCGCAGGCGGATGACGCGCTGGTCGATGAAATCGCCATCCGGGACTATTGGGGCGCGGGCGAGCGCTTTGGCGCCGTGGCGGTGCGGCCAGGGCTGGTCTATTGGGCGGGGGCGCAGGCGCGGCCCTTGCGCGCGACGGCGCCTGCCACGGACCCGCGCCAGGAGGTAGAGACCTTGTTCGGCGGGTGGCCTGAGCCTGTCGCCCGCATCATCCGCGCAACGCCGGCGCATGCGGTCCATCTGATCTTCGTGCATGATCATGAACCCTTGAAAATCTGGAGCCGGGACAACGTACTGCTGGTGGGCGATGCCGCGCACGCGCCCTTGCCTACCTCGGGGCAGGGCGCGTGCCAGGCCCTGGAGGACGCCTGGCACCTGGCCCGATGCCTGGACGGCGGACACGATGCGCTGGAGGCGGCCTTGCTGCGCTTTGCGCAGCTACGCGCTCCCAAGACCGCGCAGCTGATCGAGCAGGCCAGGGTACACGCGCGCGGCCTGTTCGCCGCCGATCCCGAAACCTGCCGCATGCGCGATGAACGCGCCAAGGCCTCCGACCCCGTACGCGACGCGCAGGCCTTGGCGGCAGGGTGGGCTCGAGGTTTGCCTATGCCAGGCGGTGCGCAGGGGGCTGCTGCGGAAGACGTCGGCTTCCGCAGTCTGTATCGGATCTGAACCCGTTTCGGGTACGGGGCTTGCTGAAGTGCCGGTTTGGGAGGAGGGCGCGGAGACTGGGCTGGCCGACGCCCGGGGCCTGGACGCCGCCAGCCATGGCGAGCAGGACCAGGGCATCCGCGATCCCAGGACCCAGTAAACCGCAGTAGCATGAAAGCAGGATTCGACAGGAGGCCCTATGGAACACGCCAGATGGGATTTCGAGCTCGAGCGTCCGGTTGAGCAACAGGGCAGCTGGAGCATTGCTTACGTACTGGTTCCGCCGGCGGTGGGCGCGCCGCAAGAGCGTATTGCCGTCGAAGAGCGCTTCGCGTCGGCCCAGGTTGCGATCGACGAAGCGACGCGGCTGGCCCAGATCCACGTCGCGGACCTGAACGGCGATACGGCGTCTTTCGAGAAACCGACGGACACGGAAGTGCCGTTCGGCAAGAATCCGCGCTTCTGATGCCTCTTGCGCTGGCTTGGTGGCATGGCGCTTGCTGATACCGGGCTGCGGCGGATTTCGCCGCATTTCCTGATAGGTGCCGCGATGCCCCAGATCCAATTCGAGTTGGCCTTGCATCCGATAACGATGGCGTCCGTGCCGCCGCCCGGGACTGCCGTCCACCGGCCGCCGCCGGTGAACCCGGACGACGCCAGTGACAGCGCTCAGGGCGACGAGGTGCCCGACGAGGACATCGAACCCGCTGACACGACGGCCAAGGACAACGCCGCCGAGGGTTCGGCCGACAGGTAACCTAAAATGGCGCTCCGATCATTTCAAGGCGCTCCAGGCGCCGCCTGCCCAGGTTCTCTCCATGCAAGAAAACACGTCCGCCGCGCTGCCGGCATCCGGAACGCCGCAACGCCAGCGATTCGAGTCGCTCGCGCGCACGCTAGAAGAGCAGCGCGCCCGCCTGCGGGGGTGGCAGGCCGTGCTGCCCGAATACCAGAAGAAATACGAGGACGTGCTGGCGCCGCTGGAGACGGTCGAGGTCGAATTGAAGGCCAAGCTGGTGGCCTGCTTCGACCACGCCTGCAAGCAGAAGGAACTGACCAAGGCGGAACGCGCCCTGGCATCCGAAATTGCCGCGCAGCTCGCGCAGGAGACGCTGGACGCCATCGTGCTGGACGGCACGCCGGCCGAGTGCGACACGGACAGGCTGAAGGCCTTGTATCTCAAGCATGCCGGCTCGGATTACGACGCCAGCGCGGAAGACGTACAGGACGAGGACGAGGTCGAAGTCGAAGCGCCGCCGGCCCAGGCGGCGGCCGGCCGGGCTGCGCCGGCGCCCGAGACGCTGGCGGAAATCGACGCCTTGGCCGCTGCCGGTCCGGATGGGCTGGCTGGCGTCGATGAGGAACGCTACGCGCAGTACAACCAGGCGCTGGACGCGCAGCTCGCCGTGTTGGCCGGCGACATCGCGGCCGCGGAAGACGGCTTCAAGGCCAAATACCATTTCGATCCCGCGCAGTCCATAGATCCTGCCGACCTGATGGAAGACCTGGACGCGGAGATCGCCGATGCCGAGGAATACATAGGCGAACTCGAGTTCGAGCTGTCGCAGTTCGTGGACATGCAGCAGGTCAAGGCCTGGCTCAAGGCCATGAAGCAGCAGCTCGCGGCCACGCGCCGGCGCGAAGGGCGGGGCTGAGGCTCAGGCGGCCGGACGCCGCCCGACCGCCACCACCTTCATCACTGGCGCTGCGGTCTTGCCCGCATCGGCCCGCGGCCGGATCATCATGGGGAAGAAGCGCCACAGGTACAGCGCGAAGGCCAGCGCCCAGGCGGTGGCCGAGGCGTGCAGGAAGCCGATGGCGGCGGCGGTCGGGAGCAGGGCGGCCAGGCGCAGCAGGGCCGCCAGGATCATCAGCGCATAGCTCAGCACCATGCTGCGGTCAGTCTGCAGCGGCCGGCCCAGGTGGCCGAGCGCGGTGCGCGTGACCATGCCCAGGATCAGCACCGAGAATCCGGCCACGCCGATCACGTGGGCGGGCCAGGCGGGCCGCAGCACGTAGCCGGCCAGTTGCGCCGCGCCCACCAGAAGGCCGATGCCCAGGCCGCCGTACCCCGCGTACAGAATCCATAGCAGCGGCACCTTGCGTACCGCCCAGGGCTTCCACGATACCCATTGCGCCAGGGCGATCAGCCCGGTCGCGGCCAATGCCAGCGCGGCGGCCTGCGGCTGGCCGGCAAGCAGGCAGGCGATGGCGACGATGCCCGTGCCCAGCTGCCAGTGGCCGCTGCGGGTGTGCGGCGGGATGTCCAGCCCCGCAACGGCGCGTTTGGCGAAGAAGGGGATGACGCGGCGCGCGATCAGCAGCGTCAGCACCGCCATGCACAGCAGGCCGGCGTTGAAGTAGCGCATCAGTGCGAAGTAGTCGCCCTGGACCGAGGCCCAGAGGTAGAGCGCGTTGGTGGCGGCCAGGCCCAGCAGCAGGAAGGGAATGCCGTAATTGCGCTGATTGCGCGTGACGGCGACGGCTCGGCCCAGCGCGCCCGCGGCCCACAGGAAGAACAGCAGATCCGCCGACGCGGCCACCACGAAGGCCGGGCGTCCTGGCACGAGATAGCCCGCGCGCGCCACGATCCACACCGCGCACAGGACCGCCAGAGGCGTGCCGCGCAAGGGGTTCTTGCCGGTCCAGTTGGCGCCTGCCGTCAGCAGGAAGCCGACCGCGATGGTGGCGACGAAGCCCCACAGCATTTCGTGCGCATGCCAGAACATGCCGTTCAACACGCCCGTCAAGCGGGCAGGGGCATGCACCCACAGCAGCACGGACGCCAGCGCCCAGAAGCAGCCGGCCAGGTATAGCGGCCGGAAGCCCATTTCCGTGAAGGCGCTCCATTGGGGCTTTGCGCGGCGGGGGGCCGCCGCCGGCTCTTCGATGCTAAGCAGCGTGCTCATGTGAGTAGTCGCGGCGCCGTTTCGGCTTCGCTTTTAAAGGTGTATTTGAAATGCATATTAATGCGTCCGGCGCTTTGCCGCCAGCGCGGCCGCTTGATCCAGCGCAAGCCGGGCCGGCAAGAAAGGGGTGACTAGTCACATCGGCACGGGGCTTCTGGTCGGCTGGCGAATGGTCCGCAAGGCCCGCCATGCCTAGGCTAGCCACATGTCTTCGTGAGTAAAGCGAGAGTAACCATGGCAGCAAGTCAACCTTCCGCCGGCGCGCCGATGCGGGTCCTGATTTCAAGCACATTCGCCTTCACCATCTGTTTCGCGGTGTGGATGATCTTTGCGGTGCTGGGCATTCCCATCAAGCAGCAACTGGGCCTGTCTGAAACCGAGTTCGGCCTGCTGGCCGCCATGCCGGTGCTGACCGGTTCGCTGGTGCGGGTGCCGCTGGGCATCTGGACCGACCGCTACGGCGGGCGGCCGGTGTTCTTCATCCTGATGCTGCTGGCGGTGGTGCCGATCTGGCTGCTGTCCTACGCCACCGAATACTGGCAGTTCCTGGTGCTGGCGCTGTTTGTCGGCCTGACGGGCGGCTCGTTCTCGGTGGGTACGCCCTACGTGGCGCGCTGGTTCCCGCGCAACAAGCAGGGCCTGGCGATGGGCGTGTTCGGCGCCGGCAACTCGGGCTCGGCCATCACCAAGTTCGTGGCCCCCGCGCTGATCGCGGCGGCGGGCGGGGCCTGGGTCATCGTGCCCCAGGTCTATGCCGTGGCGTTGCTGGTCACCGCCATCCTGTTCTGGCTGTTCTCTTCTTCCGACCCCTCGCACCGCGTCAAGAGCGGCGCCAGCCTGTCGGCGCAGATGGCCATGCTGAAGGACCCGCGCGTCTGGCGCTATTGCCAGTACTACTCGGTGGTGTTCGGCGGCTACGTGGCGCTGGCGCTGTGGATGACCAAGTACTACATCGGCGAATACGGCTTCGACATGAAGCTGGCGGCGTTGCTGGCGGCCTGCTTCTCCCTGCCCGGCGGCGTGCTGCGCGCGGTGGGCGGCTGGATCTCCGATCGCTACGGCGCCTACAAGACCACCTGGTGGGTGATGTGGGTGTGCTGGGTCGCGTTCTTCCTGCTGAGCTATCCGCAAACGGAATTCACCATCGCAACGGCCAACGGCCCGCGCAGCTTCGGCATTGCGCTGGGACCGGTCACCTTCACCGTGTTGCTGTTCGTGGTCGGCATCGCCATGGCCATCGGCAAGGCCTCGGTCTTCAAGTTCATCTCGGACGAGTTCGGCGAAAACATCGGCGCCGTGTCCGGCATCGTCGGCCTGGCCGGCGGCCTGGGCGGCTTCGTGCTGCCGATCATGTTCGGGGTTCTGCTCGACCTGACGGGCGTCCGCTCCAGCGCCTTCATGCTGCTGTACGGCACCGTCTGCGTCTCCCTCATCTTCATGCATTTCAGTTTCCGGCCGGAAAGCGCGGCCATCGCCCGGCAACACGCCGTCTCTCCTTCCACCACCTCCTGAGAGTATCCCTATGTCTTCCACTCAAGTCCTTGCGCGCTGGGAGCCGGATAATCCCGGCTTCTGGAAGCAGACCGGCGCCCGCGTCGCCAACCGCAATCTCTGGATCTCCATTCCGGCGCTGATGCTGGCGTTCAGCATCTGGATGCTGTGGAGCGTGGTGGTGGTCAACCTGGACCGCGCCGGCTTCATGCTGTCCAAGAACCAGATGTTCTGGCTGACGGCGTTGCCCGCGCTGTCGGGCGCGACCCTGCGCATCTTCTATTCCTTTCTGGTGCCGGTGTTCGGCGGGCGCAAGTGGACGGCCATCTCCACGGCCTCGCTGCTGATCCCGGCGCTCGGCATGGGCTTCGCCCTGCGCGACCCGACCACCTCGTTCCCGACCCTGCTGATCCTGGCGCTGCTGTGCGGCCTGGGGGGCGGCAACTTCAGCTCCAGCATGGCCAACATCAGCTTCTTCTTCCCCAAGGAGAAGAAGGGCCTGGCCACCGGGCTGAATGCCGGCATCGGCAACCTGGGCGTGTCCCTGGTGCAGTTCGTGGTGCCGGTGGTGATTTCCATCGGCGTGTTCGGCGTGGCGGGCGGCGAGCCCCAGGTCATCAACGCCAATGGCGCGCAGCAGAATCTGTGGCTGCAGAACGCCGGCTTCATCTGGGTGATCCCGATTGCGCTGGCCTCGATCGCGGCGTGGTTCGGCATGAACGACATCGCCGACGCGCGCGCCTCGTTCGCGGACCAGGCCGTCATTTTCAAGCGCAAGCACAACTGGCTGATGTGCTGGCTGTACGTGGGTACCTTCGGCTCCTTCATCGGCTTCTCGGCGGGCTTCGCCATGCTGACCAAGACGCTGTTCCCGCAGGTCGACCCCATGGCCTATGCCTTCCTGGGCCCGCTGGTGGGATCGCTGACGCGGCCGTTTGGCGGCTGGGTGTCGGACAAGCTGGGCGGCGCGCGCGTCACGCTGTTCACCTTCGCGGCCATGATCGCGGCGGTGCTGGGCGTGGTGACGTTCCTGCCGGTCGCCGGGCAGGCCGGCAATTTCAATGGCTTCCTGGCCATGTTCATCGTGCTGTTCGCGCTGACCGGCGTGGGCAACGGCTCGACCTTCCGCATGATTCCCGTGATCTTCCTGCGCGAACGCACGCAGGCGGCCGAAGGCAAGGGTGCCGCCGCTCAGAAGCAGGCCCAGGCGGACGCCGCCAAGGAATCGGCCGCGGTGCTGGGCTTCTCGGGCGCGATCGGCGCATACGGCGGCTTCTTCATCCCGCGCAGCTTCGGCACCTCGCTCGAGATGACCGGCAGCGTGCAGGCCGCCCTGTATTGCTTCATCGGGTTCTACGCCACTTGCATGGTCATCACCTGGTGGTACTACGCCCGCCGCAATGCGCCGGTGCCTTGCTAGCGCGTAGCGGACGCGGCCGGAGTGACTAGTCATTCTGCCGCGCCCGGCCTGTGCCACCGGCGAATGGTCCGGCAGGCGGGCCGCGCCCACAATGGATTCAACAGCATCGATCGCAGTACGCGCCGGCGGGGCCGGCGCTCTTGGAGAATAGAGAATGAGCCATTTTCTGGACCGCTTGAAGTTCATGTCGCGGGTGAAATCCACCTTCGCGGACGGTCACGGCGAAACGGTCAACGAGGACCGCAAGTGGGAGAACGCCTACCGCGCCCGCTGGCAGCATGACAAGGTGGTGCGTTCGACGCACGGCGTGAACTGCACCGGCTCCTGCTCCTGGAAGGTCTACGTCAAGAACGGCCTGATCACCTGGGAAACCCAGCAGACCGACTACCCGCGCACGCGGCCGGACCTGCCCAACCATGAACCCCGCGGCTGTCCGCGAGGCGCCTCCTACAGCTGGTACGTCTACTCGGCGCAGCGCGTGAAGTATCCGATGATCCGCGGCCGCCTCATGGAAATGTGGCGCGAGGCGCGCAAGACCATGGACCCGATCGCGGCCTGGGAATGGATCAGCCAAGATCCCAAGCGCGCCAAGCGCTACAAGGCCGTGCGCGGACTGGGCGGCTTCGTGCGTGCGGACTGGGACACGGCGATGGAGATCGTGGCCGCCGCCAACGCGCTCACGATCAAGAAGTTCGGCCCCGACCGCGTGATCGGCTTTTCGCCGATCCCGGCCATGTCCATGGTCAGCTATGCGGCAGGCGCGCGCTATCTCAGCCTGCTGGGCGGCGCCTGCCTGAGCTTTTACGACTGGTACTGCGACCTGCCGCCCGCCAGCCCGCAGATCTGGGGCGAACAGACCGATGTGCCGGAATCGGCCGACTGGTACAACTCGACCTACCTGATGGTGTGGGGCTCCAACGTGCCCCAGACCCGCACGCCCGACGCGCACTTCTACACCGAGGTCCGCTACAAGGGCACCAAGACGGTGGCCGTGTCCAGCGACTTCGGCGAAATGGTCAAGTTCGGCGACATCTGGCTGGCGCCCAAGCAGGGCACGGATGCCGCGCTCGCCATGGCCATGGGCCATGTGATCCTGAAGGAATTCCATCTGTCCGGCGCATCGGAATACTTCCGCGACTATGTGCGCCGCTACACCGACATGCCCATGCTGGTGCTGCTGAAGGAGCGCGACGGCTTCCACGCGCCGGACCACTTCCTGCGCGCCTCGCATCTGGACGGCGCCCTGGGCGAACAGAACAACCCCGACTGGAAGACGCTGGTGCTGGACGCCAAGACAGGCGACCTGGTCGCACCCAATGGCAGCATCGGTTTCCGCTGGGGCGAGGGCGCGGTCAACGGCGGCGAGAAGGTCGGCCGTTGGAACCTGGAGTCCAAGGACGGCGGCAGCGGCCGCGAGATCGAACCCGCGCTGAGCCTACTGGATCAGTCCGACGCCGTGGTCGGCGTGGGTTTCCCGTATTTCGGCAGCGAGCATGGCGAGCTGCAGGTGCGCAATGTGCCTGCGCGCCGCATCCGCCTGGCCGACGGCAGCGAGGCCCTGGTGGCCACGGTGTACGACCTGCAGATGGCCAACTACGGTCTGGACCGCGGCCTGGGCGGCGGCAACGTCGCCAGCTCCTATGACGATGACGTGCCTTACACGCCCGCCTGGCAGGAAAAGCACACCGGCGTGCCGCGCGCGCAGGTCATCCAGGTGGCGCGCGAGTTCGCGCAGAACGCCCACGACACCGAAGGCAAGTCCATGGTGATCGTCGGCGCCGGCCTGAACCACTGGTACCACATGGACATGATCTACCGCGGCATCATCAACATGCTGATGATGTGCGGCTGCGTCGGCAAGAGCGGCGGCGGCTGGGCGCACTACGTGGGCCAGGAAAAGCTGCGCCCGCAGTTCGGCTGGGCGCCGCTGGCCTTCGCCGCCGACTGGGTCCGCCCGCCGCGCCAGATGAACGGCACGTCGTTCTTCTATGCGCACACCAGCCAGTGGCGCCATGAAAAGCTGAACGTCCAGGAAATCCTGGGCCCGACGGCGGACCGTGGCCGCTATGGCGACCTCAGCATGATCGACCTGAACGCCCGCGCCGAGCGCATGGGCTGGCTGCCGTCGGCGCCGCAATTGCGCACCAATCCGCTGGACGTGGTGGCGCAGGCCGAAAGCCAGGGCAAGGACCCGGTGGCTTACGTGGCTGAACAGCTGAAGTCGGGCGAACTGCGCATGTCCTGCGAGAACCCCGACGACCCGGCCAACTTCCCGCGCAACATGTTCGTGTGGCGCTCCAACATCCTGGGCTCCAGCGGCAAGGGCCACGAGTACTTCCTGAAATACCTGCTGGGCACGCAGAACGCGGTGTTCGGCGACGAAGCGGAAGCGATCAAGCCCACCGAGGTGACCTACCAGGAAGACGCGGCCGAAGGCAAGCTGGACCTGCTGACGGTGCTGGACTTCCGCATGAGCACCACCTGCCTGTATGGCGACATCGTGCTGCCCACGGCCACCTGGTATGAAAAGGACGACCTCAATACGTCGGACATGCACCCCTTCATCCACCCGCTGAGCGAAGCCGTGCAGCCGCTGTGGGAAAGCAAGACCGACTGGGAGATCTACAAGCTGCTGGCCAAGAAGTTCAGCGAGATCGGCGGCCCCTACCTGGGCAAACGCCGTGACGTGGTGCTGACCCCGCTGATGCACGACACCCCGGGAGAACTGGGCCAGGCTTTCGAACCCAAGGACTGGAAGCTGGGCGAATGCGACCTGGTTCCCGGCAAGACCGCGCCCAACATGACGGTGGTCGAACGCGACTACAACGACATCTACCGCAAGTTCACCTCGGTGGGGCCGCTGCTGGACAAGCTGGGCAACGGCGGCAAGGGCATCAACTGGAACACCGAGCACGAGGTGCATGAGCTGGCCGGCATCAACGAGGCCGTGACCGAGCCGGGCGTGAGCCAGGGCCGGCCCAAGCTCGACACCGCCATCGATGCGGCCGAGATGATCCTGACTTTCGCGCCCGAGACCAATGGCCACGTGTCGGTCAAGGCCTGGGAAGCGTTGGGCAAGATCACCGGACGCGACCACGCGCACCTGGCCATCGGCCGCGAGCACGACAAGATCCGCTTCCGCGACATCCAGGCGCAGCCGCGCAAGATCATCTCCGCACCCACCTGGTCGGGTCTGGAAAGCGAAGAGGTCAGCTACAACGCCGGCTACACCAACGTGCACGAGCTGATTCCATGGCGCACGCTGACCGGCCGCCAGCAGTTCTACCAGGACCACCGCTGGATGCTGGACTTCGGCGAAGGCTCCTGCGTGTACAAGCCGGCCATCGACACCAAGACGGTTGCGCCCATGCTGGGCCGCTACCCGAACGGCGAGAAGGAACTGGTCCTGAACTGGCTGACGCCGCACCAGAAATGGGGCATCCACAGCACGTACTCGGACAACCTGCGCATGCTGACGCTGAGCCGCGGCGGTCCTCACGTGTGGATCTCGGAAGCCGAGGCCAAGCAGGCCGGGCTGGTCGACAACGACTGGGTCGAAGTCTTCAACGTGAACGGCACCCTGACGGCGCGGGTGGTGGTCAGCCAGCGCGTGCCGGTGGGCATGTGCCTGATGTACCACGCGCAGGAAAAGATCGTGAACGTGCCTGGGGCGGAAACCAGCGGCAAGCGCGGCGGCATCCATAACTCGGTCACGCGCACGGTGCTCAAGCCCACGCACATGATCGGCGGCTACGCCCAGCAGGCCTACGGCTTCAACTACTACGGCACCGTGGGCGCCAACCGCGATGAATTCGTGGTGCTGCGCAAGATGAAGAAGGTGGACTGGCTCGAAGGTCCGCTGGTTGAAGCAACGCAACAAGAAGAGAAGCAATCATGAGGATACGCGCCCAAATCGGCATGGTGCTGAACCTGGACAAGTGCATCGGCTGCCACACTTGCTCGGTCACCTGCAAGAACGTCTGGACCAGCCGCGACGGCGTCGAGTACGCCTGGTTCAACAACGTGGAAACCAAGCCCGGCATCGGCTATCCCAAGGAATGGGAGAACCAGGAGAAGTGGAAGGGCGGCTGGAAGCGTACCGCCGCTGGCAAGCTGGAACCGCGCCAGGGCGGCAAGCTGCGCATCCTGGCCAACCTCTTCGCCAACCCGAACCTGCCGCAGATCGACGACTACTACGAGCCGTTCACCTTCGACTACGAGCACCTGCAAAAGGCGCCGCTGTCGCAGACGCCGCCCACCGCGCGTCCGGTGTCGGTGTTGACCGGCAAGAAAATGGACAAGATCCATTGGGGCCCGAACTGGGAAGACGACCTGGGCGGCGAATTCAGCGCGCGCAGCCGCGACGCCTTGTTCGAGGGCGTGCAGAAGGAGATGTACTCGACCTTCGAGAACACCTTCATGATGTACCTGCCGCGCCTGTGCGAACACTGCCTGAACCCGGCCTGTGTCGCCAGCTGCCCGTCCGGTTCCATCTACAAGCGTGAAGACGACGGCATCGTGCTGGTCGACCAGGACAAGTGCCGCGGCTGGCGCATGTGCATCTCGGGTTGCCCGTACAAGAAGATCTACTACAACTGGAGCAGCGGCAAGGCCGAGAAGTGCACCTTCTGCTATCCGCGTATCGAAGCCGGCCAACCCACGGTGTGCTCGGAAACCTGCGTGGGCCGCATCCGCTACCTGGGCGTGATGCTGTATGACGCCGACCAGATCGAGCATGCCGCGTCCACCGCCAGCGAACAGGACCTGTACCAGTCGCAGCTCGACCTGTTCCTGGACCCGCATTCGCCCGAGGTGATTGCCGCCGCGCGCGAGCAGGGCATCCCGGAATCTTGGCTGGAGGCCGCGCGTAAATCGCCGGTCTACAAGATGGCGGTGGAGTGGCGCGTCGCCTTCCCGCTGCATCCCGAATACCGCACCTTGCCCATGGTCTGGTACATCCCGCCGCTGTCGCCCATCCAGACGGCCGCCGAGTCCGGCCAGATGCCGCGCCGCACGGTGGGCAAGAGCGGCATGATTCCCGACGTCTCCAGCCTGCGCATCCCGGTACGCTACCTGGCCAACCTGCTCACGGCGGGCAAGGAAGCGCCGGTGGTGCAGGCGCTGGAACGCATGCTGGCCATGCGCGCCTACAAGCGCTCCGAGACGGTGCATGGCGAACGCGACACGGCCTTGCTGGACCAGG
The DNA here is from genome assembly GCF_029839485.1 of Achromobacter sp. GD03932. NCBI lineage: Bacteria > Pseudomonadati > Pseudomonadota > Betaproteobacteria > Burkholderiales > Alcaligenaceae > Achromobacter > Achromobacter sp. GD03932. The sequence continues at coordinate 134,907 of NZ_JAOCAT010000020.1, forward strand.
TGGGGCTGACGGAGGCCACGGTGCAGGACATGTACAAGATCATGGCCATCGCCGACTACGAAGACCGCTTCGTGGTACCCAGCAGCCACAAGGAAGTCGTCGAGGACAGCTTCAACGAGAAGGGCAGCTGCGGCTTCACCTTCGGCAACGGCTGCTCCGGCGGGGTGTCGGAAGGCACCTTGTTCGGACGCAAGCCCCAGGGCAGCGAGATCTTCATCGAGATGCCGAAATCCCGCAAGAAGGCCGCTTCGGCCTAGGAAAGGAGAAAACCATGAGTCTTTACCGCCTGCTTTCCGCCTTGCTGTGCTACCCGGAACCCGAGCTGCTGGACGCGCTGGGTGAAGTCGAAACCGCCTTGGCCGACTATCCCGACGCAGAGGAAACCCTGCAGCCGCTGGTCGGCTACCTGGCCACCAACGACCTGATCGCGCTGCAGGAGAACTACGTCGCCACCTTTGACCGCAACCGCTCGCATTCGCTGCACTTGTTCGAACACGTGCACGGCGAAAGCCGCGACCGCGGCCAGGCCATGGTGGACCTGCTGGACACCTACCGCGAGCACGGCTTCGAGCCGGTGGTGTCCGAGCTGCCTGACCATGTGCCGCTGTTCCTGGAGTTCCTGGGCGTCATCGACCCGGCCCAGGCGCAGGACCTGCTGGACGATGCCATCCACGTGCTGGCCGCCATCGGCGCGCGCCTGGCCAAGGGCGAAAGCTCCTACGCCTGCATCTTCGCGGTGCTGCGCGCCCAGTCCCGCGTGATTCCGCGCGAACAGACCGAGGCGCCCGTGCGCGACATGGACGAGGCGATGGAAACGTTCGGCATAGGCGCGGACGGCGTGGAACCGCTGCTGCGGCCGTTCTCGGGCGATGGCGCGCAGACCGTGCGCTTCTATCCCCGCGCGCCCGCGGCTCATTAATCTTCAGGACGACGCATCATGAACTCCCTGAATCAGTTCTTCTTCGGCATCTATCCCTACATCGCGCTGACGATCTTCCTGTTGGGCAGCCTCGTGCGCTTCGAGCGCGAGCAATACACCTGGAAGACGGACAGCTCGCAGCTGCTGCACCGCGGGCAACTGCGGCTGGGCAATATCCTGTTCCACGTCGGCATCCTGGGCCTGTTCTTCGGGCATCTGGCCGGATTGCTGACGCCGGTGGTGGTGTGGGACACGCTGGGCGTGTCGCACAGCCTGAAGCAGACCGTGGCCATGGTGGCCGGCGGCGTCATGGGCGGGCTGTGCCTGATCGGCCTCCTGATCCTGATCCATCGCCGCCTGAGCGACCCGCGCATCCGCGCCACCACGCGGCCCGGCGACAAGCTGCTGCTGTTGTGGATCCTGGTCACGCTGTTGCTGGGCCTGTCCACCATCGCGCTGTCGGCCGGCCACATGGACGGTGAAATGATGGTGCGCCTGATGACCTGGGCGCAGCACATCGTCACCTTCCAGGGCGACGCGGCCAGCCATATTGCCGACGTGCCGCTGCTGTTCAAGGCGCACCTCTTCATGGGCCTCACGCTGTTCGTGATCTTTCCGTTCACGCGCCTGGTCCACGTCTGGAGCGGCTTCGCCTCGGTGGGCTATCTGGGCCGCGCCTGGCAGCTGGTCCGTCCGCGCTGATTCCCTGTCCCAGGAGCCGACCATGCCTGTCATCGTCAATGGCGTCGAACTGAACGACGCGGATCTGGAACGCGAACTGCCGCTGCATGCGGAGGCCGGCAATCCCATGCGCGAGGCGATCACCGCCCTGGTGCTGCGCCGCGTGCTGCTGGACGAGGCTAGCCGGCTGGGCCTGGACCCCGCGGACGAGGAGGGCGCCATCGGCGCCTTGCTGGCCCGCGAGGCGCCGGCGCCCGAGGCCGACGAGGCCGCCTGCCGCCGCTTCTACCAGATGCACCCGCAACGCTTCATGGCGGGCGAGCTGATCGAGGCGGACCACATCCTGTTCCAGGTCACGCCGGGCGTGAACCTGGACATGCTGCGGGCCCATGGCAACGCCGTGCTGGCGGAGTTGATGGAAGATCCGTCGCGCTTCGCCGAGGTGGCGCGCGAACAATCGAACTGCCCGTCCGCCGCGGTGGGCGGCAGCCTGGGCCAACTGGGCCGCGGCGACACGGTGCCGGAATTCGAGCGGGCGGTGTTCGCGCTGCCCGCGGGGGGCCTGTTGCCGCAGTTGCTGGAAACCCGCCACGGTCTGCATATCGTGCGCGTCACGCGGCGTATCGAAGGCCGCATGCAACCCTACGAGCATGTGGCCGGACAGATCGCCGCCGCGCTGTCGTCCATGAGCCGCGATACGGCCTGGCGCCAGTACGCCAAGCTGCTGGTCGAACGCGCCGACATCCAGGGCATAGACCTGCAGGGCGAAGAGCCCGAGCGCGTCTACAGCGGGAGCGCCGCATGATGGACGAGCCGGCTGCGGGACCCCTGGTGGACGGCCATGGCCGCCGCATCGACTATCTGAGGGTGTCGGTCACGGACCGCTGCGACCTGCGTTGCAGCTATTGCCTGCCCAAGGATTTCAAAGGATTCGAAACCCCCGCGAATTGGCTGCGCCACGACGAGATGGCGCGGCTGGTGGGGTTGTTCGCCGGGTTGGGCGTGAGCAAGGTCCGGCTGACCGGCGGCGAGCCGCTGCTGCGCCGCGGCGTTGCAGGTCTGGCTGGCGTCATCGCCGCCATGCCCGGTTTGAAGGATCTGTCCGTGTCCACCAACGGCACGCAGCTCGCGCGCCACGCGCACGACCTGCGCGCCGCGGGCGTGGACCGGCTGAACATCAGCCTGGACACGCTGGATGCCGCCGCCTTCAGCCAGATCACCGGCCGGGATTGCCTGGAGTCGGTGCTGGCCGGGCTGGCGGCGGCCAAGCAGGCGGGCTTTGCGCCCATCAAGCTCAACAGTGTGGTGCATGCGGCCACGCCCGAGGCCGAAGTGCGCAGGCTGCTGGATTACGCGGTGGCGCAGGGCTTCGTGCTGCGCCTGATCGAGCCCATGCCCATGGGCAGCTGCGGCCAGGGCTACGCCCACACCGACTTGAATGCCCTGGGAGCACGGCTGGCCGCCGAAACCGGCCTGGTTCCCGCCCTGGGCGGGGCGGGCGCGGGACCGGCGCGCTACTGGACCACGGGCCATGGGACGCCTGTGCTGGGCGTGATCACCCCCATGTCGCGCCATTTCTGCGCGAGCTGCAACCGCGTCCGGCTGGGCGTGGACGGCACCCTGTACTTGTGCCTGGGGCAGGAAGACCAGGTGCCGCTGGGCCGCCTGCTGCGCGCGGGCGCCAGCGACGCCGAATTGATCCAGGCGATCCGGGCCGGCATCGCCGCCAAGCCGGAACGCCACGATTTTGTGGCCCGTCCGGAACGCATCGTGCGCTTCATGGCGCAGACGGGAGGCTGACATGCGCGACATCGAACGGCTGGTCGACGGCTTCCAGCGCTTTCAGCAGCAGTACTACGAGGACGCGCCATCGCTATACCGCAATCTCTGCGAAGGCCAGCACCCCAGCACCTTGCTGGTGGGCTGCTGCGATTCGCGGGTGGATCCGGCCATGCTGCTGGGCTGCGACCCCGGCGACATCTTCACGGTGCGCAATGTCGCCAATCTGGTGCCGCCGGCCAGCACCGACCGCGGCCTGCAGGGCGTGCTGGCCGCGATACAGTTCGCGGTGGAGCAGTTGCAGGTCAGCCGCATCATCGTGCTGGGCCACGCCCACTGCGGCGGCATACGGGCGCTGATGGACCGGCGCACCCGGGGCGACGGCGAGACCGACTACCTGGAGCGCTGGATGGACATCGCGGAACCGGCCCGCAGGCAGGTGCTGCAGCAGATGCCGCAGGCGACCGCGGCCGAACGCCGTCGCGCCTGCGAGCAGGCCTCGATCCTGATTTCGCTGCGCAATCTGGAAGACCTGCCCTTTGTGCGGCGCGCGGTGGAGGCGGGCAGCCTGACCCTGCATGGCTGGTACTTCGACCTGGTGGCGGGCGCTTTGCTGGCATACTCGGCGCGGGCGGACGGATTCCTGCCCATCGTATGCCCATTGTTCACGGAGCTTGCATGACCCCAGTTTTCGGCATCGCCGGCCGTTCCGGCAGCGGCAAGACCACCCTGATCGAGGCCATGTTGCCGCTGCTGGCCGCGCGCGGCCTGCGGGTCAGCGTCATCAAGCACAGCCACCACGATTTCCAGATGGAGCCGCCCGGCAAGGACAGCGCGCGCTTCCGCCAGGCGGGCGCCCTGGAGGTGATGGTGGCCTCGCCGTTCCGCTACGCCATCGTCCACGAGTTGCGCGACGCCCCGGAACCCACGCTGGACGAGCAGCTGGCGCGCCTGTCGCCGGCCGACCTGGTGCTGGTCGAAGGCTTCAAGCAGGCCGCGATCCCGCGCATCGAAGTGTACCGGCCTACCTTGGGCAAGCCGCCCCTGCATGCGCAAGACAGCAGTTTCCTGGCGGTGGCCACCGACGCGCCGCTGGATACCGATTTGCCCTGCCTGCCGGTCAACGAGCCGGCGCAAGTCGCGGATTTCATTTGCCGCACCCTGGGGCTGGCTTGAGGGCGTGGCTCCGGAACAAGAGGCGCTGCGGCTACACTGGAAGCCGCAGCATTCCTCCAGCAAGACCGCGTTGAAAGCCATGAAGCCCACCGATACCGCCGCCCCAGCCGACGGCCTGCCTTCGCCCTGGCATCGCCTGTCCACGCGCATCGTCATCAGCTCCCTGGTGGCGCTGGTGGTGGTGCTGTCCATGGTCAGCTGGACGCTATGGCTGTCCTGGCAGCTGGAAGGCGCGGGCGCGGCCATCAACGACACGGGCAGCCTGCGCATGCGGGCCAACCGCGTGGCGGTGGAGCTGATGCGGCCGCAGGCCGGACGCGAGTTCCGCACCAACGAGCAGGTCCTGCTCATGGACGACACCATCGCGCGGCTGGCGCGCGGCAACCCCGCGCGCCCGCTGTTCATTCCCAACGACCAGGCCATCCGCAAGCAATGGCATGACGTGGCCGCCTACTGGTACGACATCATGAAGCCGGCCGCCACGCGCGCCCTGGCCCAGCCGGATGCCGCCACCTATCTGGAGACCCTGCCGGAATTCGTGGCCCGGGCCGACACGCTGGTGCGCATGATCGAACAGGACAACGCCGGCAAGACCACCTCGCTGCGGTTGTCGCAGGGCGTGCTGGCGGCTATCGCCAGCGCCGGCACGCTGGCAATGATCTACCTGCTTTACCTCTGGATCATTTCGCCGGTACTGCGCCTGCGCGATGGCCTGCAACGCATGGCGGCCAGGGAATTCAGCACCCGGCTGCCGGTGGAAAGCCAGGACGAGTTCGGCGTGCTGGCGCGCGGCTACAACCGCATGGCCGATGAATTGCAGGATCTGTACACCGGCCTGGAGCGGCGGGTGGAAGAAAAGACCGCGCAACTGGCCGCGCAGAACCGCGACATCGGCGCGCTCTACGACATGGCTGCCTTCCTGAACCAGCCCAACGAGATCGAGGCGCTGTGCGACGGCTTCTTGCGGCGCGTGATGCTGCAGTTCGACGCCGAGGGCGGCAGCATCCGGGCGCTGGATCCCAACAACGAGAAGCTCAACCTGATGGTGTCGGTGGGGCTGTCGGACGAACTGGTCGAGTCCGAGCATTGCATGCGTGTGAACGACTGCTATTGCGGCGTCGCCACGCGGCAGGCTGGGGTCATCGTCATCCAGGATTTCCGCGAGTCGCCGCCGGCCATGGAACTGAATTGCCAGCGCGACGGCTTTGCCAGCGTGGCCGTGTTCCGCATCGTCACGCGCGACGAGGTGCTGGGTTCATATTCCCTGCATTTCCGCCAGCAGCGCCGCTTGTCACCGGCCGAATCGCAGTTGCTGGAAACACTGGGCCAGCATCTGGGCGTGGCCCTGGACAACCGCCGCCTCAGCGCGCAGGCGCGCCAACTGGCGGTGGTGCGCGAACGCGGACTGGTGGCGCAGGGGCTGCACGACAGCCTGGCGCAGGGCCTGAACTTCCTGAACCTGCAATTGCAGATGCTGGACGCCGCCGTCAAGCGCGGCGACCAGGCGGAGATCGACGAGATCCTGCCGCTGTTGCGTACCGGCGTGGACGAAAGCTACCAGGACGTGCGCGAACTGCTGACCAACTTCCGCACCAAGCTGTCGCAGGGCGACCTGCAGGCCGGTATCGAAGACACCGTGGCGCGGTTCCGGCGGCAGACGGGGATCGAAACCGAGCTGCGCTTCGGCCCTGGCGCGGGCGCGCCGCTGGCACCCGACGAGCAGTTGCAGGTGCTCTTCATCCTGCAGGAAGCGCTGTCCAACGTGCGCAAGCATTCCGAAGCCAGCCACGTGCGCATTGACGTCGCCAACGACCGCGACTTCAGCCTGGTCATTGCCGACGACGGCCAAGGGTACGACCCCGCCGAGGTGGCCGAACGCGGCGAATCGCATGTGGGCCTGCACATCATGCGCGAACGCGCCGCGCGCATGCGCGCCGTGATAAAACTTGAATCACAGCCCGGCGCCGGCACGCGCGTCGCGCTGACCTTGCCCGGCAGCGAACGCCAGGCCGCTTGAATATTCCGACCATGCCCATCCGTATACTCCTCGTCGACGACCACACCCTGTTCCGCTCGGGCGTGCGCCTGCTGCTGCAACGCCAGCCCGACTTCGAGGTCGTGGCCGAGGCCGGCGACGGCGTCGAAGGCCTGAAACGCGCCAAGGAACTCAAGCCGGACGTGGTGCTGCTGGACCTCAACCTGCCGGGCCTGTCGGGGCTGGAAACGCTGCAGCTGCTGACGCAGGAATTGCCATCGTGCGCGGTCATCATCCTGACGGTGTCGGAAGAGGCCGACGAACTGGGGCAGGCGCTGCGCGACGGCGCCCGCGGCTATCTGGTCAAGAACATCGACGCCGAGGCGCTGACCGCCGCGATCCGCCGCGCGGCGGGCGGCGAGCCGGTCATCGCCGAAAGCATGACGGCCAAGCTGGTCGAGCAATTCCGCGGCCAGGCCAGCCTGGCGGCGCAAGCGCCGCAGCCAGGGGGCAGCGCCGAGCGCCATCGCCTCACCGCGCGCGAAACCCAAATCGTGCAATGGCTGGCGCGCGGCGCCAGCAACAAGGTGATTGCGCGCGAACTGGACGTCAGCGAAAGCACGGTCAAGATCCACGTGCAGAACGTGTTGAAGAAACTGAACCTCACCAGCCGGGTGCAGGTCGCGGTGTACGCGGTCGAACACGGCCTGTACACGGAAGAATAGGGCGGCATGCGGCATTCGGCACGGGCCGTTTGATCTGCGACAAGGCCAGGGGCGTGGTGGCCCCATAGACTGGCCGGCATGGAAACTCGAACCTCTCCCATGGAGCTCGTGGCCCCCGCCGGCAGCCTGGCCGCGCTGAAGGCCGCCATCGATGCCGGCGCCGACACCGTCTACCTCGGGCTCAAGAACGCCACCAATGCCCGCAACTTCGCCGGGCTCAATTTCACCGAAAGCGATATCCGCGCCGGCGTCGAGCTGGCCCACAGCCGCGGACGGCAAGTGCTGTTCGCCATCAACACGTTTGTGCAGGCCGGCCGGGCGCCCGAATGGCGCGCCGCCGTCGACGCTGCCTATGGATTGGGCGCCGATGCGGTCATCATGGCCGACGCCGGGCTGCTGGCCTACGCCAGCGACCGCTATCCGGACCTGCGCCTGCACCTGTCGGTGCAGGGTTCCGCCACGCATGCTGACGCCATCGAGCTGATGAAGGAACAGTTCGGCATACGCCGCGTGGTGCTGCCGCGCGTGCTGACGCTGGCGGAGATCGCGCGCATCTGCGCCAATGTCAGCGTCGAGGTCGAGGTGTTCGGCTTCGGCAGCCTGTGCGTCATGGCCGAAGGCCGCTGCCTGCTGTCGTCCTACGCCACCGGCGATTCTCCCAACAACAAGGGCGTCTGTTCGCCCGCGCATGCCGTGCGCTGGTCGGAAGAGAACGGCCGCATGGATGCGCGCTTGAACGGCATCCTGATCGACCGCTACGAACCGGGCGAACCCGCCGCCTATCCCACCCTGTGCAAGGGCCGCTTCGATGTGGACGGCCAGGCGGATCACGCGCTGGAGGAACCCACCAGCCTGAACGCCATCGGCCTGTTGCCACGGTTGGCGGAGATGGGCGTGTCCGCCGTCAAGATCGAAGGGCGGCAGCGCAGCCCGGCCTATGTCACCCAGGTGGTGTCGACCTTGCGCGCCGCGTTGGACAGCGCGCATGCGGACGCTTCCCGCTTTTCGCCCCGTCCCGAATGGAACGCCATGCTGGCGCGCCATTCCGAGGGTTCCCAAGTCACGCAAGGCGCATTCGAACGTCCATGGAAATGAAACCTAGCGCGTACCGGATATCGGTCGCACCGTTGCAGTACTACTGGCCGCGCCAGCACACGCTGGATTTCTACGCGTCGCTGGCCGATGGCCCCGCCGACATCATCTACGTGGGCGAAACCGTCTGTAGCCGCAGGCACGAGCTGCGCGCCGAGGACTGGATGGAGCTGGCGCGCGACCTGCGCGCCGCGGGCAAGACGGTGGTGCTGTCGGGCCGCACGCTGATCGAGACCGGCGCCGAGGCCAGCGCGTTGAAGAAGCTCTGCGGGCAGGACGACTTCATGGTCGAAGCCGGCGAGCTGGGCGCGGTGCGGCACCTGAACGGCCGCGCCTTCGTG